>CAYVDY010000582.1:0-4506 GCA_964450255.1 uncultured Candidatus Solibacter sp. | reverse complement strand
GGACATCCGCGGCACGCCGGGGTCAAAACTGGGGACCTCATGAAGCACTACGTCCTTTCCTTCCCACTCCCCTCCCTGTCATCGGCGGCCTCCGGTCAAACCGTTCTCATCGAAACAGAGAGCTTCCAACACCTCGGCGGCTGGGTGGTGGATCAGCAGTTCATGGACCAGATGGGCTCGCCGTTCGTGCTGGCCCACGGCATGGGCACGCCCGTCGCCGACGCCAGCACGGAGGTGCAGTTGCCGAAAGCCGGCGCCTATCGTGTCTGGGTTCGCACCCGAGACTGGGTGGGCACTTGGAAAGCGCCCGGCGCGCCGGGCCGTTTCCAGGTTCTGATCAACGGCCGAAAGCTGCCGGCCACCTTCGGCGTGGAAGGAGCGAAGTGGCACTGGCAGGACGGCGGCAGCGTGGATCTCCCCCAGGGCAAGGCAACGCTGGCTCTGCATGACCTTACCGGCTTCGAAGGCCGCTGCGACGCCATCATTCTCACCACCGACACCGCGTTGCGGCCGCCCGATACCGGTGACGCGCTGGCACGCTTCCGCCGCCAGACGCTCAAACTACCCGCCGCCCCGCACGACGCCGGAACGTTCGATCTCGTTGTCGTCGGCGGAGGCATGGCCGGCACAACCGCGTCACTCGCCGCCGCCCGCCTCGGCCTGAAGGTCGCCCTCATTCAGGACCGCCCCCTGCTTGGCGGCAACAACAGCTCCGACGTGCGAGTCCATCTCGGCGGCAACATCAACCTGCCGCCCTACCCCGCCATCGGCGCCATCGTCGATCAACTCGACGCCAAGCGCGGCTCCGGCAACGCCCAGCCCGCCTCCAGCTACGACGACGAGAAAAAGCTCGGCATCGTCCGCGCCGAGCCCAACATCAAACTCTTCCTCAACACCCGTGCCACCGGAGTCGCCATGAACGGCACGCGCATCGCCACCGTCATCGCGACAGAGGTCCTCACCGGCCGCGAACTGCGCTACAGCGCTCCGCTGTTCGCCGATTGCACCGGCGACGGCACCATCGGCTATCTCGCCGGCGCCGATCATCGCTACGGCCGCGAGAGCCGCAGCGAAACCGGCGAGCCGCTGGCGCCCATCGTGCCCGATCACCTCGTCATGGGCACATCCGTCATGTGGTATTCCGAAGACGCCGCCAAGCCGGTGCCCTTCCCCGAGACGCCGTGGGCAGTGCAGTTCACCGAACAGACTGCACAGAAGGCCACGCGCGGCGATTGGAACTGGGAGACAGGCCAGAATCGCGATCAGATCCGCGATTTCGAGTCGATTCGCGATCACGGCTTCCGCGCGGTCTACGGCAACTGGTCGTTCCAGAAGAACCGCGCCGCCGATAAAGCCAAGTACGCCAATCTGCGCCTCGGCTGGGTCGCCTACGTCGGCGGCAAGCGTGAGTCCCGCCGTCTCCTGGGCGACGTCATCCTGCAGCAGCAGGACATCCAGGACAACCGCCAGTTCCCCGACGCGGCCGTTACGGCAACGTGGTCCATCGACCTCCACGAACCGGGGCCCAGCCACGCGAAACAGTTCCCTGGCGAGGAGTTTCGCTCCGTCGCCCACTTCGGCAAGAAGGCGCCCTACACCATCCCCTATCGCTGCTTCTATTCGCGCAACGTCGAAAACCTCTTCATGGCCGGCCGCAACATCAGCGTCACCCACGTGGCCCTGGGTACGGTTCGAGTCATGCGCACGACAGGCATGATGGGCGAGGTGGTGGGCATGGCCGCCGCCGTCGCGAAGCGGCACAATACCACACCGCGCGGCGTCTACCAGCAGCACCTCGACGAACTCAAGGCCGCCATGACTCGCGGAGCCGAAAAGGCCAACTGATGCGCCGCCGCGCGTTTCTCCAGGCCGCCGTGACGCCTCTGTTGGCGGCGGAGAAGGAGCGTCCGAACATCCTGTTCGTCATCTCTGACGATCAGTCCTGGCTGCACACCGGCTTGGACGCGGGCGCAGCCATCCGCACCCCGGCGTTTGACCGCATCGCCGCCGAGGGCGTCAACTTCCGCCACTCCTACTGCGGATCACCTTCCTGCGCGCCGTCACGCGCGTCCATCCTCACGGGCCAGGCCTTCTGGCGCCTGGAACAGGGCGCCAATATGCGCGCTCACCTGCCGGCAAAGTTCCGCACTTACCCCGACATTTTCGAGGCAGCCGGTTATCACATAGGCTTCTCCGGAAAAGGCTGGGGCCCCGGACGGCTCAACAACTCGGACGATCCCGCCACCATCGACCATTACCGGATCGCCCCGGAGCAATGCCGCAGCCGCAACCCGGCTGGCCCCAAATTCGCCAACTTTGAACAGTTTCTAGCCAAGCGCCAGAAAGACCAGCCCTTTCTCTTCTGGCAGGGCAGCACCAAGCCCCACGAACCCTACCCGAAGGACGGCGGCATAAAGGCGGGGAAGAAACTCCCCGAGGCCAAGCTCCCGCCCTGGATGCCCGACCTGCCCGAGTGCCGCTCGCACTTCCTCGATTACTACGCCGCAATCGAGGAATTTGACCGCGAACTGTCAGTTACGCTCTCTCAACTCGATCGCTCCGGCCTTGCGGAGAACACCATGGTGGTCGTGACGAGCGACAACGGAATGTCGATCCCGCGCGCCAAAACCTATCTTTACGATTGGGGTGTCCGCATGCCCCTGGCCATCCGCTGGCCCGGCCGTGTGCGGGCCGGCCGTGTCGTCGAAGACTTCGTCAGTCACTCCGATTTCGCGCCTACCTTCCTGCAGGCCGCCGGGCTGCCGCCTATGTCCGGGATGACCGGCCGCAGCTTCCTCAACGTGCTCGATTCGCAGCGGTTTGGAAGCATCGACGCCTCCCGCAGCGAGGTCTTCACAGGTCGCGAACGCCATTCCCCGGCGCGCGCGAACGCAGCCGGCTATCCTTGCCGCGCCATCCGTACCCGCGATTATCTCTACATTCGTAACTTCGCGCCCGATCGCCTGCCAGCCTGCGAACCTCCCGTCAACTGCGATAGCGAGAGCCGTTTCATCACCGACCATCGCGGCGATCCTGCCTTCGCGCAGTTCCACGAACTCGCCTTCGGCCGCCGACCGGCCGAGGAACTCTACGATCTCCAGACGGATCCGGCGCAAATCAAGAACATCGCCGCTGAGCCGCGCCATGTGGAGACCCGCCAGCTGCTGGCCGCCCGGCTCACCGCGCATCTGAAGGCCACGGCCGATCCCCGCATCGCCGGGAACGCCCTTTTTGACGACTATCCATTCTGGGGTCCCGGTTGGGGCCGCCCGCAAAGGAACTACTGAGGCACTCATGCTGAATACGCATAGACTACTCCCGCTCCTCGCTGTCGCTCTCGCTTGCTTCGCCGCACCGCCGCCCAGCTATCAACTCACCTGGGCCGACGAATTCGATTCAACCGCCCTCGACACCGCCAAGTGGGACTACCGCACGGACTCCAAACACTGGAGCACGCAGTTGCCCGCCAATGTCGTCCTCCGCGACGGCAACCTCATCCTGTTGCTGAAGAAGGAGCGCGCCGGCGGCATGGAGTACACCGGAGCCGGCGTCATCAGCAAGCAGGCATTCGGCTTCGGCTACTACGAAACCCGCTTCCGCATCAATGCCGGAAAGGGCTGGCACTCCTCGTTCTGGATGATGCGCCACGATGGCCAGGGCGGCACAGCCACCGGCATCGCCGCGCTGGAATTCGATGTCATCGAGAACGACTCCATCAACCTGAACTCCTACGGCATCAACACGCACAAGTGGCTGGGCCAGCACGTCTCCTACGGCCACAAGAACGTGACCACGCCGCCGCTCTCTGACTTCCACGTCTATGGCTGCGAGTACACGCCCACGCACGTGAAGTACTTCTTCGACGGCGTCCTCCAACAGACCGTGGACATCTCGCAGCGCGCCAAGGGCGGCGAGAACATCTGGCTTACCTCCATCGCCTCCTACCTCGGCAAGACCGACAAGGTGGACGACAGCCGGCTGCCCGGCGAGGTGATCTTCGAATACGTTCGCTTCTACACGAAACCACAGGATAAGTAAGGCACATCATGCTCCAGCGATCTGAACCCAGCCCGTTCCGCGCCCCGCGGCAGGACACGTTGCAGGCCGATCTCGTAGTCGCCGGCGGCGGCCTCTCCGGCGCCTGCGCGGCCATCACCGCGGCGCGTGCCGGCATCAGCGTCATCCTCGTGCAGGACCGCCCCGTGCTCGGCGGCAATGCCTCCAGCGAGGTGCGGCTGTGGATCCTCGGCGCCACCTCCCACATGGGTAACAATAATCGCTGGGCGCGCGAGGGTGGAGTGATCGACGAATTGCTCGTCGAGAACATGTACCGCAACCCCGAGGGGAACCCGCTGATCCTCGACACCATTCTGCTGGAAAAGGTCATCGCGGAGCCCAACATCACACTGCTCCTCAACACGGCCGTGCACGATCTGGAGAAGTCCGAAGACGGCGCCATCACCTCGATCCACGCATGGTGCAGCCAGAACAGCACGTCCTACATCC
>CAYVDY010000581.1:0-4511 GCA_964450255.1 uncultured Candidatus Solibacter sp. | reverse complement strand
CTCTGTCTACAAGACCATCCGCACTTTTCGCGAAGCCCGACTGCTTCGCGAGGTCGGCCCCCACCCCGGGTCGCTCCGTCTGGAGGCCAACCTCGCCGAACACCACCACCTGGTCTGCACCCGCTGCAAGGCGATCGTCGACCTCGATGAGTCCGAACTCGAGCCCATTCACCTCAGCCGCAAGCTCCAGGCCGGCTACCGGATCCTCCGCTACACCGTGGAGTTCCAAGGCCTCTGCCCCGCTTGCGCCTCCGCCCTCAAAACTAGCTAAGGAGCCCATACACAATGCTTGGAGTTGGACAGAAATTCCCCGAATTTAAAGTGCAGGCCACGGTCAGCACGGATCTCAAGACCGCCTTCACCGAGATCGGTACCGATACCTATCCCGGCAAGTGGAAGGTCATCTTCTTCTGGCCGAAGGACTTCACCTTCGTCTGCCCCACGGAGATTGTCGCCTTCGCTAACCTGAACAGGGACTTCGCGGATCGCGACGCCGTCCTGCTCGGCGCCTCCATCGATAGCGAGTTCGTCCACCTCGCCTGGCGCCAGAACCACGCCGATCTCAAGAACCTCCCCATCCCGATGCTCGCCGACGTCAAGCGCGAACTCTCCTCCGCCCTCGGCATCATCGACCCCAACGCCGGCGTCAGCCAGCGCGCCGTCTACATCATCGACCCCGAAAACATCATCCGCTTCGTCATGGTCACGGACCTCTCCGTCGGCCGCAACAGCACCGAAGTCCTGCGCGTCCTTGATGCGCTCCAGACCGACGAACTCTGCCCCTGCAATTGGAACAAGGGCCAGGACACCATCCACCTCTAAACGTTCTCACGGGGCGGCATCCGCGCCGCCCCACCCCTTCCCTATGACACTCACTGAACTCCAAGACTCTCTCCCCGATTACGCCCGCGATCTCAAGCTGAACCTGCAGACCGTTCTGGCCCAGACCGAGCTCACCGAGCAACAGACCTGGACTACCGCCGTCGCCTGCGCCCTTGCCTCGCGCAACCCCAGGCTCAGCGAGACCATCGTCGCCGAGGCCGCCGCCAAGCTCTCACCGGCCCAGCTCAGCTCCGCCAAAGCCGCCTTCGCCATCATGGGCATGAACAACGTCTTCTACCGCTTCCGCCACTTTGTCGCCGGCGGCGAGTACGACCAGATCCCCGCCCGCCTGCGCATGCAGTCCATCCGCAATCACGGCGGCGACCCCATCGATTTCGAGCTCGCCTGCCTCGCCGTCTCCACCATCAAGGGCTGCGAAGCCTGCGTCAAGTCCCATGCCGCGGTCGTCCGTGAAAAGGGTCTCTCCGCCGAAGCCGTAGTGGCCAGCGTGCGCATCGCGTCCACGCTCCACGCCGTTGCCGGTATTCTGGAAGCGTGCTGAGATCCGCCCTCGCCCTGCTGCTCCTGTCAATCTCCCTCGCCGCCGCGCCGCGCTCCCTCTTCAACGGCAAGAACCTCGAGGGCTGGGAACAGCAGGGCCCCCACCCTTCTTTCTTCACTGCCCAGCGCGAACTGCGGACCTCCGGCAAAGGCCAGGCCGGCAACTGGATCTACACCGATACAGAGCACCAGGACTTCCGCCTGCGCTTCGAATACAAGCTCGCCCAATGGGCGGAGGCCGCCGTTATCCTCCGCGCCGCCCGGTCGGATCGCCCCCAGCACACCGGCATCACCATCACCCTTGCCCACGACTACCACAAGGAATCCACGCCCTGGATCACCGGCGGTATCATGGGTGTCCTGCCGCCGCGAAAGGTCCTCCCGCCCTCATTCGAGGAATGGCACACCGTGGAGATCGAGCTCCGCGGCGCGCTCTGCAAGGTCACCATTGACGACGTCGTCCTGCAGGAACTCGACCTCTCCAGAAACCCGGCCCTCGCCAACCGCCTGCGCACCGGCCGCATCGGCTTCCCCGACATGGGCTACGCCTACGCCCTCCGCAACATCAATGTGGAAGACTTCACCACGGTGGGCCCGCGCATCCTCGACCTCGCCCCAGAGGACTCTCTTCAGTCCTGGGGCAAGCGCGGCGATAGCGGCGAATGGCGCATCGACAACGGCGTTATCGAGGGCATGAACGGCCACTCCATCCTCTATCCGCCCGCCGTGCTGGACGATTTCGAGCTAACCGCCGTGGTCCGCACCCACGCCCGCGTCAACGCCGGAATTTTCTTGCGCGGCCAGCCCGAAGGTCCCAACCGCGGCTTCGAAGTGCAGATCTACTCCCCCGTCGATGCCGTCTACCAGACCGGCTCCGTCTATGCCCGCCAGCGCAGTACGCTGCAAGCGGACCTGGAAGGACGCTGGTTCCTCCTGCAGATCCGCGTCAAAGGAGCCCGCTGCACAGTATGGGTCGATGGCCAGCAAACCGCCAGCTTCGACAAACTCCCGGCTGAAGTGACGAAGCCCGGCCGCATCGGCCTCCAAATCCACAGCGACGACGGCCGCGTGGAATTCCGAGACCTTCGCGCCCGCCCGCTCTAAACGGCCTCCGGCGCATCCAGCACCTCACGAACAGTTGCTACAAGTTGCGCCGGCGAGAAGGGCTTCGGCAACAGACGCCGGCCCATCCCCTCTATGAGGCCCTCGTTGTAGCCCGACATGTGCAGAATCCTGGCCTCCGGATGCAGCAATGCGAACTCGGAGGACAGCTCCTCCCCGCCCATATGCGGCATTAACGAATCTGTCAGCAACAGGTGAATCCCTCCGGCATGACTCTTCGCCAGTTCCAGCGCTTCAAATCCATCAGTCGCCAACAATACACGGTAGCCATTGTTCTGTAGCACCGTTCTCACGAGTTGCCGGATTGCGGGATCATCCTCCGCCACAAGCACGGTCTCTGAAGCACGGCTCCCAGCCGCGTGAGCTTCCGCCGGGTGCTCTTCCGGTGCCTCGTCCTTATGGGGCAGCAGAATCTCGAACGTCGTTCCCATGCCCACTTGGCTATCCACCCGGATGAAGCCGCCGCTCTGCCTCACAATGCCGTACACCGTGGATAGGCCCAACCCGGTGCCTTTGCCCAGCTCCTTAGTCGTGAAGAACGGCTCGAATATTCTCTCCCGCACATCGGGAGCGATCCCCGTGCCCGTGTCCGAAACGCTCAGCATCACATAGCGCCCGGGAGGCACATCCGTCGCGGCCGCGTCTGGCGCCACAACCCTGGTCTCGATCATGACCCGCCCGCCTGAGGGCATTGCATCCCGTGCATTGATTACCAGGTTCATCACCACCTGCTCCAGTTGCCCCGTGTCCGCCATGACACGAGCCTCACCGGCGGCCGGCCGAAACTCAAGCGCAATCTCTTCCGGAATCAGGCGCCGCAGCATCATCTCCGCGTCTCGAACCAGCACGTTCAAATCCACAATCCGCGGTACCGTCGGTTGCCGTTTGCTGAAGGCCAGCAACTGCTGCGTTAAGCCGGCCGCCCGATCCGCCGCCCGCGCGATCTGCTCCACAGGTTCCCGCGCCGCACCGCTGCTGGCAGCCCCCAACTTCAGGAGTTCGGCGTACCCCTTGATCACCGTCAGCAGATTGTTGAAGTCGTGAGCCACCCCTCCCGCCAACTGCCCCACGCTCTCCAGCCGCTGCGATTCCCGCACCTTCGCTTCCATTGCCACACGCTCGGAGATGTCCGCCACAAAGGCGAGCACCTGCCGCTCTCCATCCCGCCAGACCTCCCCCATCGTGACCTCGGCCAGAAACGACGAACCGCCGCCGCGAACCGCCGCCCACTCCTTCTCGCCTGTCGATTCGGCAACCGTCCACCCGGGGATCAGGGCCCGTACGTCCACCCCCACTATCTCCGCTGGCTGCAATCCGAACATTGAGCTACACCGGGCGTTCGCGTAGTTGATCACCCCTGCGCTGTCTATCACCAACACCGCCTGTGGAGCCGATGACAACAGTGTGCGGAACCGCTCCTCACTTTGGCGCAGCGCCTCCTGGGCTCGCAGTATCTTCGCCATCTCCGATTCCAGACGCTGGTTCAGATCCCTCAACTTCCGCCGGGAACGGTACTGCCTCAGCCCAAACAGAATCGAGACCAGAAGAACCGCCATGCCCGCCATCAGCGTCACGTCCGCTGTCCTTCGCTCGAACTGCGCCCTCAGAACCTCTCCCATCCGGACCGCCTGCGGCGTGGAGACGGGTGAATTTCGCATCGAAATGCCGGCAAGGGTTCCATCCGCGATGATCTCGTCCAGCCGTGTCCGCAATCTGCGCGCGTCCCGTTCACGCTCTCTCCGCGCAATCAGGCTGTACTCCATTTGAGGCTGAATGTCCAGGACGCTCAATCCCATGCCCTGGCATCCCGCCGGTAGCGACCCGATGAGCTGACGCAAGTACATTGCCGCGAAGATACCTGCGTCCGCCCGCTTCAGGCAGACAGCCTCGGCAGCCTCCACGGCGCTGC
Organism: uncultured Candidatus Solibacter sp.; assembly: GCA_964450255.1. Taxonomy (GTDB): domain Bacteria; phylum Acidobacteriota; class Terriglobia; order Bryobacterales; family Bryobacteraceae; genus Paludibaculum. Next base: position 97 of record CAYVDY010000581.1, on the reverse strand, counting down.
CGGACGCCTCCACTTTGCTCTCGGGGAAGTAGTTCGAGACGATCGTCAGTGCGCTCCGGGGCGTCGCAATTCGAGTGCCGCGCAGTTGCTTCTCCTC
>CAYVDY010000580.1:0-4511 GCA_964450255.1 uncultured Candidatus Solibacter sp. | reverse complement strand
CTTTGCGGCTCGTCGAGATCAACTGCGTCTTCTACGACCCGTATGGACAGTTGATTCTGCGCGAGCGGGTGGCCATCGTGAAGCGCACCGGCGCCAGCCTGAAGACCGGTGAGACGCGCGCCTTCCGGTTGCCATTCGACTCGATCCCGAGCACATGGAATCAGCCGCTGCCCCAACTTGTCATCGCGCGCCTCGACTTCGAGAACTGATCCATTCATGGCGACCGTTCTGGTGGTGGAAGACAACCCTGATCAACGTGTCCTGCGCCGCCTGATTCTGGAACGCGCCGGACACACCGTGCAGGACGCCGCTAACGCGCCGGACGCCCTGGAGATGGCGCGGGCCGGCGGAATCGGCTGCGTTTTGATGGACCTTGGACTCCCTCATGCCCAGGACGGACTCGGTCTTATAGCCGATCTGCAGGCCGTGGACGCTCAGTTGCCCGTAGTCGTCCTCTCCGGCTCCGCCAGGGAGCTTGCCGCACTGCGCGAGGCAGGCAGCGTGGCCGCCACACTTTCGAAACCAGTCAAAACGGAGCGCCTCTTGCGAACACTGCAGCGGTTCACCGCCACGCTACTTCTCTTGCTGCTCGGCACGGCCGCGCAACTGACGGCTCAAACCGGCGACTTCAGTTTTCACGTTCGCCAGCGCGCCGAAATGGTAGCCGATCTGATCCTGGAGTCGCCCAACGCCGATTGGTCGGCGCCCGGACGTGAAGCGGCGCTGGCGACGCTGACGTTGGACGGCAAGACGCAGCAGCATCTCATGGTCTTCGCCGGTGCGCGGCCGTACAGTGTCTTCCTGGGTGCGCTCGATGCCGGTTCGCACACACTGAAGGTGGAGCGCCATGCCACGTACTCGGCTGCGGGAGCCGGCCTGCGCATCGGCGCCGTCAAGTTCCGGGACTCCGCTGACGACTTCCTCGCACATGCACCCATCGTTCTGGCCAGGGCGAATACCCTGGGGCAGTTCACCGACGTTCCCTTGCTGGCTTATTGCACGCGTGGCAAGGACTCTGCCGGCGCTTTTCTGGAATACACGGTGATCTTCTCTAACGAGGATGGTGGCACCTCCACGCGCGATCTGATGGCGCGCTGGGGTAGAACCACGGACATCGAATACATTTATCGCGTCTGGCTGAACGCAGCCGGAATGCCCGTAAAGACGCTCATCCAGACCCGCGATCACCAGGACGTTCCATATACGGGAGTGCGGGAGGGCAGCCATCCGATTCTGATGCCGGTGACGGACAACAACATGGTGGAGCCTGCTACACTCTCCGGCGCTCCCATCCGATACCAGTTGGCGCCGGTGCTGGCCGATCTCCGCGATGGTTCGCGGGAAAGGGTGATGGACGCGGCGGCGTTTACCTACAGGATCGCGAGCGAGGAACTGATGAGGGAAGGGAAGTTGCGCCCGGCGGGTACATTCGATGGCGAGAAGATCAGCGATCCGCGCAACTACCTCGTGGTGGAGTTTAAGACGGCTTCCAGGAACGCCGCCGTCCAGATTCTCGTGCGTGGCCGGGCGTCGCAGCGGTGGCATGGCTCCGCGGTGGGCCTTGGGAAGAACCGCATCGAGCGATCCGGCTGGGCCCGCACGGCCATCGAACTTCCGCCGGGATCCAAGGCCGCCGATCTCGTGGAGATAGGGGCGCAGTGCCTGTCCCTGAAGGATCTGTCCAGGCAGCCCACGCCGAAAAACGGCACGTGCAGCATCGCGGAGTTCGGCAGGATCTTTATGCTCGGCCCGGAATATTCACCGCTGCCCTCCATCGCGCCGCCCACGGCCGGCTGGCAGCTGAAGGCCGGCGACATGATTTCGGCGCCGCTGCGATAGCCCCATGGACCTCGACGCCCTTCGCGCGCGCTTGCTGGCTGATGGCAAGCTCGTACTGTCCGTCCGCGTAATTCCAAGAAGTCAGAGGACGCAATGGGCCGGTGAGATGGGCGATGGCACGCTCAAGGTGAAGCTTGCCGCGGTACCCGAAAAAGGCAAGGCGAACGAAGAGCTGATCCGATTCCTAGCCGAGGAGCTTGGCCTGCGGCGGGCGCAGGTGGAGATCGTCGCCGGCCAGACGAACCCACACAAACAGGTGCGCCTGACTCGCTGAGTCAGATCGAGCGTAGGTCTACCGGTCAGGATGCCGGTTCGAACGGCCAAACCACGGAGGTGGCGATTCCGCCATCCACGGCAATCACCTGGCCGGTGACGTAGTCCGCGCCCCGGCTAGATAGGAACACGGCCAGCGGAGCGACGTCCTGGGGCGTGCCGAGGCGGGGATTGGGCTGCACCCCTTTCAGCCACTCCTTCATGTGCGGCGACGCCCACATATCCCGGTTGAGATCTGTGAGAATGAAGCCCGGCGCGATGCAGTTGACCTGGATGTTGTGACGGCCCCACTCGGCCGCCAGTTGGCGGCTCAGCCCGGCCAGCGCTGCTTTCGTCACCGTGTAGACGCTGACGTAGGGCAGGCCCAGAATGGAGGTCAGGCTGCCGATCATCACCACTTTGCCGCCGGCACCGCGTTCGATCATGCGCCTGCCAACGGCCTGGGTAAGTTCAAAAATGCCGGTCAGATTCGTATTGACCAGCCGGTCGTATTCTTCGGGCGTGTAGTCCTCGAACTTCTTCCGGACGTTGGTGCCGGCGACGTTGATGAGGATGTCGACATCCGGCAACTCGGCCACGGCATGCTGGCGGGAGGCGCGAGAGGCGATGTCGAGTTCCAGCGCCTCGGCGGCGCAGCCCTCGGCGCGGAGTTCGGAGGCGATCTTCTCCAGCGATGCGACGGAGCGCGAGGCCAGGATGGTGCGGGCGCCGGCACGGGCCAGACCTTCCGCGATCGCCTGGCCGATGCCGCGGCTCGCGCCCGCGACGAGGGCGGTTTTGCCGGAGAGTGAAAACGGGTTCGCCAGTGTCATGATCCACAGGCTAGCATGGTGCTATGACGAAGCTCTCTATTGCGCTCCTGCCCGGCGACGGCATCGGTCAGGAGGTTGTGCCCGCCGCCCGGAGAGTTCTGGAGAAGGCCGCTTCGCTGCATGGCGTGCAACTGCATTTTGAGGAGTTTGACTGGGGATCGGATTACTACTTCCGCCACGGTGTGATGATGCCGGTGGATGCGCTGGACCGGCTGCGCCGCCCCGACGCCATCCTGTTGGGCGCGGTTGGCCACCCGGACATCCCCGACCACATTACGTTGAACGGGATGCTGCTTCCGATCCGGCGCGGCTTCGATCTTTTTGCCAACGTGCGTCCGGCCGTGTTGTATGAGGGAGTCGAATCGCCGCTGCGCGGATACGCATCAGGCTCCATCGACATGGTGGTGGTGCGCGAGAACACAGAGGGCGAGTACGCCAATGTCGGCGGCTTTCTTTACCACCATCTGCCGGAGGAAGTTGCCGTGCAGACGTCGGTCTTCACGCGCCACGGGTGCGAGCGCATCATCCGATTCGCGTTCGATCTGGCGCGGCGGCGTAATCGTGCGCGGCACGTGACCTCGATTACGAAGTCCAACGCCCAGGGATACAGCATGGTGCTGTGGGATCGCGTGTTCCGCGAAGTGGCGGCCGAGTATCCCGACATTCTCACTAGTTCGCTGCTGGTGGACGCTGCTGCGATGAACTTCGTACGCCGCCCGGCGAGCTTCGATGTCGTAGTGGGGTCGAACCTGTTTGGAGATATCCTGAGCGACCTTTCGGCGATCATCACGGGCAGCATCGGTCTGGCGCCCAGCGCGAATCTTGATCCGCGGCGCAACGCCCCGTCCCTCTTTGAGCCCGTACACGGGTCGGCTCCGGACATTGCCGGCAAGGGCCTGGCAAACCCGCTGGCGACGATCCTGGCGGCGTCCATGATGATGGAGCATCTGGAGCAGGGCGCCATGGCCGCGCAGATGGAAGATGCGGTCCGGGCTGTGCTGGGGCGCGGGAGTGCGCTGCCTGCCGATCTGGGCGGCTCGGCCGGCACGGCTGAGGTGACTGCCGCGGTGCTTGCGCAACTGGGCTGACGGCGCACGCCGCGCCTTTTCCCTCACGTTCCCCTCCGCTCTGCCGATGAGCGGAATTGAGCAACGGGAGGGAGTGTCCAATGTCACTGGACGTCATGATCGTCGACGATTCGGCGGCGATCCGCAAGATCCTGCAAAGGGTTCTGATTCAGGCCGATGTGCCGATCGGAAAGGTGATCGAGGCCAGCGATGGCCAGGACGCGCTCGAAAAGCTGAAGGGTGTCACCGTTGGGCTGATCCTTTCCGACATCAACATGCCGAACATGGACGGCCTGCAACTGCTGGCTGCGCTGAAGGCGCAGGACCACACGAAGGGTGTGCCCGTCATCATGGTGACCACCGAGGGTAGTAGCAACAAGGTGATGGAGGCCGTCTCGCTGGGCGCTGCCGGCTATGTGCGGAAGCCCTTCACCGCAGAGCAGATTAAAGAAAAACTGGCGGGGATCATCTAGGCGTCCGCCCGCCAAAATCCACCCGGAGGTGCAACTATGACGCATGA
>CAYVDY010000579.1:0-4512 GCA_964450255.1 uncultured Candidatus Solibacter sp. | reverse complement strand
TCTTGTGTGAGAATCACCTCTCCCTTCAGGCTCATCCTGCATGAGACAAGACTGGCTCTCCTTCAGCGGCGCCGCAACCGGCACCGGCAACGGGTCGCTGCTGATCGACGTGCCGCCCAATACCGCAGGCGTGGCGCGGACCTCCTCTGTCAGCATCAACGGTACGAGATTCACCATCCACCAATCGATCCTGCCCTTCGTCAGTCTGTACCCATCCAGCCTGCGCATCGTCGTCGGCGCCTCGGGCGCAACCAGTCCGCAGGATGTCCAGATTCGCCTGAGCGGTGCTGGCCCCGTCTCTGGGACCGTGAACCGGATCTATCCTCCAGAGCTCACAGCCACTCTCGCTCAGGCATCGCTGCCTGGCGTGATGACAATCGCCTACAACAAGGGCGGTTCCACTCCGGCCCCGGGAACCTACCAGATCACCATCAGCCTTACCGGCGCTGACCAGCCCAGCGTTAACCTGCCCGTCACATTGGAAGTCCAGCCCTCTGGAACGCCCCCCAAACCGCCGTTCGGCTCCTTCGATACGCCCGCCAACAACTCCACCAATCTCGCGGGCGGCTTCGCGGTGACGGGCTGGACTCTGGACGACATCGGCGTCGATCGAGTGGAGATCTGGCGCGACCGCGCCGGCAGCGAGCCGGTCGCAGGCAACGGCAAGGTTTACGTTGGCATTGCCACGTTTGTTCCTGGCGCCCGCCCGGACGTCGAAGCCCTTTACCCGTCTCTGCCGTTGAACCGGCGCGCCGGTTGGGGCTACATGCTTCTCTCCAACGCCCTGCCGAACGGCGGCAACGGAACGTATGTGCTGGAAGCCATCGCCATCGATACGCAGGGCAACAGCGCCAGCCTCGGCAGGAAGACAGTTTCTGTGAACAACCTGGCGTCGAAAAAGCCCTTTGGAGCCATCGACACCCCCGGTCAGGGCGCCACCATCTCCGGCGCGGCGTACCTGAACTCCGGTTGGGCCCTTACACCCAAGCCCTCCACCATTCGCCTGGATGGCAGCACCATCACGATGGAGATCGACGGTGTCTCGCAGGGCGCGTTGGCGTATAGCCAGTTCCGCAGCGATGTAGCCGGGCTCTTTCCCGGCTACAACAACGGCGCCACCGCTGGCGGCTCGATCCCGATCGACAGCACCAAGCTCGCGAACGGGATGCATACCATCCATTGGATCGTCTACGACGACCGCGGCAACGGCGATGGCGTCGGCAGCCGGTACTTTCATGTGTCGAACGCGGGTGGTGCGGCTGCACCCGAACCTGCGCCTCCCAAGACCTCGGCAATGTCGGCGTTCGACGGCGACCGATTCGAAGCCCACCCGTTGGACCGCGTCGAGTTCCAACTCCCCTCCGCCGGCACGGATGCCGATTGGACGGGCGCCCTGATCGTGGGCGATGAACAGCGCCCGCTGCCGGTAGGCTCGACTCTCGGTGCGCGCCACGGCCGCTTCTCCTGGCGCCTGGCCCCGGGCTTCCAGGGCGCCTATGACATTGAATTCACCAATCGCACCACTGGAGCCACGCACCGCATCAGCGTGCATGTGCCGGCCGAAACGCAAGGAGAAATCCGATGAACCGTTCGATTCGCGCTTCCTGGGTTTACTCGCTCCTGATCGGGGCGCTTTGGGCACAGTCCACCCCCCCCCCCCGCCGCCCCGGCCCTACAAGGTCGCGACGATGGACAACTTCGGGGCGACGGGGCTGAACCAGAGAGGCGAAGTGATCGGAGCCGTGAATGTCCCGGGGCAACTCTGGTCTGCAAAAATCCGGTGGGCTGTGGCGGGGTCCTTACGATTCCATTCCGCGTGGAAGCGCGCTGAGACGGCTTTTCGCTAAAATAGGAGTTTAGGAGATTTTTAGTGGATTGTCGCCGCCTTCAATTTCTCTGTCTCGCCGCCTCGCTTGCGATCGTCGCCGCCGCCCAAACTCCATTGCAGTGTAATACCAGAGCGGGTAGCGAAACCTACCCGCGGAGAGACGGCGCAGCGGAGCAACTCGCTCAGGTGGTCATCAGCTGTTCGGGAGGAACACCCACGCCCGCCGGGCTCCCCCTCCCGGCGGTGAACGTAACCATGTCCCTGAACGCCGAAGTGACCAGCCGCATGCTCGATCTACCCACGCAGCGCTTGGAAGCGCTCCTGCTGATCGATGAGCCGCAGCCGGGCGAACAATTGGAAGCGCCGGCGGTCCCGTTTGCGGGAACTGTGCCAGCCCTCGGAAACGGCCAGTACAAGGGGCCTGCAAGACCCAATGTGTTCGGCGCGCAGATGATTTCGCCCAAATTGCTCAGATGGTCGAACATCCCTTTTGACCCGCCAGGAGATGGCCGGACGCGGGTGATGCGGCTGGTCAACATGCGAGCTAACGCTCACACTCTGGACGTCAACGGCTTTCCCTACGGTGCCAGCATCGTCGGCACCGTCTCGTTCTCCGCTCCGATCCAGGGATTCTTCACCAGTCCGCCGCTCATCCTGGCCTCAGCATTACTGGGTGGCATGAACGTCACCGCGGCCAGCCCCGTCTTCAGCCAGTGCTCCCCCGGAACAAAGCTCTACGCCGTGCACTTCACCGAAAAGGCGCATGCCTCCTTCCGCCACAGGGAAAATGCAGGTGGCCAGAATATTCCGGGGTTCAACTACTCCACGGAATCCATGTTCTATAACCCGGTATTCACCGGAATCGGAGCGGGCGCCGGTAGGGCCACCCAGGGTACTCGCTTCGGCGCACGATTCGAGCGTGTTCCCGCCAACGTGACAATCACCGTGCCCGCTACCCTGGCCACCTCCGCAGGAGATGTCGCATCGCTCGTCGTTTCGGGCGTCGATGGCTCCACCGCCAATGCCTCCACAGGCGTGGTCACCCTCTTTACAGGCGGCTATGGCTCCGCCGTATATGAGGTCACCGCTTCGAACCCGACTGCCATTTCGAGCTTTTCGCTCATCGCTCAAATGACCTATTCTGCCAATCCCCTGCCGGGCTTAGGCACCGCTGACATCTACGGTGGCTTTGCACCCGAGATCAACGTCCTCAATCCCGCGCAAGACGCTGTCCCCCGCTTCTACGGGAATTCGAGCCCCGTCTCCAAAATCATCTTCGACGTGTGTACTTTGCCTGTCCGCCTTTCCCTCAACCGCAACTACCTGTCTTTCGCCGCGACTGCCAACGGTTCGTCGGTCACCCCCGCCCAGGACGTGTATCTCAACATGGAGGGAGGCAGCAACAACTGGACCGCAGTGCCAAACAGTCCCTGGCTCAAGGTGACGCCGACCGCCGGCAACGGAAGCAGTATGCTCAGCATCTCCGTCGTGCCAACCGGTCTGCCCCCGGCGGGTACCTATATCCCCGGGATCAATATCAACGCAGTCAGCGCCACCAATGGACCGATCCGTGTGGAATCTGCCCTGACCGTCAAGAATTCCACTGCGGTTCCTTTCGGATCCTTCGACACCCCGCTCGACAACTCCACCGGCATCTCCGGCAGCATCGCAGTCACCGGGTGGGCGCTCGACGACATCGGCGTGAACAAGGTCACCATCTGGCGCGACCCCGTCGGCCCGGAGCCCGTCCATCCCAATGGCTACATCTACATCGGCGACGCCCTCTTTGTCCCCGGTTCCCGTCCCGACGTGGAAGCGAAATACCCCACCAGCCCCCACGCCTATCGCGCCGGCTGGGGCTACATGCTGCTGACGAACCCGCTGCCCGGCAAAGGCAATGGCACGTTCAGACTCCACGCCATCGCCGTCGATGAAGAGGGTGCTCAGGTCAAGCTCGGCACCAGGACTATCTCCGTCGACAACCTCCGCGCCGTCAAACCGTTTGGCGCTCTCGATACGCCGTTCCCCGGCCAGGTCATCTCCGGCCTCTTCAGCAACGATGGCTGGGCGCTCACGCCCCAACCGTCCTCCATCCCCGCCAACGGCTCCACCATCTGGGTGAGTGTCGATGGCGTCTACGTGGGCAATCCGTTATTCGGCGGCGCTCGCGGCGACGTCGCCTCCATCTTTCCCGGCTACGCCAACAGCAATTCCAGCGCCGGGCAATACCTGCTGGATTCCACGAAATACTCGAACGCCATGCACACCATCGCCTGGATCGTGTCAGACAACGCGGGCCACAGCGACGGCATCGGTAGCCGCTTCTTCAACATCCAGAACGGAGCCACCGCCGCCGCCGATCCGGCACCACAAGCCGAGCGGTCTCTTCAACTCCGCGCCGCCCGTCTCCAGCGTTCCCTCAGTTCCACCAGTTACCCCGCCTTCCGCCGCGGCTACCACCGCAACGCCCCCCTCACGCCCATCCGCCAAGCCGGTGACGGCCTCCTGGAGCCCATCCAGCTCGACGAACTCGACCGCCTGGAACTCCACCTCCCCGCCAGCCAGCAGTGGCCCGCCGCCCAACGCCCCGGCGCCGAACTCCGCGACCCGCCCATCGGCTCCAACTTCGGCCCCGAAGGCGGCCACTTTCACGGGCAGCTCCGCACGGCCTTACTGGCAGAATC
>CAYVDY010000578.1:0-4524 GCA_964450255.1 uncultured Candidatus Solibacter sp. | reverse complement strand
GCAGCGCGGCAATCTCCGGCATCTGGCGCGGATTGAACGCATCCCAGTTCCGATTGACGTCGAAGCCCTGAGCGTTGAACCGCACGCCGCCGCGGGCCACTCCGTCCGGATCGCACATTGGCAGAACATGAAAGATCGCGCCGCGCCGGATCTTCACCGCCTCGGGATCCTCGGAGAGCAGGAAGCGGACCGCGCCCTCGGCCACCCACGACGTCGATGCCTCCCAACTGTGCTGGCGGGCCATCAGCCAGATGACCTTGCGCGGAGCGGCAGGCGGTGCGGGATCGGTGATGGTCCAGTGGCGCAACGGCCGGCCGCCCGGCGTGCGCCCAACGACGGTCTCTCGAAAGGCGGGATGGCGGCGGATGTCACGGTACAGGCGGTCCAGGTGGGCATTCGTATAGGGCGGAATGTGCGCGATCCAGACGCGCTCCTGCGTCGGCGTCAGACGAAGAATCAGCTTGGGCGTCTCCGCGTCGTAGGTGAAATCGGTCACCGGCTGCCAGTTGACGTTGTCGTAGCTGAAGTAGGGCGGCGTGTCGGCGGTGACGGCACCCTTATTGGGACGATAGTTGTACTCCCCGGCGAGATTCACAAGCTCCAGCGTGAGCGCCTGGCCTTTGACGTGATCGAGCCGGAAGTAATACCAGTTGGCTTGGCGGTTACGGCCGTCCTGATCGGACTCTCCAGGAATGGCTATGCGCAGGTGAGCCGGGCCGACATGCTGGACGTCGCGTATGTTGCCCCCCTCGAACGAGGCAGACAGCGTCACCGCAAGAGCAAGCAGCAGGCCCGGCATTCACAGGCAGTATAGCCCACACTATCCCTCCGATTAGGCTTCCATTTGGAAAATCGCCGCACTATACTGCATTCGCGGAAGATAGGAGACTGCCATGAGACTTGCAGTGCTTGGCGTATCGTTACTCCTGTTCGCCGGGCCGGCCCGGGCGGCCTCTGACGATCTGGAACAATCCTTTGACAACCTGAAGAAAGCCACCGCGCAGAAGGATCCTGTGCAGGTGAAGAAACTGGCGGCGGAGACGTGCGCCCTGGCTCGCCAGGTGCAGACCGCCCCGACGCCCGAATCCAATGCCGAAAACTGGCCTAAATACGTAGCCTTCGCACGCGACGTGGAACTGTACACGGAGTACGCACTGTACGCGACAGCCGTACAATCGCCGCCCGCTGTGCTGATCGACCTGCTGTCCACTCTGGAGCAGCAGAATCCGAAGAGCAAGTACCTGGACGACGGCTACGGCGCCTATTTCCTGGCGCTGCGGCAGACCGGCGCGGCCGCCAAGATCCAGGGCGTGGCCGAGAAGGCGATCCTGAATCTTCCCGATAGCGAAGATTTACTGCTGTTCCTCGCCGATTCGGCGATGAACAAGAAGCAGTTCGACCGGGCCTCGGCCTATTCGGAACGGCTTGTCGCCGTACTCAAACGACACACGAAGCCGGAATCGATGCCCGCCGCGGAATGGGAGAAGAAGCGGACCGCCTCCCTTGGGGCAGGCTATTGGATCGCTGGTATGTGCCATTGCGAGAAGCAGCAGTATCCTCAAGCTGACGAGGACCTGCGAGCCGCGGTCCCGCTGATCCAGTCCAACACCGCCATGCTGGCTCCGGCGCTCTTCCAGTTGAGCCTCGCCAACTATCAGCTTGGCAAGCTGACAATGAACCGCGGACGCGTGCTGGAAGCCGCCAAGTATGCCGAGCAAGTGGCCGGCATGAAGACTGAACTGGCCCAGCAGGCCTGGACCAACGCGCACCTGATGCAACAGGAAGCAACCAGGATGGCCCGCGGGGGCCGCTGATCGGTCACAGTTCAGGCGCGAACCGTCGCCATGGCGCAGGCCAGGAATCTGCCATTGCGTTCGGGGAACGGCACCCGGCACGGCGGCTGCGGTCTACTTCCTCAAAGGTCTTCGAGAGCACCAGGCGTCCCGGTTGCCCTTCCGCTCATCTTTACTTGAACAACCGGGGAGCAAAATCGTTCAGGCACCGGCGCCACGTCAGCCATTCGTGAGCCGTCCCAGGCGATTCGAAATAGACATTGCGGACTCCGGCCTTGGTCAGCGCCTCGCTGAAGTTCCTGGTGCCGGGGCCCTCCACCGAACCGATGCCCAGGAACAGGACCTTCACCTTCTTGTTGAACGCGGCTGCATCGGCAAAGACGCCGTTATTTGAAGTCTTCGGATCAAACGTGCCGCCACGGCCGCCCGTGCTACCGCTGAATCCGCCGATGTAGGCGAACTTGTCGAGGTTCGACAGCGTGGTCAGGAAGGTCTGCATCCCGCCCATTGATAATCCGGCCATCGCGCGGTGCTCGCGCCCCGGCAGCACTCGGTAGGTCTTCTCGATCATGGGGGCAAGATCGGTCAGCATCATCTCGGTGAACGTCGCACCCGTGAAGCCGGCCAGCCCCCGGGGCGCCGCCGGGCGCGCTCCCTGAGCCGGCGCGCCGGCAGGCTGCGGTGGAGGCTGCGGCCACATCCACCGGGCCGAGAATATCGTGGCGTCCTCTCCCGGCTTGGCGGCGTTCAGGTTGTCCATGACGATGATCATCGGCACGGCCTTCTTTTCGGCGATCAGGTTGTCCAGGATCAGGTCCGCGCGTCCCTGGGTGTGCCAGCCCTGCTCGTTCTCGCCCCAGCCGTGCATGAGGTACAGCACGGGGTATCGCTTCCTGGCGGCGTCGTAGTCGGGTGGCGTGTACACATAGCAGCGCCGCCACTTCGCCGTGACCGTCGAGTAATACCAACGCTGGCTCACCTGTCCGTGCGGCACGTTCTTGTGTGAGTAGTAGTCCACTTCGGGAGGCTCCGGAATCTCGATGCCGCTGTTATCCCATCCGCTGCCGAAGAAGGTCCGGGAAGCCGGGTCCGCCACGTTGGCTCCGTCCACCGTGAAGGTGTAGTAGTGGAAGCCCACCACGAGGGGCGTGGTGGTGACGCTCCACACGCCGTCCCCGCCTTTCACCATATCGAAGCTCTTGCCCACGCGGACCTGAACCTTCTGCGCATCGGGCGCGGCAAGACGGAATTCCGCCCGGCCGTCCGGATATACGCAGGGGTGCTTCGCCCCGGGGATGTTCAGGGAATTGGGTTTGCACTCGCCGGCTCCCTGGCCGGAGCACAGCCCGCCAGCGAGTAATAGGGGCAGCAGGAATCTCATGAATCCTCCTTGGAATTGGGTGACCACACTATCGGATCTCGAGTTCATGAACGCTGAAGCTGAAGGGAGGCACCGTGACCGTGCGCGGAGCCCATGAGCACGGCGAGCGCGAGGCGTTTCACTGGCAACCCGCGCCCGAGCACAGATTCTTGCTGAAGAACGGCATCACGTAGTTCTGGAAGCGCACCGCGACGGCGCTCGTGTGCGTGCCCTTATAGATCTCGAACGCATTGGCGATGCCGTAGGTGTCGAGGACCTCGTGCAGCTTCACTGCATCTGCGCGCAGCCCGTCCTGATCGCCGACATCCATCGCTATCGCGCGGTACTGCCGCAGGTTGCCGATGTACTGGTGGACGAAGGCCAGCGGAGCGTTGGCCGTCCAGCGAGCCAGCACGTCCTGCTGCACGGCGCCGTTCTTCATGGGCAGGTCAAGGTACAGAGGCGGATTCTTCGGATTCGGCGACCAGGCGGCAGCGGTCGCAAGCTGGGCGCGCAGCCCGAAGTTCAGTGTCGCTGAATCGGCCGGAGTCTTCACTGCCTCCAGAGCCTTCTCCATCGCCGGGTTGGCTGGTCCGCCACCCCGTGGCGACATGCAGCACGGGCTCATGATGTAGAGGCTTCCGAATATGTCGGAATGCCGCATCCCGATGCGGCTCGCCCCGTAGCCACCCATTGCGTGCCCTACCAGACCGCGGCTGCCTCGCTTGGCGATGGCCCGGTAGTGCGCATCCATGTATGCAACCACCTCGCGTGAGATGAACTGCTCGAAGTCGCCGGTGGTCACCGAACTCGAATACATCGAACCGTTGTGGACCGTCTTCGAATCGGGCAGGACGACGATCATCTCCTGCGCACCTTTGGCGATCGCGCCCTCGATGGTCTGCGGGACAACGATCTCCTTGGACCACTGCTCGGCGCCGATGCTATAGCCGTGCAAGGCATACACCACCGGATAGCGGCGCTTCTTCTCCTTCGCGTAGCTGGGCGGCAGAAAGACGATGACGTCGCGATCAACGGCGTTGCCTTCCAGGTTGCCCTCCAGCCATGCTCCGTGGATCTTGATGCGCTCCGCCGCTACCGGCTTTGCGCCAGGCTCCACCGGCGGAACTTCCGTTTTCACCTGCGCCGGCAGCGTGAGAGCCAGGGTTGTCGTCAGGATAAGGAATAGTCTGATCAGCATTGACTGCCTCCCGCAGCTACCGTACAGTATATCCGCGGCGTTGGCCGCCAGGAGCCAGTGGCTGGCGACTCTGATGATGTACTCGTTGTCGAACCCAACCCCCGCAGCCAAAGCGCCGTGTGCCGGTTCAGCTGGAAGCTGAGAAATAGTTTCAAGAGGACGGGGCTCTC
>CAYVDY010000577.1:0-4528 GCA_964450255.1 uncultured Candidatus Solibacter sp. | reverse complement strand
TGCCCGTCGCCGCCGTTCGCGAGGCGCACATTGGCGCGCGCTTCGCGGAGAATGTCCGCCGGGACGCGGGAAACCAGCATGGCAGGCGATGAAAGCGCGACGACGCGACCGACGCTTTCGATCGCGACATAGGCCGCGGCGCGCCCGAGCAGCACGAGTGCGGCGGCGGGCCACGACTCGCGAACGTAGCGTACGATGAGTAAATCGCGCGGCTGGAATGAGTCGCAGTCGATCAAGACCACTGTCCCATCCGCACCAACGAGGAGATTGCCGTGGTTGACATCGCCGATCACAACACTTGTGGAGTGAATAACCGCGAATGCACGGGCGATGTTAGCGGCTACGTGACAAATAAACCTAAAATCGACCTCTGGGAAAGTCTCCGATCTGCTCTTTGGACTGTAAAGTTCATGGATGTCACGCCGCGAAGAAATGCGTGGCATCATGAATCCACGCACGATCCCGTTCGGGTCTTGTACAAGGTCAAGAGGCCAAGCTGAAATGAGTTGGAGCTCACGGCTGGCAACGTCTGACATGGCCGACAACTTGTCAATCTTCGTCTGATCTGGGGCAGCAGAGTATATCTTCACCGCCCTGTCTTGCTCACCTTCAACGGAGAAGACCGCACCCTCACCGCCTCGGCCCAACTCCTGGCCGAGTCGGAGACGGCTACCCGCGCGCCGTAATGTGAACGAGTCATTCCGGCCGCTCATAGTTTCGGCGAGTGGCAACGACTAGCGAGACATCGTCGTCTGTTCTATTTGTGACGGGACCGGACGAGAGAAAGGCGGACAGGCGTTGTGAGAGCAAACTGCATCCCTCGAGATTCTGTTCTTTCAGGAGTTCTTTGATGAAGCCGTTGAAGAATGGATCGTGAACCGTCCGGGCGCTTTGGTGTAGCGCTAGAGGTTCCAACCCATCGCTCAATAGGGCAATGTCCATAACGGCCTCTTCGCCTCCGAAGACGTCAATCTGAAGCCTCTCTAATGCGCGATCATCTGTCAAAAAATACGTTGTATTCGCGTACTCTCCACGGTGAGGCCAAAACACCCAGGCCCACTCGTCATTGCCAGTGCTCACAACGATCGCACCGTCGCCAAGCTGCATCGCACCCCCACCATTCGGCGTAACAATGGCAGCGAGAAGAGTTGAAGCATAGCCACTTAGAGGCTCGCCTTCCTGGTGTGCCACGGAGGTGATTTCCTCGCGTGCAAACTCGGCGGCTCCGAGCAGTATCTCCTGAATTTCGGACTGACCTCTGTACGCGTGGCGTTCGAGGTAGTCCATGACGCTGCGAACTACAATGTCCGCACCGCGTTCGGCCATGATTGCGGATCCGGCACCATCCGCTACTGCGGCAATCAGAGTGCCTCCCGCCAGAACCCTACACGCCGATCGATCCTGGCAGCCTAGCTGCAGCCTTCGATGAGATTCTCCAGTTACGGAAGCAGTTATAAAGCGCCACATGACATGCTGACTATTCGGCCACTGCCCAACCGTCAGGGGCTGCGGGATTCACGAGGGCGACCGCCTCACCCGGCTGTGACCTAGAAACGCCACCCAGTGAATTCGAAAGCCAGACGAATAGCTCCCGAAATGACAAACCACGCAACCTGAGAGGCTGGCGAACAGAAATCTCAGAAAGTTTGTCGAAATCAGCGCCCTCAACGCCGACGGAGTAGAACATGAAGGACTTCGACGCCTCACCCTCGCGAATCGCTAGTTTTGCCTGTGATATGTCATCTGTCGGCGCACCGTCGGTGATCAAGAACAGCCAAGGTCTATAGTAACCAACCCCGTTGTTGCGGTAGGCGGATTTTCTCTCGGCCACGAGAGTCGTAGCGCTGAGAATCGCTGCACCCATCGGCGTGTCACCGTTCGCTATGAGTGAGGGTGCGTGAAAGGCGTCGGCAGTGACGAAGTCCTGAATGGTCTGGACGGGGCCAAAGGTGATGATGGCGATCTCTACCCGCTTTGCCGCCATCGTGTCAGAGCGAAGCTCTTCAGCGAAGACCTGGAGGCCTTTGTTGAGTTCGGCAATCTTGGCGCCACTCATTGAACCTGAGGTATCGACCAGGAGTATGCACGGGCACCGAGGTTCTGGGTTCTCTGCAAACTCAACTGCGGCGAAAGGCACTTGATCGAATTCCGACATCGGTCTCCTCCATTATCCGTTGGTGACACAGCCAATCGAACCATATCATATTGGAGTCCGCAGCCATCTGCAGCCATTCCAGTACGTGGGTCGGGATCCGCACTTGCCACTGAGGACGAGTCGAATCGAAAATCATGACGCGGCTAGTTCCCACTCGAAACTCCGCCGTAGTGGCGCGCCCACGCAAACCACTTCACTTGAAGGCTGAGGACAACCAGGAACTGAGGCCGCTTCGGAGCCTCGAGCAAGTGCGGGTCGTCTTGCGGGCGCGGGCGTTACTGCAATTCGATGCGCAACTCAGCGCGCGTCAGGTATCCCGGACGGTGCCGTATGTGGCTCATGCGATCTGAACGATCAGCAAGAGCTTGGCCGGGAACGGGCGTGGTTTGAAAGACGACGAACGAGACACGCGGAGTTGCTGGACACATTGGACAATCAGCGCATCGTCGCCATCAGCCCCCCGAGGGAAGAGCGCGGCGGACCGTGCAGTTGGTGGGCAGGAAGTGGTCAAGTGAAAACAGGTTCCGGGCGTGGGCCCAGAAACGATCCGGGTCTTGCTATACACCGCCAGGATGGAAGAGGTTCTGGCAATGTACGATAAGCCCTACCGTAGCGCCGAGCCAGTGATTTGTCTCCATGAAAATCCGATCTCGATGTCCGCCCGAACCCCTGCGGACTGCACGGTCTGGTCACAGTGCTAGGCGTGACAGCTACTAATACAAGCGTACGGACCTGCCAAGGTCCTCGCTGTCGTGGAGCCGAATGCTGGGCGGCCCATCCATTGCGCCAGACCCTACCGCTCGGCTGCCTAGTTTGCCTGAATGTTCCAGCGCTTGGTCGCCAACTATCGCTTGGCTCGCAAGTTCCACGCAGTAATGAACAACCTAAACATTCATTAGGGGTAGTCCCTCACCGATCAGCTGGACGACCGAGATGGCCGCCATGTCACAATGTCCACGGATCTGAGATTCGAACTTCGTCGGTTTCCACAAACGTGTCATACCTACCGGTCCCACTGCTGGCGAAACTTTCTGCCGTGGAGATCAAGCAGGTGAATTACCGTGCAGTATTTCTGCTAGAATGCGATCTGTCAGTCAGTCAGTCCGAATGCGAGGCGTGGATGAATACTCGGGATCAGCTTTCTCTCTTTACCGGAAACACCGGAGGGCTCGACAATTGGCTCACAAGCGACAAATCGGAAATGGTTTTGAAGAGGATCGAAGAGATCCCCGTAGATCCGATCAGCAAGTCAGTGCTGAACCAGTTACTGGCGCTGTCTCACCAGCCGGATGTGTCTGCAGGCTTCTTTGAGTACTACTGGTGCTCGATTCCTGAGCATCCGTACGATCTTGGGGCCCTACCTGCTTTCGATTCGTCCTACGCCAAGCTTGATCGAATAATGTCGATAGACCAGTTGAGCTGGGGGCTCAGCCGCATCTATCTGGATTCCTTGCTTTATTTCGGTAGCCTGCGCAACGGATTCTCCGTATTAAGGGAGTTGTCCGACGAAGAGTTGACGATTGTTTTCCAGTCTAAAATGATTGATACTACTTCACTCATTCGCCGTGGACGAGCACTTCCTTTACATCCGATCTCTCAGGATGACAGATACTTAATAGCCGAGCAGGCGTGCAAGTCCTTTGAGCCGGTCGAAGGCGACGAGCTGAGTTTGTGGAACGCTCTCCTGGGTGCCTGGGTTGAACATAAAGAGGTGAGCGGCACTGCTCGCATTACGGCCAAGGAATTGCTGAACAGCGCGTGTATCAAGCCTGAGTTCGCGGACAAGCAAGGGCAGCTTCTCTTTGCTGCTGACGAGATCCTCGAGTCTCCTATCGCTTCGGAGGAGGATCTGCGCGAGAAATACGATGCACTTCTTGGCAAGTTTTCCAAAGCGCGCGAAGCGGCCTTGAGAAACACGGAACTGTACCTGTCGATGGCCAATGATCTGGATATCTATGTGGCGACAAGCATGCGCAATCGCCAGCAGTTCCGAGACATGGCGAGGACCTGTGACAGCATATTTCAGAATTCAGCTCTCAGTGCATTCAATATACGGTACTTTGACCCGACCATGAGCGCGGCTCGCGGCCATGAAGATAAGGGCCTTCTAGAGTGCCTGATGGTCAAGTGCGCGAAGGTGCTGATCTACACTGCCGGGGAGCGGGATAGCTATGGAAAGGACGCAGAGGCTGCGATGGCGTTGAGCCTCGGCAAGCCCGTCGTCTTCTTGTGCGACGAAGAGAGTAGACGGCGGTTCTTCAAGGAGGTCCATCCTCTTAGTAGACTCATCGAATTCTCGACTGGTGTGGCCGTCGGAGCAGACCCGTCCAAATTGGCTTTTGAGGCGTGAGGCGGCAATCCTGGTAGGTTGAT
>CAYVDY010000576.1:0-4535 GCA_964450255.1 uncultured Candidatus Solibacter sp. | reverse complement strand
ATCTCTTTGGGTCCGTCGTCCAGGCCGGATATCCGGATGGTGCGCTTCTGCGGAGGCGGGGGCGGCACCGGAGCCGCAACCACCGGCACGGGCCTTGGCATTAAGGCCGCCGCAGATTGCTGCGGCGGATTGATCCCCAGGAAAGACTCCAGCGACTTCTTGCCGGCAGCCTGCGTCGAAGACTTCACGCTCAACATCCCCTTCTCCAGTTGAGCCAGCGGCACATCCATCGCGATCCTCACCGCTGCGCCATCCACCTTGACGTCCAGACTCCTCATGATCGCCGTCACCTCTGGCGACTGCTGCGGACTCTGTGCTGCCATCGACGTAATCAACTGCGCCATCGTGGCCAATCCCTTGGCGGAATCCTCCGTCTTGGTCATCAGGTTGGCGCGAAGGCCCAGCCCCTTGGCCAGGGAAACGCCAAAGTCCAGCGATTCGATATCGTCCAACTGCTTCATCGCAGGCAGCGAGTTGCCGGCCGCCTGGCCGGGCGGCACCGCCGACACCATCCACATCTCGCATTGCACCGAGAGCTGCATCGCTCTGTCCAGCAGCGCCGCATCGCCGGTACCCGTCGGAGACTCCAGAATCCTGGTCAGCGAATCGCGATCGCCAATCAACGCCACCCGATCGCTCACAATCGCCAGCAGCAGATCCGTGTCCTGTCCTTTCGGCGGCACAAACAGGTCCACGCCCTTGAAGCGCTCCACGGCAGTGCCCGCCGGCATCAGCTTCTTAATCGCGGCCCGCTCCATGGCGCCCTCGACTGCCACCACCATCGGTGGCTGCTGTTTGGGGTTCTCCACCTCCCGGCCCGTGGTTGAGATCAGCACGCGCTCGAAGTGATCGAAAATCGCCATCGCCGGACCCGACGATGTAAACTCTTTGCCCTTCCCGGCCAGTTGCTTCGCCAGCATGCGCCCAGTGGCCGAGTTCTTCGCCTTCTGCCAGTCGATGCCGGCCAGGAATCGGGTGTCCGGATGTGCGTAAAGCCACAAATTCGCCGGAGCCGGCGCCGCAGGCTGCACCGCGCCAACGGAAGGGCAGAAGACCAGTGCCACAAGGGCGCTGGCGGCCAGGCTAATGAGAGTTGAGGCGCGCATGCAGATACTCCTGTGGAATCTATCGGCCGGATTCGGACATCACAGTAGGGTGGATTCCGGTCTTGCCCCAGGGTGGGCGAGCCGTTTATACTCGATTTTTCTTCAGAGGGTCTCCAGACTCGTGGCTACCACGCCGATTGAACCTCCAGTGAGGCAAGTGCAGATCGAATTCGACCCGCTCGACATCCAGCGCGAAGCTGCGATGTTCTACGGGCTATTCCTGCGCGGCCATAGTCCGGAACAGTTGCGGCGCGACATCGAGATTCCCAAAGCGACTTTCGACAAGTGGCAGAGCCATCCTCACTACGACGGCGATTTTCGGGAAAACGTCAAGCGAATCTACTACTTCCGTAAGCAGGTGCTGGCGGTCTTCGAAGAACTGGTGGACGCTGAACGGATCAAGGCCCGGCTGCAATAGGGGGATTGGATGGGAGTGGAGACACTGGAGCCAAAGCCGATTACCAGAGGATTTTGGACCGCCTGCGTTTTGGTGACACTCGTCGCGGTCGGCGGAATTGTCGCGGTTCTGTTGAATCCCCACTGGCTGCCCGGCGGAACCGGGAAGGCTGAGCCGATCGACATCTCCTTTACCGTTCCAGGCGAGTTCTCAGCCCGGTCACTCTCCGATTTTCGCGGTCGCGTCATCGTCGTAAGTCTTTGGCGCACAGCGGATTGCCCGGATTGCCTCCAGCAGCTCAGCACCCTCCACGATCTCTCGCTCCGCTACGCCAGGGAGGGGCTCATGTCGATCGTCGTCTCCGAGCAGGACTCCCTCACGCTGCTCAACTTCCCCGCCCTGCGGGGCATGCAGGTGATGACCGGGCACATGGAAAAGGTCCAATCCGACGTGCTACCCAAAGAACGTCCTTACACCTACGTGATTGACCGCCAGGGTATGGTGCGCAAGACACTCGCCACAGGCGCAGATGCCGAGAAATTCGAAGACCTGATCGAGGACCTGCTCGGGCGCTGACGCGCTACCACTTCAACGGCCACCGGCCGCGCAGAACCATGGCATCGGCTCGAAACTCGCCGCCAACCAGCGTGCCGGCCAGCGCGTTGGGCTCGCTCTTCTCCCGGGCCAGCAGATTGCGCAGCGTTTGCGTAGCCTCCGCCAGACGCCCCGCCAACTCCGCCGCTTTCTCCCGGGAAGCACACGGAGCCTCCAGGGTGATCTCCTTCGAGGTGGCGGACAACTGCGCATACTGGGCCCCCTCCAGCGCCGAGAGCAGCGCGCTGACGCCCGGCGGCAGGCTGGCGCCGGGCCGCAGAGCCTCGCCAGGTAGGTGCACCCAGGCCGGTCCGCCCGGCAGCGGAAAACCCGGCTTCGTCGAGTTGCCGGAAAGCAGCGCCGCCGCCATCGGATCCCGTCCCACCGCCAACCCGAGCACTCGCCGCCGAAGCGACGTCCACGAAATCTGCCGCTCCGCACTCGACCCCTGCACCGAGCACAACTCCCCCGCGCACCGTCCCCCGTTAGCCTTCGCGTACGTTTCCAACCGGTCCAGATCGAACGCTCCGGCTGCCACCATCAGCGTATCGTTGGGGCGCGAGACAATCACCACGGCGTCGAGATCTCGCCGGTAGTCGAATCCGGTGGCGGCGACAAACCGCTTGTACTCCGGATCTTCCAGCGTGGCGGGACCAGCGATCTTTTCGAGGATGCCTGCAGTCCGCAGAGTGCCGACGTTCAGGTAAACAGTTGGCACCTCACCCGGCGGTAGCGCCGTCACCAGATCGGCCGCTGTGACGGGGCGGATCAGATACCAGGAGGCAGCCCCGAGAATCAGGGCTGCCGCAATCGCTAAGTAAACTCTCGGCTTCAACATACACTGGTCACTAACAGCGTAGCCCAGTCACCTGTCTACCAGCCGGCTGCGGCCTAAACTGCCGCGAGCGCACGTTCCGCCAAACGGGATTTCTTCCACAGTTCGATGTATGGCTGCAGGTCTTCCATCATGTGGAACCACTGCGCCGGATCAAGCGACTGCGCGCCGTCGGAGATCGCCTTCTGCGGATTCGGGTGGATCTCGAGAATCAGCCCGTCAGCCCCGATGGCCACCCCTGCCCGCGCCAGCGGCGGCACCAGGCTGCGCTTGCCCGTCGCGTGCGACGGATCGAGAATCACAGGCAGGTGGGTCAGTTCCCGGAGCACCGCGCACGCCACGATGTCGCACGTATTGCGCGTCGCCGTCTCAAATGTCCGGATGCCGCGCTCGCACAGCATCACGTCGTTGTTGCCGTGGGCGACGATGTACTCCGCCGACATCAGCAGTTCCTTGATGGTGGAACTCAGCCCCCGCTTCAGCAGCACAGGCCGCCCGCAGCGCCCCAACGCCTTCAGCAGCGCGAAGTTCTGCATGTTGCGCGCGCCAACCTGCATGATGTCCGCATACGAGGCCACCAGCGGTACGTCCACGTCCGACATCACTTCGGTCACAATCGCCAACCCGGAATGCTCCCGCGCCTTGGCCAGCAGCTTCAGCCCCGCTTCTTCCATGCCCTGGAAGTCGTAAGGAGAAGTCCGCGGCTTGAACGCGCCGCCGCGGAGCACCTGGGCCCCGCCCTTGGCAGCGAGCTCAGCCGATTCCAGAATCTGCTTCTCGCTCTCCACCGAGCACGGCCCCGCCATCACCACGAATTCAGAGTTGCCCACGCTCACCCGGTCGTTGATCCGGATCACCGTGCGGGCCTTCTTGAACTCCAGCGAGACAAACTTGTAGGGCGCCGAAATCCGCACCGCCTTCTCGACGCAGTCCATCGCTTCCAGCGACTCCAGACAGGCGCTGGTATCGCCGACACCGATCGCGCCAATCACGACGCGCTCCTCGCCCTCGATGGTGTGGATTTTGTAGCCGAAGTCCTGAATGCGCTGGATGACGCTATCGATGTCTTCGCGCACGGCATTCTTGCGCATGGAGATGATCATGCGTTCAGGATACACCTTCCGCTGATGGCATGCAACTCACGCATCTGAATAAGTGCCATGAATGGAGTCACTTAAAAGCACCACCTATACATGGTGTATGTTTACGCCGGAGTATAATACTTGGTCATGCGAGCAGGGATCTTTCTGATAATGCTGACCACAACCCTATCGGCCGAAACGCGCGCCGTGGTACTGGCGCCCGTCCTGAACATGCACTCCAAACCGACCGTGGATACCGACGTCGTCTCCCAGGCGATCTACGGCGTCAACGTCGGCGTGTTGGAGGAGCAGGCCGGCTGGGTGAAGATCAAAACGCCCGGCGACGACTACACCGGCTGGGTGGAGGCGGCTTTACTGCGCAACCCCGAGGACGGCGAAGGCTACGCGGCGTCGGGCAAGGTGACAACCGGCGACAGCCGTGCGGCCCATCTGTACCGCGAGCCCTCCGTCACAAAGCATCCTTCCCTGGTGGCAGTCCGCTCGTAGACGCGCTTGGGAGT
>CAYVDY010000575.1:0-4542 GCA_964450255.1 uncultured Candidatus Solibacter sp. | reverse complement strand
AACGCTGGAGACGCCAAGGGGGTGATCCGCGCTCCAGAAGGCGAACCAGCCGAGGAGGACGATGCCGGCGCCGGCGGCGTAGGGAGACCAGGATGTACGGGCGAGAATGCTCATGGAGCCTTCAACATATCACTCCGCTAATGCGCGGGTGGCGGAGCGCCGATAGGAGGGCAGATGCTGTTGCTGGCGGTATGGCTGCTGATGGCGGACTCGCCCGCGGTGCGGGCGGGTGGGGCGGAACTGCGGGCATCGTGCAATGCGGACGCCGAAGTGGTGGGGCGGTTGGAGGGCGGCGCGGCGGCGCGGATTGTCTTTGCGATCAACGGCGAGCTGGGGCAGTGCGTGAAAGTGGAGTCTGGCGGGCGCGCGGGCTACGTTCTGGTTGGTGAGTTGACGGGTTTGGCGACGTTTGAGAAGGGGCGGCGGGAAGCATCGGATCGGGAGATGATCCAGATGCTGCGGTCGCAGATGACGCGGATGAAGGAGGAGGCTCCGGGCAAGCCAGGGCTGGAGGGCGCAATTCAATTATTGGAACGGGGGCAGCCACGGCAGGCGCTGGAGGTGGCGGAGAATCTGCTGCGGATCGGGGCGAAGCGGGATTCGTTCGGGCTGGCAGTGGCGGGACTGGCGGCCTACCAGAGCGACCAGCCGAAGCGGGCGGTGGAGTATTGGACGGAGTCCGTCGCGTTGAGGCCGGATCCGGCCATCGAGGGCCTGCTGCGTAAGGCGCGCAAGGAAGTGGCCGGCGACACGGGGCGGGACAAAGTGCAGAGCCAGCGTTTCGCGGTGCGTTACGACGGCGGCGCGGTGAGCGAGGCGGTGGCGGCGGAGATGCTGGCGGCGCTGAATGAGGAGTATGCGCGGATCGATGCAGGGATCGGGTGCCGGATTGATGAGCAACTGGCGGTGATCGTGCAGACCGACGGTGCTTACCGCGCGTCCACGGAGGCTGAGGAGTGGAGCGGCGGGGTTTACGACGGGCGCATTCGGGTGGTGATGCAAGGGCGAGGGTTCTCGCGCGGGACTCGGTCGGCACTGGCGCATGAACTGGTGCATGCGTGTCTGGCTCGCAGCGGGCGGTATCCGCGCTGGTTTCACGAGGGGATGGCGCAGCGATGGGCGGGCGAGCAGCCTGGCGATGTGCTGGTGGAGGAAGTGAAGGGACTGCGGACCGAGCCGGTGTTGGGCGCGTCGTCACGGGAGGCGCAGGTCTTCTATGCGTGGGCGTGGTGGCGCGTGGATCAACTGTACCGCCGTCACGGGGCGCACAGCGTGCGGGAGGCGTTGGCGCGAGGCCAGTTGATATACTCCGACAACACCCCGTGACTGAAGTACAGAAGAAACCCATCTCCCATTGGCCGCTGCTGCTGCTGCTGGCCGTTTCCGTGCTAGTGAATTACATGGACCGCGGCAACCTGAGCGTGGCCGCGCCCGTGCTTACCGATGAGCTGAACCTGACGCCGGAACGGATGGGCACGCTGCTCTCGGCGTTCTTCTGGACGTATGCGTCGTTCCAGCTGGTGGCAGGGTGGCTGGTGGATCGCTACGACGTATCTCGCGTATACGCGGTCGGGTACTTTCTGTGGTCGTTTGCGACGCTGGGCATCGGGTTGGTGGGCGGCTTCACGTCGCTACTACTGTTGCGGCTGGTATTGGGGATCGGCGAATCGGTGGCGTATCCGGCGTATTCGAAGATTCTGTCGTCATCGTTTAAGGAAGAGGAGCGCGGACTGGCTAACGCGGTGATCGACGCGGCGACCAAGTTCGGTCCGGCACTGGGGACGTATCTGGGCGGCTGGATGATTGCGGCGTATGGCTGGCGTGCGTTTTTCGTGGTGACGGGCGGGGTGACGCTGATCTGGCTGATCCCGTGGCTGATGGTGGCGCCTCGCGAACAGGCCAGCACGAAGCATCTGACGCGCGGTCCCGGATGGGGCGCGATTTTGTCGAAAAGAGCCGCCTGGGCGACGTTCTTGGGGCTTTTCTGCTTCAACTACAACTGGTATTTTCTGCTGACGTGGCTGCCTTCGTATCTAGTGAAGGAAAGGCACTTCACGATGACGATGATGGCGTTCTACAGCGCGCTGCCGCTAACGGCGACTGCGTTTGCGACGCTGGCGGCGGGCTGGGTTTCGGACCGCATCATCGCGCGAGGCGCGCGCGTGGATACGGTGCGGCGGAGCTTCATGATGGGCGGGATGCTGGTTTCGGCGGTGTGCCTGCCGTTTGTGAACACGCCGCACCACGTTCTATCGATGACGCTGCTGGTGATTTCGTTCATCGGGATCGGGCTGTATACCTCGAACTGCTGGGCGCTGACGCAGAGCCTGGCGGGGCCTGCGGCGTCCGGTCAATGGACGGGGTGGCAGAACGCGATCGGCAACATGGCTGGCGTGGTGGCGCCGGTGATTACCGGATTTATCGTGGGGCGCCTGGGATCTTTCCAACTGGCGTTCGTGGCGTCAAGCGTCGTCTTGTTGGCCGGAGTGGGGGTTTACCAGTGGATGCTGGGGCGGGTGGATCCTGTGGAGTGGGCGGCTCAGGATCCGGCGCAGGCGCGGTAGGGTTGCTCATGCCGAGCCACTCGGCGTAGAGTTCGTTTCTGACTCCGACACGGGCCAGGGCGCGGCCGACGGTGGCGTTGACGAGATCGTCGAGCGACTTGGGGTTGCCATAGAAGGCGGGCACGGGCGGCATGATGATGGCGCCGTTATCGGCGGCTTCGCTCATGAGGCGCAGATGGCCTTTGTGGAGCGGCGTCTCGCGGACCATCACGATGACGGGGCGGCCTTCCTTCAGTTGGACGTCAGCGGCGCGGGAAATGAGATCGGCCGAGAAACAGTTGGCGATGGCAGAGAGGGACTTGATGGAGCAGGGCGCGACGATCATGCCCATGGTCTCGAATGAGCCGCTGGCGATGGAGGCCCCAATGTTGGCGGGCGGATGAACGACGGTGGCGAGCGCCTCGACAGCCTTGGCCGTGTATGTGGTCTCCTGCGCGATGGTGGCGCGGCCGGCGGGACTGAGGATGAGATGGGTCTCGATGCTCTTATCGCGAGCGAGTGTTTCGAGGATACGGATGCCGTAAATGGCACCGGAGGCTCCGGTGATGGCGACGATCAGGCGCTGGGGCAAGTGGATACTTCCAGGAGTTGAGATTCGATTACAAGAGTAGCGAATTGAGTGAGAGCGGGGCTTGGCCCAGTGTAGGCTGCTAGGTTTCGGTGGAGAAGCGCGGCGCCGGGTTCGGCGGGTGGGGCGAGGGCGCGCATGCGGTCGTGTAGGGCGCGTTCTTCGGCCTGTTCGGCGCGGAGTTCGGCGTAGAGGAGAAGGCGCTTGATGGGCGCGCGGAGGTCTTCACGGAGGTTCTCGTTCCGGCTGATCTGGCGGCGGAGGGAGCGAATGGGCTGAACGGCGGATTCGCGAATGGGGGCGGTGTGAGACTGTAGATCGGTCCACAGCGCGGTGTCGATCTCGTAGCCAAGATGGGCGGCCCAGGCGGCGAGTAGGAGGCAATTGACGTTGAGGCGGGCTTGGTCCTGCAGGGCGAGGCAGGCTTCCTTCATGCCGGGCCAAGCATACAGCCGCATCGCGAACTGGAGAAAGTAGGCGCCGGTGTGATGGCGCGTTTGCGTGGTGGTGGACACGAGGCGGTGGCGGAGGAAGAGGGATTCGAACCCCCGGAACCCTTTCGAGTTCTGCGGTTTTCAAGACCGCCGCCTTAAACCACTCGGCCATTCCTCCTCTTACAATTTACCTGATTTTGCAGGCTTGGTCTTGGCGCGGCGGAAACGGGCCTTTTGATCGGCGGTCATCTTCTCCGTGGCGTACTGGTAGATGATGCGGGGTGCGGTGTCCTTGTGCTTCAGCAGGAAGGCCTCCACGGGCTTGGGGTGCCGCTTCCAGAGTTCGCGCAGGAACCAGCCGAGGCCCTGTTGGACCAAGCGTTCGGGATCGTGCATCAGGGGCGTGATGAAGTTGAGGAGATCCTGCGGCGGGTCGGTGCATTTGAGCAACGTGACAGGCACGGCGCGACGTTGAAACTTATGGGGCGAATCGAGCCACGTTGCGAGATCGTACCGGGAGATGCGGCCGGCGAGAAGGGCTGGTTCGAGGACGATTCCGCAGAGCACGTCGGTGTGCCCCCAGTTGCGGATCCCGCGATCGAACCAGAGGGCCACGGCCGGGAGCGACGCGGCGTCGAATGGCTCGGGGCAACGCGGCAGGAAGCGAATGGCGATGCTGGCCTCCTCGAACTTGCCGCTCTGGCAGAGTTCGCGGCCGAGTTGGAGGAATCCGGAGAGGCCCAGATCGGCGTTCGCGTCGAACCATTGGGGTTCCATTTCAGTCCAGAAAGCATGTTTGGCATCGAGGAAGCCCCAGGCGTCGTAGCCTTCGGTGAAATAGCGGGCGTAGCGGGTGGCGTTGACGGGATCGGCGTGAGCAGCGCACCAGGCGCGGATCTCAGCCGCAAGTTTCTGAGTCGAGGATGGTTGCTGGCGGGTGGCCAGGGCAGTACTCCAGGCGACCGCGTACGGTTTT
>CAYVDY010000574.1:0-4551 GCA_964450255.1 uncultured Candidatus Solibacter sp. | reverse complement strand
GGCGGTGGTGGGCCACTCCCCGCCGGCGGAGTCCGGTAATCGTCTGGGGACTGGGCGTGGTGCCGCCGTCGGAAAGGGGCGGGGGCCCATGGCTGTGGTTTCTGATTGCGGCGATGCTGGCTGCGGAGTACGGTCGCTTTCTCGTCACGACTTCGGATCTGGCCTGGCAGGTGGGCACGGCGGCATCGCGCCTGGTGCTGCAAGTCTGGCCGAGCCTGATCTGGCTGATGTTCTCGATGTTGAGACCGCCGGAGGAATACTACCCGGCGGCTGCCGAAAACACGGGTCCAACTGGCTCGCGCAAACGACGGGGTAAGGACTGAAAAGAAAGAACCGGAGGGTTTGGAACTCCGCTCACTCGTCGGTGTCCATCAACACGTGCCTGCTGCAAACCGTGCATTGCCCATTCTGATTCTCATTCTGTCTCACACTTCGTGTACCCGAGACAGGGATGTTCGCGCGGAGATTCTGTCCGATCTCGGCCAGAACAAGCCGGCCCTCCACATCAGCGTATTGACGTCTCTTCCGGATCGGGAACTCCCGCAGTTGGAAGCGCACTTCGCGGAGCGGGCACCTCATCACCCGTGGCTATTCGGCCATCTGCTCGCACGCTATGCGACGGCACGGGTCCTCGCAAGTGTTCGTTCCATATACGCCGCTGATCATCTGAAGTGGGATTGCGACTCCAGGTTCGCATTCGAGGCCTATTTTCTTCGAGTGAGTCCTGCCGAGGGCGAAGCAGTTCTCCGAACCGCGATGCAGGAGCGACTGAATAACGGCTGCTCCCATTTCAGGCTGTTGATGACCAGTCGAATCTTCGCGTCGCCAGAATTGGAGAGCGTGTCGATCCAGGCGCTCAATGACGTTGACCCACAGGTCGTTGCCAATGCTGCCGATACTCTAGCCGCCATTGGTTCTGTGGCGGCTGAGGCGCACATCTGGAGGAGGCTCGAGCTCTGGACTTCACAATGGCGCGACCGATCAGACGAACTGTACCGAAAACGCACCCTCAGCGATGACAGGTACTCCTACTACTTGTATGAAGGCCTAATCGACGATCACCTCCAATCAGCGCTTATGAACGCACAGGCCTGGTACTTCGACCAGCCCCGACGCCAGCGCCTTCTCGCTCTTTGCTTCACCGAGGGGTGCCGGCTGCGATTCGCTTCACCCAAGTGGAAGCCGCCTGCAATCCGAGTCCGAGTACTCAAACAGATGTACCAGGCGCCCTGGATTGAGGTAGCACATTATCGTCCCGGGACTATCGAGCGCTACCGGGAGAAGATCGCGCAGTTTCCTGCCGGCACGGTCTTCGGATGGTGTACCGACCGTGAAACTGGTGGAGAACTAAGTCAGGAGCAGTCCCGAATTTTCCGCGATCAGCTCGGGGACGCGGCCGAAGCGCAAGGGTTCCGGTTCCTGACGAGTCCACCAACTGGAACGTGCTCAGGCGAGCGCATTGCCAACGAGTAAGACTGCGTGCATTGGATGCCGGCGCGGATCGCGCCCAAGTATTGCCGTGCCGTCCGCGAGGCGGATTTGGGCATAAAATAGGGGCCAATGCGCTCCATTCGCCTCTTCCTTCTCGCCCTGCTCCCCGTCGCGCTTCTTGCCCAGGTCGCGGCACCCAAACCACGCCTGTTCGTCCTGACCGATATCTCCAACGAGCCCGACGATGAGGAGTCGCTGGTCCGGCTTCTCGTCTACGCCAACGAGTTCGACTTGGAAGGTCTGGCGGCCACGACTTCGATCCACCTGCGCGACAAGATCCGCCCCGACATCATTCATGGGCATATCGACGCCTACGCTCAAGTGCACAAAAACCTACTCCTGCACGCGCCGGGTTTCCCCACGCCGGAGCGGCTGCACTCCATCGTCGTCAACGGCCAGCCGGGCCTCGGCATGGCGTCGGTGGGCGAGGGGCGTTCCACGGAGGGTTCGCGCGCGCTGATCGAAGCGGCGCTGCGGCCCGATCCCCGGCCGCTCTGGGTGGCCGTCTGGGGCGGCGCCAATACCCTGGCGCAAGCGTTGTGGGACGTGAAGTACTCGCGCACGCCGCGGGAGCTGGAGGCGGTTGTCGCCAAGCTTCGCGTCTACACGATCTCAGACCAGGACGACTCCGGACGCTGGTTGCGCATCACGTTTCCCGGCTTGTTCTTCATCGCCAGCCCGAGCGTCGTGGGCGGAGCCGAGTACTACACTTCCACCTGGAGTGGCATTTCCGGCGACCGGCGCTACAAGACCGGCGAGATGGTGGACTTTGAACTGGTCGACAACCCCTGGCTCACTGCGAACATCATCGAAAACCACGGGCCATTGGGTGCGCGCTATCCGAAGTTGGCCTACATCATGGAGGGCGACACGCCGTCGTTCCTGAACCTGATTTCCAATGGCTTGGCCAGCGATGAGACGCCGGCGTGGGGCGGTTGGGGCGGACGCTACGCGCTGCGCCAATCCTATGGCGAGACGCGGCCCATCTGGACGAACTCGCGGGACACCGTGAAGCTGCCCGACGGGCGCGAGCACACGTCGAATCAGGCCACCATCTGGCGCTGGCGCCGGGCGTATCAGCACGACTTCGCGGCTCGCATGGACTGGTGTGTGCAACCGCGCGAGAAGGCCAATCACAACCCGGTGGCAGGAGTGAACGGCCTGGCTGGTAAGACTCCGCTGCGGCTCGCCGCCAAGCCGGGCGAGAGTGTCGCGCTGTCGTCGCGAGGCTCATCGGATCCTGACGGTAATCGTGTCACGGCAACCTGGACGGCATACCCCGAAGCCGGCACGTGCGCGGCACAGATGGAAGGCGCAACGGCGGTGATGCCCAAGACGGCAAAGCCCTGTACGGCGCATATCATTCTCACGGTGACCGACGATGGCACGCCCGCGCTCAGCGCCTACCGCCGCGTGATCGTCGAGGTTCAGCCATGATCATCACCGACGCCTACGCCCACTGCGGGCTGCGGAAGTACAAGCCAGTCGCTGATCTGGACGCCTACATGGACCGCCACGGCGTCTCGCGCACCGTACTGGCCGAGCATCTGGGGGAGTACGACAACAGCTATATCGAATCCGTTGTCAAGGCCCGCCCGAAACGCTTCGCCGGCGTATTCCTGGTGGATCTGGCCAACCCGAAGGCCGCCGACGAGGTCCGCCGCTGGAAGGAAACCGGCGCGTTTCGCGGCATCCGGTTCCCGTCGGAATCGCTCCTGACCCACCCGGCCTTGTGGCAGTGGGCGGCTCAGCTGGGACTGCATTTCGTGGTGTCGGCCCCGTTCCCCAAGGCAGTGACGGAAGCACTTTCCACCTTCGCCAGTCACAACCCACGAACGCAGTTTCAGTTGACGCATCTCGGCACACCGGCGCTGGCAGAGCGGCGGAACGTGCATGTGCAGATCTCCGGGATGCACAAACTGGGAAAACCGCCATATGTGGAACTGACCCCACAGATCCAGGAGTTGCACAAACGCTACGGCGCTGAACGTTTGCTGTACGCCTCGAACTTCCCGGTGATGGAGACCGAAGAGGCGTACGCAGCAGAGATCGATCTGCTTCGCTCCGGGCGGCTGGGCATACCGGAGAAGGATATCCCCCAGGTGATGAACGCCAACGCCGAGCGGCTGTGGTTCACGCGCTGACGGCGTGCGCTACTGTGGAGGCATGGGACGTGGTCTGATTATTGTCATTCTTCTGTTCGTGCTAGGCGGCGGTCGCTGGATTGCATCCTACGCGGTCGAGTACCAGTGGTGGAAGGAAATGGGCCAGGTGGAGACTTGGTTCCAGATGCTCTCCTATGGCTTTGTGCCGATCGTGCTGGCGGCGCTACTCGGATTTGCGGTGCTGTGGGTAGCTCACGCGCGGGGCATGAAGCACGCCGGCACCGGGCTCGGCGAGCACAAGAATTACGCCAAACTCGCCACGCTGGCGCTACTGGTGATCGGCGCCCTGCTGGCCATGGCGACAGTGGATTCATGGACAGTCGTGCGATGGGCGGGCGGTCAAGGTCTGGACACAGGCGCTTATCGGGATCCGGTCTTCGGCAAACCGCTGGCGTTCTATTTCTTTGAACTGCCCTTCTACTCGCTGCTGCTGCGGTTCGTGCTGGGGCTGAGCGTGCTGTCCGCGCTGGTGCACTGGCTGACGGCGCGGGGCTGGGCGTTGAAGGAGCGGGCGCAGGACTGGCGTGAGGGCGGCGTGCCGCAGATCGATCTGCGGGATCTGGACCCGCGGGGTGCGCTGGAATCGGCGTTCCTGCGCGGCGTGGCGGCGGTGTTTCTGCTCGGCCTCGCGGTCAGCTACTACCTCGACCGTTATGACCTGCTGCTGACGGACCACGGCTCGTTAGTGGGTGTGGATTGGACAGCCGAGAACCTGACGCTGCCGCTGCTGTGGTTCACTATCGCGGTGTGTGTGCTTTCGGCGGCTGCGATTCTGGCCAAGCGTGCGAAGTTCGTACTGCTGCTTCCGGTAGCACTGCTGGTCTCCGGCATCGCGCCGCCGATCGTCACCTCGGTATATGTGCGCCCGAGGGAGATCACGATCCAGAAGCCCTAT
>CAYVDY010000573.1:0-4564 GCA_964450255.1 uncultured Candidatus Solibacter sp. | reverse complement strand
GTGGGCGGATCTTTCACGGTCCGGGCCAGGAGGGCTATGCGGCCACCCACATTGACACCTCCATGGGCGAACGCTGGTTCTGTTCCGCGGCGGAGGCGCAAGCCGCGGGTTGGGTTGCGGCAAAGCGCTGATCCTTGAGAGGAATTCTCTAGTTCCCGCTTGCGCCAGGAGGGGACACTAGACCAGCGTCTGATTTCCGACCTTGTCTTCGAGCAAGCGCGTTCTATTCAAATAGGCGCGGTACAGTGGAGCGTTTGGATAGGTCGTGTCCTAATGTCCCCTGGCCACCACCGTGTCGTAGCCTCCGACATGGGTCAGCCCCTCGTGGCTATCGATACCGGTGTAGCGCAGTGAGGCGTCCTCGTAGCGGCGGAAGGCGAAGACGGCCTCATTCATCCGCTCGGTGTTGAACACCTTCAAGTCCACCAGCAGATGGAAGTCTGCCACGGCCAGACCCGTTACGGTGAGGAACAAGTTTGGTTCCAGCTTGGTGATGACGTCCTGCAGCGTATTTTCGCGAAAATCCGTCAGGTACATGAATGCCGGGATGCGCGTCGCAAACTTGATCAACTTCTCCTGAATCAGCTTGCGCTTGGATTTATATTCCTTTTCGGCGTCAGTCAGCTCCTTCTTCTCTTTCGTGGACAGCTCGCCATCCTTCGCCTTGTTCTTGAGGTCTTTGACCGTCTCGCTCCGGTTGATGATCGTTTCGAGCACATTGTCACCGAGCGCACGCCAGCCTTCGATCCGCTCCACAGCGGCCATCGCCTCGGCGCTTGCCAGCACTCGGCGGAGCGTGTCGTTGTCGACGTTGTCCAGCAGCGCCGACTCCCATTTGCGCGCCAGGAGGGTCGCCGAGGTGCCGGCCATCGCGATGTCCAGAATGCCGCCAGCGTCGATCTGCACCATGTTCGCGCCGTCATAGGCGAGCACCGGCAAGAACGAGACAAGATCGCGCACCGCGATCTCAGGGTTCGGCTCGCCCGGCGACAGGCCGATGCCGTATTCGGATAGCTGCCGCAGCGCGCGGGTCGGCGCGAAGTCGAAAACGAAACAGACTGGCTTGAAAACCTCTTCCTCGTTGGGATCATCACCATTGGGATTTGCCTGCGACCACGGCGACTGCACGCGGAAGGCGGCCTGGAAGTAGGTCTCGGGCGACTTCAGGTTCCGGAGCATGAGGATCGAGGACCACTGCTTCACGGTGACGCCGGTGGTCAGCTTGCCGCAGGACAGTGTGATTGTCTTCTTGTCGAAGCCGCCGCCGATCGCTTGTCGCACCGGCGGCAGCGCATCGAGCCCGATCCCCGCCCCGGCGCCCGCCGCGACGAGGACCTTATAGTCATGCCAAAAAACGTTGTGCTTCTCCGCCAGCAGGTTGCGCATCGCGTGGCACGCCGCGACGTTCGGCAGGAACCAGAAGCTGTGCTGCAGATAGGGCAGCAGCCGAACGTCCGAATAGGGCCAGGGTGGAGGCGCGCCGGTCTTCAGGCTCTCTTGCGTTTGCGACGGGTCGCCGCACCGAATGATGCTGAGCCACTTCTGCACCTCGTCCTTGTGCTCGAAGACCGAGTCCTTGCCGGTTCCCGTGGCCACGAAGAATTCGTTCAGATCGAACTCGTCGAACTCGCCCGCACTCGCGATCGCCAGGAGCTCATCGGGCATCTGATAGGTGAGCAGCCGCATCTGCGGCAGCGCGCCGTAGGGGTTGCGCTGACCCGGATGCTCGGCCGCGAAGTCAGCCTTGGCGCGCTGCTCGTCGGTATAGGTCCAGTTGAAGATCTGTTCCTCGATGAACTCGCCCGTCGCCAGCGCCTTGAACGGGGTGCCTGAGAGGTAGAGGTAGGCTCGCGTGGTTATCGGCAGGAACTGGGCCTCTTTCTCCGACAGGACGCCCAGATCCTCGTTCACCGCCTCCAGGTCGCCGGCGTATTCCAGCTTGGCCTCGGCCTTGGCCACCGCCTCGTCCTCGCCCTCGAACAGCTCCTTCGCCGTGTCGCGCCAGGCGCCGAAGTGATATTCGTCGAAGACAACCAGGTCCCAGTTGACCTCGTGCAGCCATTCGTTGCGTGGCTTGATGTTCCCGACGGCGTCGCGACCTAGCAGATCCTGGAACGAGCCGAAGTAGACGACCGGCTTTGCGGGATCGATCTGGGTTGGGTCCCGGCCCGAACTCTTGGACAGATACTGCCAGCCCTCGAAGTCCACATGGTTCTCAAGGTCCGTCTGCCACGCGTCCTCGACGGCGGGCTTAAAGGTGAGCACCAACAGGCGCTTCGCGCCCAGTTTTCGCGCCAATTGGTATGCCGTGAAGGTCTTCCCGAACCGCATCTTGGCGTTCCACAGGAAGCGGGGGACGGCGCGCATGTCCTCCTTCCAGATCGAATGGAAGTAGTCGTGCGTCTTGCGGACGGCGTCGGCCTGCTCGCCGCGAGGCCGAAACGTCTCGTGCCGCGCCCCGGCGATCGGCCGGCCGGCGCGCAGCTCGTGCAGCGCCGCCTGCACGTCAGCGACCGTGCATCGCATCCATTCCAGCTGCGGGTTGGCAAACCCCTTCCGCCGAAGCGCGTCGCGCACCGCGTGATCAGAGAAGATCGTGCCGTCGTCCCGCTCGGCGGCCTCGTCTAGCTCGATCGTGAAGTTCGCAATCGCGGCCGTCTTGAGTTGCTCGGCGACCCGTTGCTTAACGATGCGGGTCGTTTGACCGACCTTGAGCAGGCCGTGGTGCGCCCCATCGGCGATGGAATAAGCATAGATGCGGGGGCGTGCCGCCGGCTTAGGGGTGAGGATTTCCTCGACGGTCGGCTTACCCACCCCGGGCAGCCATCGGACGGATCATGCTTTCGATGAAGGCTATTTCGTCCTCGGATATGTCGTACTTTTCGTAGAGATCAGCGTCAGTCCAGGTTCTGTCCCAAGGCTGTACTGGGACCCAGCGGTACATGCCGCGGAGAACGTCTTGAGACGGCTTTCGAAGAGATACGAGAAACCTCGCGAGTCTCGTTCTCAAGTATGATTCGACACTCTCCGCCTCGCCCTTTGATTTTAGAGGACCTGCTACGAGATAAGTCTGGGTGCAGACTGACCCTGGCGCACCCACAATCGGCGGACTTAGCACTATATCTATGCCGCTCCTCTCTCGCTCCCTGCCGGAGCCGGTCTTGGGAAGGAACAACTTCCAAACGTCGATCAAGTTCGCGTTCTTGGAGATTGTTTCACGCGCCATTGCACCCTGGACTCTCTTTGTCCCGATGTTTGCATGGAGACGGACCTGCGACGCATTCGGCTCCGCGTCTCGCGCATAGTCCGCGAAATTTGTTGCTAGACCGAATGGCGTGTCTCCGCTGACAAGCTCATCGAAAGTCCGCTCATCCGCCGCCACAACCTTGTGCAGGATGTTCACTGCCCGCTTGTCACGCACGAAGACATCGAACTCGTCTAGGTCGCGCGGGTCCGGGCCAATGATCGCGCCGTTTCGATGATAGGTGGACTCGCACGGCCCTGGATTGTCGCGGTCCCAGAGGAAGTAACAAATCCCACCTCCAATCCCGACGGTGGGGAATGCATCCTTTGCATTCTCGTAGTCGACAAGGGTACGAAAGCGCCGATCACCGAGAAACGCAGCGCGGAACTCTCCAAGTCTGCGGCTGCCAGCCATCCATCTCGACGGAATGACCATACTGAGAAACCTCGGCTCAAGCTGCATGGCTTGGCGCACGAAGAGGTCATAGATCGGCGAGTCGTTCGTCCCACCACCCCCGCCTGTCATCTGATACGGAGGATTTCCGATGATGACGTCGAACTGCATGCCGCCTCCAAACAACTCGGCGATCCGAGTCTTGATCTTATCAGTGTGAATGAACGAATAGGCATGCGTTTCTAGGCCCTCGCCTCGACCAAAGGCTTCTTGGCTGGCACCGCAAAACGTGCAGTTGGCGTTGCGCCATGAATGCTCGGTGCGCTCGAACCAGATGTTGCCCGTATCGCTAGTGAAGCCGCTGGCGATGGAGTGTTCCCCATCGGCGTGTTTCGAGCAGTAGATGCTACGCCGCGCCAGCAAGCTCGTAAGCTGCGTGATGCCGATGCCAAACACCTGCTTCGTCAGGATGTGATCGACGCGCTCTTGCAGGCTCGGAAATTCGTCGACCAATCCCTTCGTCAGTCGGGTAGTGATCTCGCGCAAGAACACGCCGGACTTGGTACAGGGATCGAGGAACTTGACCTTGCTGTCCGCCCAGATGTCCGCACCGCCGTTTGCCTCAGCCCAGGCTGACGCCAGGTTGTCCAGCATCTGATTGGCGAAGGCCGGTGGAGTGAACACCTCGTCGTTCGACAGGTTGGCGATACAGGTCAACACGTCGGGATTGCGCCCGCGCAGAGCGAACCCGGCCTGGGCGCTCATTCCTTCTCCCCTGCTGCGTCGACTTGCGCGACGCTGGCCACATCCGCCGCGGCGAGCTCGCGCAGCGCCATCAGCGGATAGCTGTCGGTCGGGGTGAAGATCTCGTGCTGACCGAGGTGAGCGAAGAGCGATCCGTCTTCCCGGAACCCCGCCATACCGGTC
>CAYVDY010000572.1:0-4580 GCA_964450255.1 uncultured Candidatus Solibacter sp. | reverse complement strand
GCGTGGCGAGCCTGGAGAACGGCGCTGCGGCGCTGGCAGTGGCCTCGGGGCAGGCAGCGCAGATGCTGGCGCTGACTTCGCTATTGCAGGCAGGTGATCACTTCGTGGCCTCCAGTACGCTCTATGGCGGCACCTACACACAGTTTGACGTCAGTTTCCGGCGCATGGGGATCGACGTCACCTTCGTAGAGCCCGACGAGCCCGAGAACTTCCGCAAGGCGATTCAGCAGAATACGAAGGCAATCTACGGCGAGACGATCTCCAATCCGCGCGGCAACGTGCTGGACATCGCAGCCGTGGCGGACATCGCGAAGGAGGCCGGCCTCCCGTTCCTGATCGACAACACGTTCGCGACGCCGTACTTGTGCAAGCCCCTGGACTGGGGCGCCAATATCGTGCTGCACTCGCTGACGAAGTTTATCGGCGGGCACGGAACCTCGATCGGCGGCATCATCGTGGACGGCGGCAAATTCGATTGGACCAAGGGCGCGTTCCCACAGATCAACCAGCCGTCGCCGGCGTATCACGGGATGAACTTCGCCTCGACGTTCGGCGCGATCGCTTACATCCTGAAGGTCCGCGTGGAGGGGCTCCGCGATCTGGGGCCAGCGCTGAGCCCGTTCAACTCGTTCCTGTTCCTGCAGGGCGTGGAGACGCTTGGCATGCGCATGGATCATCACGTTCACAACGCGCAGATCGTGGCCGAGCACCTGGAGAGCCATTCCCGTGTGAAGTGGGTCAACTACGCCGGATTGAAATCGAGCAAGTACTTCTCGTTGGGTCAGAAGTATCTGCCGAAGGGCCCCGGCGCGGTGTTCAGCTTCGGCATTGAGGGCGGCTATGAGGCGGGCGTGAAATTCGTCAACAGCCTGAAGCTGTTTTCGCATCTGGCGAACGTTGGCGACGCGCGCTCGCTGGTGATTCATCCCGCTTCGACGACGCATCAGCAGTTGTCGCCCGAGCAGCAGC
Organism: uncultured Candidatus Solibacter sp.; assembly: GCA_964450255.1. Taxonomy (GTDB): domain Bacteria; phylum Acidobacteriota; class Terriglobia; order Bryobacterales; family Bryobacteraceae; genus Paludibaculum. The sequence continues at coordinate 3,611 of CAYVDY010000572.1, read as the reverse complement.
AGGCGGCTGGCGTTACCGGCGACATGATCCGGCAATCGGTCGGATTGGAGGATCTGGAAGATCTGTTGTGGGATCTGAACCAGGCGCTGGAAGCGAGCCGGTAGGGTTCTGCGCACTGGCGGGGCAGGCCACCTGACGGCTACGGCCGGCGGGCGGCGGCGCCGTAGAAACAAGCGGTGAAGCGCCGCGTCGGCAAATCGCCAAGAACTGCGAACGCGGATAAAAGGCGGGCGATCCAACGGTCAGCTCGCCCGCCCATCATTCTTCGAATTGCCAGGAACAGCGCGGTGGAGAGGCCGCGCGGATTGTGCAGAATCCAATCCTCTCCTTCCACCACAAGACCGAGGGCAACGAGGTCCGCCTTCAACGTGCCGGGTGTTGGTGTGTAGCCCAGAGGAAACGGCGCGTTCTTGATCCGGCTGAACCACTTGAGCGGGTGATAGAGCGGATTCAGCGGGTTGTCGAGAGTGATGATCAGCAGTCCGCCGGGGCGAAGTAGTCTCGCCACCTCCGCGAGTGCGGTGAGGAATCCGGCGCGGGTCGGGAAATGGTCCAGGGTGGATGTGGAGATAACGAGGTCGAATGCCTCGGATCGCAAGCCGCAAAAGGCTACATCCATGACGGCGAGTCCCGGTGCGATAGCAGGAAAGCGGAGAGCGGCGGCGCGGGTGGTGGCCTCAGAGTGGTCGATGCCGCAGACCAATCTGGCGGCGGGGAACAGACCCGGCAAAAGCTGGTCGTCGCCGAACGCTTCCTCGAAGAGATCCGTTTTCATTACGGACCTTATCTCCCGGCCAGCCGACCAGCGGCCGATAATGGCGATGTTGGCGGCGCGCTTCTGCTGGCCCACCAGGGGATCCAGGTACCACGAAGGCTCTTCGCGTGATCCGACATCTTCCCAGGCCTTTCGTGTCAAAGCCGATCCAACCTTTCGGCAAGGATGGCAGCCACCCGGCGAGCATTCGATTCGGCGAGTGCTCCATGGATATCGAAAGGAATATCCACTAGTTCCATGCGGCCGAGTATGGTGCCGGGCCAGCCGAGATTGGGGGCGTCGGCTCGGCGGCCTTTAACGCGGATCAGTAAGGCGTCCACGTCGCAGGGAGCGGGACGGTGGTTGAGCATCAGCCCGCGGTTGAAGACGTCGTGACGATCGCTCAGCCGGAGCCTTGCGGCGGTCTGCTCACCATGGTTGTGAAAGAACGCAGCGGTGCGTCCAGCCAGATAACCCAGGGCCCGAGCCGGCGGCAGGCGTCGCAGTGTCTCGGAGTGGTAGCCGATCTTGAAACGCATCTGGCGCATGGTGGCGGCAACCCGCGCACGCGAAGTGGAATCCGGGTGCCAGGCAGGGTTGAGTGAATCGATCAGCGCGAGGAACTCCACAGCCTCGCCTTGCTCTCTGAGGCGACGGCTCATTTCGAACGCAACTACTCCGCCGAAGCAGACGCCAGCCAGGCGGTAAGGGCCGGAAGGTTGTTCGCGGCGCAGGTGGGACAGGCACTGGGCCGCGAACTCGGCCACGCTGGAGTTGGGCTCCATTTTGTTGACGTCGAAGGTAAGCAGCGGCTGTTCCTGGCCGATGGACGCGGCCAGGCGGGCGAGCCCAAGCAGGACGCCGTCATGGCCCGGGAGACAGAACAGGGGGCGCCGCTTTCCGCTCGATTGCAGGGCGACGACTGCACCACTGGGGGTTGCCGGGCGCGCATCGATTTCGGCGGCGATGGAAGCGATGGTGCCCTCTTCCACAAACCGCTGATAAGGAACATCCACCCTTTCGGCGGCGCTCACCGCGGCGAGCATGGAAACGGCCAGAAGCGAGTCGCCGCCAAGTGCTTCAAACCGGTCATTCACGCCCGTGCGGGCTCCTGGCAGGAACTGTCGCCAGATGGCGGCGACGCGCTCCTCGCACGATGTGCGCGGGGCGACGTACTCTCCAAGCACGGTGTCGTCGATCGGCTCGATGCCGAGCACCCGCGCCAATCCGATACGCTGCAGCTTTCCTGTCGGGCCCTTGGGGATGGTATCGACGATTCTGATGACGCGCGGGACCTTGAAGCCGGGCAGGCGGTCCGCGGCCCACTGCCGCAGTTGGGCGGCCTCAACGGAATGACCGGGGTGCACTTCCACTGCCGCTGCCACCTCTTCGCCGAGTTGTGTGTGAGGCACGGCAAAAGCCAGGGCTTGGCGGACGGCCGGGTGGGCAAGCAGAACCTCGTCTATCTCGCGAGGTGAGATCTTCTCGCCGCCACGGTTGATGATCTCCTTCAGGCGCCCGGTCAATTGCAGATAGCCGTCGGAGTCAAGACGACCCTGGTCTCCGGTGCGAAACCAGCCGTTGGTGAAGGCGCTCCGGTTTGCGTCAGGATTTGCCAGGTAGCCAGCGGTGACGTTGGGTCCGCGGATCACCACCTCGCCGGTCTCGCCGGGCTCCAGGAGTGTGCCCGCGGCGTCCATGACGGCGATCTGGGGTCCGGCGGCCGGCCCGACAGAACCAGGCTTCCGAATCGCCGGGGGCAGGGGATTGCAGGCCATCTGGTGGGCGGCTTCCGTCATGCCATAGGCTTCTACCACCGGTGCGCCAAAGGCCATCTCAAGTGCCTCCAGGACCACTGGAGGGAGAGACGCGGACGACGACCGGATGAAGCGCAGCGGTGTCTCGCGGATGATTGCGGCGTGCTCGCCGGCGCGCGCCAGAATGCCCTGATGCATTGTGGGTACGGCTGTGTACCACGTGGGCCGGTAATCCCGCATCCAGTGGAAGAAGCTGTTGGCGTAGACTCCGTCGGTGCAGAGAACGCTCCCGCCGGAGTGCAGCGAGGCCAGCAGTGCCGCCATCAGGCCGTGAATGTGAAAGAGGGGCATGATGTTCAGGCAGCGGTCGGCCGGCGTCAATGCGAGCGTGGCGGCGATGTGGGCGGCCGAGGCGGCGAGGTTGGCGGATGAGAGCGGGACGAGCTTGGGGCGCGAGGTGGTTCCGGAAGTATGCAGCAGCAGGGCAGTGTGGTCCGGCCCCGGATCGAATGGAGACTGGCAGGGACCTGTGAGGTTGAGGTCGAACTCGCCGGCACGGGAGAGTTTACGGATAGGCAGAACGGTGATGTCCAGGGCGCGGGCGGCTTCGATGGCTGAAGCGGGAGTCGCCTCCTCCACCAGAAGTGCGGCGGCGGAGATGTCGCTCAGATAGAATTCGAAGTCCTGGCGCGTGTAGTTCGGATTGAGCGGAGCGCACGCGGCGCAAGAAGCGATGGCGGCGAACGCGGACGCCATATCAGGACCGTTGGGCAGTACGACGGCCACCCGGTGTTCCGGGCCGATTCCGGCGGCCAGAAGGCGGGCGGCGAGCCGCTCCGTTTGACTGCCCAGTGCGGCGTAGGAAAGCGGTTCCCGGCCGGGGGCGAGCAGCGCAGGCGCGTCGCCGTGCAACCGGGCGGCATCCTGAATCAGCCGCCAGACAGTCTGGGCTGGAGCGGCAATGGTCATGAGTGAGCTACCTGGCAAATCACTGTCTTGAGTTTCCCGCTCGGCGCATGCTCGAGCCGTTCGACGGACTGGATCTCGATATGGCTCTGCGGTCCCAGTGCGGAGGCCATGCGGCTGCGAAGTTCGGCGGG
>CAYVDY010000571.1:0-4587 GCA_964450255.1 uncultured Candidatus Solibacter sp. | reverse complement strand
CGGTCGCCATGGCCGTGGCCGAATCCGGAGCCCTCTCCGTCGTCGGCGGCGGCGACTCCGAAAAGGCAGTCAAGAGCGCCGGCCTCTCCGATAAGATCAGCCACATCTCCACCGGCGGCGGCGCGTCCCTTGAGTTCCTCTCTGGTCTGGTGCTGCCCGGCGTGGCCGCTCTCACCGAAAAGTGAGCCTCACAAATCCACCTCAATCTGACGCAGGGCGGTCCCCAACCGGGGCCGCCCTCGTCGTTTGCGGCGGCGACGGAGCCATCTTCCATCTCCTTCAAACCCTCCAGCCGCCCTATCCCACTCTCGCCATCCGCCCCGCAGGCCGCGGCAACGCTCTCGCCCGCGACCTCCGCGCCATCCCCCACCCCGTCTCCATCGATCTCATGGAAGTGGAAGTCTCGCCCGCGGCCGGCCAGCCTTATACCCGCCTCTGCGCTTCGTCCCTCAGCTTCGGCTATCCCACGGTAGTCACCCGCGCATCGCTCCGCTTTCAAGCCCTTCGCCGCTTCAGCTACGCCGCTGCCTCGTGCGTGACTATTCCTCGCGGGCAAGTACTTCAAATGCAATACGATGACGGAATGTTTGAAACAAACACTTTAACCGGCGTGCTGATCAACAACACCCGCCATGTCGGTGGATTCGTTGCATTCCCCCACGCCTCCTGCCACGACGGCCGCGTCGAAGCCATGGAACTCCGCTCCGGCTATCTCGCCCAGATGGCGCATCACCTCTCCTCGATGTCGCGTGCCGATCTCTTCACACCCGCCCGCATCACACCCATCACACAGGCCGCAATCCGCCCCGCCCACCCGCAGGAACTGATGCTCGACGGCGAGTTGTTCCCCGCCGTCGCTGCCATCCACATGCGGGTCCGGCCCGCCGCGCTGTCCTGCTATTTCTTCGAGCCGTAGGTCACGGCCACGTCCGTGCCCTCCGAGGTCGCGCTCAGCGTCACCATCACCGACTTCTTCGTCGCTGCGTTCTCCCCGGCCACCATCCCGCCGGTCCCGTCACCAGCCACGCCCTGCATCGTCGCCGTGATCTTATAACCCGCCTTCTTCAACTCGTCCGTGTAAAAGGCCAAAATCTTAGGCGCCGGGTCCGAAGTCTTAAAGTGCACCATTCCGCCTTCGTTCTCGCCCCCCGTCGCCGAAATCGCCCCTTCCGGCTTCGAACCCGGATACGACGGAACCCATGCCGGCAGCTTCGCCTCGGCGTCCACGCCGACCGAGACCTTCTCGCCCGTCGCTTCATCCTCAAACGAGATCTTGCCGTTCTTGATGTCCTCGGCGTTCATCGTGATGACCTTGCCCGTCTTCTTCTCCTTGATGGTCAGGATGCCCTTGTCCTCATCCATTTCCACCAGTTCCAGTTCCGGGTTCATCGTCACTGCTATCTTCGCCGCCGCCACCACTGGGTTCTTCTTCAGCAAATCCGTATCGATGCCGGCGTCGGACACCTTCTTCGCCACGAAGAAGCCGGTCCCAACCACAGCCAGCACACCCAACACCACAATCACGCCGCAGCCGCCCAATACCCAAACCCAAGGGCTGGTCTTCTTCTTCGCTGCCACCGGCAGAGGCACTTCTGCCGTCTGTCCCGGCTGCATAAAAGAGGCAGGCGGCGGTGGCGGCGGAGCAGGCGCGCCAGACACTGCCGGAGCCGCCTCTACAGGCGTCCCGCACTTCTCACAGAACCGGCCGCTCACCGGTTCGCCGCAGCTCGTACAAAAGGTCATAAACTCCTCCAAACTGATAAGCCTATGCGAAACTCTACTGCTTGTCGAGCCCAAACGCCAACAATACGTTGCCTGGCATCCCTCCAAATAATGAGTACCCCGACGTAGTGAAAACCATCCCGCCCGCTACCACCGGTCCCGCCGAGTCAATTGACCCGCCGCGCCCCGCCACGCCGTTCACCGTCTTGTACCCCCGCGCCGTGTCAAAGTCCCAGATCACCCGCCCGTCCTCGCTCGAGTACGCCCGCAAATGCCCGTCTACCGATCCCGAAAGAACCGCCCCCGGTATCGCCGTCACAGCCGCCGATTGCGCCGGACTGCACGCCTTCCGCCCCTCGCACACCGCCGCCGCCGGCGCGCTCCAGATCTTCTCTCCAGTCGTCGGCGTCAACGCCTGCACGCCTCCGCCCTTCTTGGGATCGAATACAAACCCGCCCCCAACGCGCGTGCCCATCACCAGCCACTCCAGGTCCGACACCGCCGCGTACACTCGCTGCCCATCCGACGCGATGCCCCACTGCACGCCGCCTAACTTACCGCCCACGCCCACCCGCGTCGTCCACAGCAGCCGCCCTTTCCTATCCGGGTCCAGACCGTACACCAGTCCCGACTTCTGCCCGCACACCAGCACGCGCCGCCCGCCGCCCAAGTCCAGCAACACCGGCGACGCCCCGAAGTCGAAGTCCGGCCCCTCGTCATCCGGGCAGTTCGCCTTGCCCGGCCGGTTGCAGCCCGCGTTCCAGGCCTCCCCCGGCATCATCTGCCTCGACCACAATCGCCGCCCCGTCCTCAGATCCAACCCCACCACCGCGTCGCTCAGCCGCGTCACCGGTTCCGTGTAGTTGTTCCCCGTCACGACGTAGACCGCTCCGCGCCGCTCGTCGATCGTGGGCGACGCCCATACCGCCACGCCCGACGGCCCATACCGCGGCGTCCCGATCTTGTTCGCCCCGCGCCGCACCGCCGGCTTCTCGATCATCCACGCCCGCCACACCTCCCCCCCGGTGCCCGCATCCAGCGCCACGATGCTCCCCCGGAACGTGCAGCACTGGTACTTGCCGTCCGCCGCCGGTCCCTCCTCAAAAGAGGACACCGGCACGATCACCTTACCCGCCGCCACCTTCACCGCACCCGTGATCAGCGCGTGTGGATGCGCATCCGCCCTCACCTTCCACTTGAGCTTTTCGGTGGAAGCCTCAACGGCGTAAACGTTTGCGGCCAGATCGCCGAAGTACGCCACGCCCTCCGCCGAAATTTCGACCGCCGTTCGCACGCCGGCTGCCGCCTCGAAGATCCAGTGCACGCACCCCGTCTCGGCATCCAGCGAATACACTCGTCCGCCCTGCGAGCCCGCAAACACGCGCCCGCCCGTCACCGTCGCCTGTCCAAACGCCAGGTTGTCTCCCGGAAACCCGAACGCCCACTTCAGCTTCAACCCCGGAACCTCCGCCGCCGTCAATCCCGGCGCCGGCTGGAAGCGCGTGTTGCGCACATCCACGCCCCATCCATTCCACGTCGCGCCGCCCAACCTGAACGCGTCGCTCTCACTGCATCGCGGCATCGAAACCTCCGGCACAACCCTGTTGCCGGTCACGAACTCCGCCACCGCCAGCCTCTGCTCCTCCGTCAGCGCCATCCCATGCTGCCGCATCACCCCCGTCCCCAGCGCGCGCACCACCGCCGCCGCCGGACGCCCGCTGAACATCCCCGCCGTGTGGCACGACGCGCAGGCCCGCCGGTAAACCGCCGCCCCATCTTGAGCCCACAGACATGCTCCTAAGAACAGAAGTCCCGCAACCCTCATCGACCCTCCTTAATCCATAATGAAGCAATGCCCGCCCCCGAGCCATTCGTTTGGCACACCCGCATACGCTTCGTGGACACAGACGCCACCGGACGCATCCACTACTCCGCCCTCTTCCGCCACGTCGAAACCGCCGAGGACGAATTCTTCCGCATGCTCGGCCGCCCCTATTTCGCCACCGAGCACAACGGCCTTTCCTACCCCCGCGTTCACGTCGAAGCGGACTACAAACTCCCACTGCTCTACGACTCCGAGGTGGCCATTCGCGTCAGGCCAACTCGCATCGGATCAAAGTCTTATACGCTCTTCTTTGAAGTCATGCTCGACTCGAGTGTGGCCGCCACTGCGACCCTCATCATCGCCTGCATGTCCAAGGCCACCCAGAAGTCGCACCCGCTGCCAGACTCCCTCCGCGAAGTCCTCATCCCGTATGCTGCGTAGCCTCCCGCTGGCCGCACTCTGCGCGGCAACTCTACTCGCGCAGCCGCATGCTCCATTCTCGGCACTGGGAGCCACTTGGTTCGGCGACCCCGCCGCCGTCCTCGCAGTCCGCTCCTCCCCCGACGGGTTCAACTGGTCCGATTGGAAGGAACTTCGCGCCGACGCCGATATCGAACCAGCCGCCGACGGGCGCCTCGCCGGCACCCTGCTCTACATGGGCCAGGCCCAGCGCTTCTTAGAGCACCGCACTCTCATCGGCGCCCCAATCGAGCTTGAGTTTCACTTCATCGACCCAGGCTCAAGCGATTCAAAAAAAGCCTCTTCGACACGCACAACGGATGGCCTCCGCATCGTCACCCGTGAGGAGTGGTCCTGCCCCAACCCCGCCGGACCGGCATCCAAATCCTACGCCCCCGTCACCCATCTCATCGTTCACCACACCGCCGATAGCCCTCCTCCCGGCGGGGACTTCGCCGCCTGGGTCCGCGCCATCTGGCTCTACCATGTCAATGTCAACGGTTGGGCCGACATCGGCTACAACTTCCTGGTCGCACCCGACGGTTCCATCTTCCAAGGACGCCCCTGCGGCCCCGGCGCCC
>CAYVDY010000570.1:0-4588 GCA_964450255.1 uncultured Candidatus Solibacter sp. | reverse complement strand
CGTGAATCTCAGAATCGGCGGGAAGCTTCTCCAGCGCGTCCGCCAATTTCGGCAGGCGCATAAAGGTGGCTGAGCCGTAAAGGTGAAAGTCCAAACGGTCATCGCTCGCCTGTTCGAGCCGGATCCCCATATGCGAGAAAGCGTAAAGCAGCTTTACCAGCGACAGTCCAAGACCCACCAGGATTCCCGTCAGTAGGTTTGTGACCACAATCATTGCTACGGTCACGGCATAGACCGCCACGGGCAACTTGTCGTATTTCATCAGGCGCCGGATGTTGGCCGGGTTGACCAGCTTGTACCCGGTGTAAACCAGAAGCGCCGCGAGGCTGCTGGTGGGGACCAATCTAAGCACGAAAGGTATGGCCGCCACCAGGATCAGCAGCCAGGCGCCGTGAAGAACAGCGGACATCCGTGTGGCCGCACCTGCGGCAACATTCGCCGAACTGCGAACGATGACGCCGGTCATCGGAAGGCCACCAAGCGCGCCGCAAAGCAGATTACCCACGCCCTGGGCTGCCAGTTCGCGATCGTAATCGGTACGCGGACCATCGTGCATCTGATCGACGGCAGTGGCACAAAGCAGCGATTCCGCGCTGGCAACGAAAGCCAGGGCCAGAGCCGCCAGAATGAGGTCGCCGGTCCATAGCGCTGTGAGCTTGTCTGGCGTCGCCCACTGGATCTCTTGCCACAGGTTGTCCGGGATCTGAACATACTGTACCGGCATCTTGAATACGCCGGCGAATGCGGTGGCAACGACCACGGCGATAACCGCGCCCGGGATCAGCTTCAGCTTCGCCGGCGCGAACTTGTTCCACGCGAGAAGAACCGTGATCGTCAACACGCCGAGGAAGGCCGCCATATGGTGCGTGCTCCCGTCCAGCGGCCAAACGCCTTTGTAGATCGCTTCCGGGATCGAAATCAGGTTCAGCAGCCCGCTTCCTTTGGGCTTGTCGTCCAACATCACGTGGAACTGCCCCGCGAATATCAGGACCCCGATACCCGCCAGCATCCCGTAAATGACCGACGGAGAAATGGCGCGGAACAACTGCCCGGCTTTGCACAGCCCTGCGGCGAGCTGGATTGCGCCGGCCAGTAGCACGATCGGCCCCAGCATGCCGATTCCGTGAGTCTGAATCAGCTCATAAACTATGACCGCCAGTCCGGCTGCCGGACCACTCACTTGAAGCGGACTCCCGGCGAGGAATCCGACGACAAGGCCGCCTATGATCCCGGCAATCAGGCCCATGACGGGCGGTGCTCCGGAAGCGATGGCAATTCCCATGCACAACGGAAGCGCAACCAGGAATACTACGATCGAAGCAAGGAAGTCCCTCACCACCTCTTTCGAATTCAACTTCAAATGTCCTCCCATGGGTCAGCGCGAACTCCTCTCCCCGGCTTCAGCTCTTCGGGTCTGTGGTGGCGGACCGGCTACGCCAGAGCGAGTTCGTTTGCCACTAGTGGGACAAAACGCGCCTGCGCCGGATCGAGCACGTTCACCTCTCCGGACCCGATGTTATACACCCAGCCGTGGAGATGCAATTTCCCTTTTGCTTGTCTGGCCGACACCGCGGGATGTGTTCGCAGGTTATCCAGTTGCGCCCGCACATTCTGCTCGATAATGGCTGTGAGCAGATCCGCGCCGTTGAGATGCGAGTGGTTCTCCTGAACGACGAACCGGGCGCTCTCACCGTAGCGCAGCCAAGCGGAGACCGCCGGCATGTGGGCCACGCTCTGCGGATTCAGCAGCGCCCTCATCGCTCCGCAGTCCGTGTGGCCACATAGGATAATGTCTCTTACCCCTAAGGCAAGCACGGCATACTCGATGGTGGCGGAAACGCCCCCAATCACCTCGCCGTACGCGGGCACGATGTTGCCGGCGTTCCGGCAGATGAAGAGATCGCCTGGCTTGGTGTGGGTAAGCATGCAGGGATCGATGCGCGAGTCGCTGCACGTGATCAACAGGGTCTCGGGGCTCTGGCCTGAGGCGAGCCGCTGAAACAACGCACGATTTTGAGGAAAGGTCTCGTCCTGAAACCTCGCCAGTCCGGACATGACTTTATTCATTTACTGCTCTCACTTTCCCGGATTCTGACAATGATTGGCGGCGCTTGCCGCCATGCTAGGCTGCTCGGCAGCCGCCCGTCCTTGGATCGGTCTTCCTCACCGAACTGGCAACCACGTTGAATCAACTCGCGTCGACCACGGCCAGCCGTTTCAACTCCTGCGCCAGGAGTGGCACAGCCACCCTTGCCGCCGGCACGTCAACCAGCGTTCTCTTCACTACGTCATCCTTCCTGCCGCTGCGGTCCCCGCCTCAGTTCGCGCTCTGCGAGGAACCAGTCTTCTTCAGGGGTTCCCTCCGGACACCCGCGATCCAGCCAAAGGCGGTGCGCGAGGCCAGCAATTTCTGCTTCATCCGGTGCGCCGTCCACACAGGATTTCGCAGCGGATTCCTCAGCAGGCTCCCTCGCTGTTCCGTTCTTTGCAGGTTGTTCCTGCAGTGCCTGTTCTGGCAAAGTTGCTGCTTTCTTGTTCGACATTAGCTTCACCTTTGCGTCAATTAACCTTCAGCCGGTACGGCCCAGTGCGATGCCACGAGCACTCTGGGAGAAGAGACTCGCATTCCAGGCCAGATTCGCTGTGTAGCCACTTGGTTCTTCTCGCCGCACGTTTGAACGGCGATGCATACTCGCACGCAATCGATGCACCAAACGTGTGGATCTGCTGCCGGTTTTTACGGAACCATGCGAGGTTTGTAGCGGCGTATCCTCAGGCCGCTGCTAGACCAGCGCGGCCCAGGCGCCGGGGCATGTGCGGCCGTCGTGTGTCATGGCGGTCGGATTGCCTGTCGAGCGAGGGACGGGTGCGGCTGGCCAGACCGCTCTCGGATTGGGATCGCTCAGGATGCACTATGGGTTTCTGGAGAAGAATCGCTTGCGCCGCCATCGTGACCGGCATGGCGGCGAAACTAATTCCTACCGTTGGTGTCGTCGAGCTTTGGCCCGTGGCCAAGGCCTGGACTCAGAACGTAGTCGGAGGGAGAGATATCGACGCGGCGCGACGCGTGGCAGCTAAGATCCGCGCCGGGCTCGGCAAGTACCATGTCTCGCAGTTGAACCGTAACGGCGTGGCACCGGCGTTGTCGGCGGCGCTGACTGGGAATCCGCAACTGGCAGAATGGCTCAAGTGCACGGCCGCCATTCCCTCGTTTGGGCCCTCGATGCGGAACGGCTCCTATCAAAAGGCTCTGAACGAAGCTGCACGCCAGAACGTCCCCAACCTCGCACAGATCAGGTTTAATCAGGTTGCAGCTCCTGTAATGCGCGCACTGCTCGTTGATGTTCAGCGATCGATTGCCGATCATCCGCAGGTTGCCGAAGCGGTTCCGGACTTCGCGCGGTTCCTATCCGGCGCCGCGCCACACAGGAGACCGGGGAGATTGGCGCCTGGATTCGAACTGGATCCCGCCAACCGGACTCATGGGGATGTAGGGTCTGTGCATGGCGCGCCCTGGCGAATGACGGGTCGATGTGGCTCATTTGAGGCACCGTCGCCTCATACGGGGCAGCCGAGGCGCTATGGAATTCCTGACGAGGCGTGAACCCAATGTCTGATTACTCCGCCCGACGATACAATCGGGTAGATGGCCCGCGGCAAGGGACAATTCAAGCGGAGATGAGACGAACCGAGATCACCCAGCTCGCGTTACCGGTTGCAGCGATGGCGCTGATCAGCGTGATCTACTACGCTACCCAAGACCATCTGTTGTGGCTGCACAACATCCTGCGGCATCTGTACTTCGCCCCGATCGCCGCTTCGGCGATCTACTTCGGATGGAAGGGAGGGATCGGTGCGGCGACGCTGGCCGCCCTGTGCTACGGACCGCACCTCCTGATGGGCCTCAATGAGAGCACGGATCCGAGGCGTGACATTGCCAGCGAGGCGACGGAGATTCTGGACTTCTTTCTTGTCGGGCTCATCGCCGGTATTCTGGCTGACCGGGAACGCAAGCAGAAAGAGTCGCTTCAGCGGACGACGACGCAATTGAACGCCGTCTACCAGGAATTACAGCAAAACTTTGAGCGCATGAAGCGTTCGGAGCGGCTCTACGCCATCGGACAACTATCTGCCGGGCTCGCCCACGAGATCCGTAATCCGTTGGCGAGCATCGGTGGCGCGGCAGCCATTCTTAGAAAGAACTCCGGGACAGAGGAACGGCGGGAGGAGTTTTTGGAGATCATCGAGAAGGAGTCCCTCCGCCTGAATCGCCTGCTCACGAGTTTCCTGGAGTTCGCGCGACCCAGCCCGCCTCAGTACCAGGTAGCCGAGGTCGGCTCCATTCTGGAATCGGTTGTCGGCTTGGCCACCCATGCCGTGGGACGTCAGCCAATCCAGTTGCGGATCGATTCTGCGCCGGGATTACCAGCGATCGCGTGTGATCCGGAGCAGATCAAACAGGTGTTGTTGAACCTGACGATCAATGCTGTGCAGGCCATGCCTGATGGTGGTAAGGTCATTTTCTCGACACGTGTGGACGACGGCCGGGTTGTCATAGACGTGAAGGACCAGGGGCTCGGAATCAGTG
>CAYVDY010000569.1:0-4589 GCA_964450255.1 uncultured Candidatus Solibacter sp. | reverse complement strand
GAGCTTCTCCGTGGTGTGCTGCGCGAGTTTGGAGTGCTTAGGGTTGTCGAAGCCGCCGTGGTAGGCGGGCCAGTCCTGCGCACACAGCGACGTCAGAATTGTAAAAGGGAGAAGATATCGGCCCAGCATGTTGTGTTGGCCATTATAGACTCAAGTGAGATGCTCCGGGTTCTGCCGCTACTCTTGTGTGCCGCCGCGATCGCTCAGCCGCGATTCCCTAAACAGGAGCCGGAACGCGCCTTCCCCGAACTGAAAATCTACGATTCGCAGGGCTCGCCGCTGCGTACGCCCAAGGAAGACTGGGCCGGCGCGAAGGAGCGCGCGCAGCGCGACGCGGGCTGGAAGACATGGGCAGCCGAGCGCCGCGCCGAGACCGATGAATGGATGACGAACCGCCGCGACCGCGTGGAGTGGGTGGCCGGCTGGTGGCACGATTTCGTGCGTGACTCCGACGGCGCGGTTCTCGAATGGACGCCGGCACCGCCCAAGGGCGTGACGGACAAGGTCTTCGGCGGCGGGGTATTCGGCTTCCGATCGCGCAACGGCGAGGAGATCGTGGAAGCGGCGCGGCTTTGGCGTTTGACGGGCGATAGGAAGTACGCCGAATGGGCCGCCGGACAGCTCGATTTCTACGCTGCGAACTACGAGAGGTGGCCGGTTCAGACGTCGAAGTCCAAATCGCGCCTGATGCACCAGAGTCTGGACGACGCCAACATGCTGGTGCGCTTCGTGCGGGCCGCGCGGATCCTGGAGGGCTACGCCTAGCCGGAACGCAAGAGGCAGTGGCAGCAAGGACTCTTCAGGCCTATGGTGCTGTTGGTCGACGAGACGTTTCAGCGCGTTCACAATATAGCCTGCTGGCATCGCACGGCGATGGGCATGGCCGCTCTCTACGGTAACGATGAGGATCTGTGGAAGCGCGCCATCGACGGCGAGTTCGGCATTCGCAGCCAGATCGCCGATGGCATCACCAGCGACTATCTCTGGCTGGAGCAATCGCTGCTCTATAACAACTACGTGGTCTCGGCGCTGATGCCGTTGTTCGAACACGCCGCCCTCGCCGGCCGCATGAATGAACTGCGTCACGAGATGGCCGTGGCAGAGAACCTGCAACTGGGGCCGTCCGTGCTGCGGTTTCCCGATTCGCGCCTGCCCACGCCTGCTGACTCCACCGGTGCGATGAACAAGTGGCCGAACACGGTCGCTCTGGCCGGCACGCGCCGCCTCTTCCCGACCTGGCTCGGCAACGAGGCTGCCGCTGGGCAGCGCAACTGGGACACGCTCCTTGACCCGCCGGATCCCGCCGCTGCGCCGCGTGCCGTGCCGGCCGTAACGAGCCGCAGCCTGGAATCGAGCCGTATGGCGGTACTGAAGCGCGGCGCCTGGCAGGTGTACTTTCACTATGGCCAGCTCGATCCTTCTCACGCGCAGGCCGAGGCGCTGAACTGGGAGGCGTACTTCGGCTCGACCGACGTCTCGCACGACGCCGGCACAGTGGGCTACGGCTCGCCTCTGCACAAGGGCTTCTATCAGACTGCCGCGGCGCACAGCGTGCCGCTGATCGATGGGCAGGGCCAAGCCAAGTGGGATACCGGCGAACTGCTCAGCTTTAACGCCAATGAGGTGGCGGCGCGGCAACCCCGCTACCGCCCGAATGCCTCGGCGGAGCGGCGGTTGACGTTCGACGGCGACAGCCTGGTGGACGCGGTGAAGATCATCACCACGGACGGCGCCTCGCACCGTCTGGGCCTGACGCTGCAACTCCAGGGACAAGTGGAATTGCCGGCCGGCTTCGAGGCCGACCCGCTGTTCCAGTTGAACCCCTACTGGACTGACGCCCGCAGCGTGACGTTTGGCCGCGAAGTCCGCCTGCCCGTGCGGATTGGCGCGCTTCGCTTCGATCTGAAAGTGGAAGCCAGCGGACCGATGAGGGTGACGCGCGCCAACCTGCCCGATGCCCCGCCCGCCCGCCGCGAGGCGCTCTACTTCGAAGTGGAGGGCAGGGAAGCGACCTTCACCACCACCCTCACCCCGCCGCGGCAGGCCGCTATCGCGGATGAGCCCGCCGACACCCGCACCGAAGTCCAGCGCAAGCGGCTCGAGATGAACCTGCTGGGCGCTGCGGACACCGAAGGCGGCGAGAGCCGCCGCAACGAGAACGTGCAGTTCAATCTCGTTGATAACAACGCGCTAAAGGAGCTGAACCTGCGCGTCGGCACCACGGCCACGCTGGTGCCGGAGTTCAAAGCCGACCGCTCCTATTTCGGCTCCGAGTTCGGCAATGTGCCCGCCGCCCCCGTTCATGTCGCGTCCTCGAAGAAGCCGGACGCGTTCCACGGCGAGCTCCGCTGGTCCCATCTGAACAGCGTGACGAGCGCGCGCACGTTTTTCCAGGCCGGTGACGTGCAGCCCGCCCATGAGAACGATTACGGCTTCCGGGTGAGCGCGCGGGCCTGGCGCGGCGCCTGGCTGCAACTCGATGGCGGCCAGCAGCACATTCGCGGCCAGGTGAACGGCAACGTGCTGGTGCCCAAGGCGGACGAACGCACGGCGCTCGCCACCGACCCCGCCCTTCGCGCACAGGTCCAGCGCTATCTGGACGCCTACCCGAAGGCGTTGCCCAACCGTACAGACGTCAACCAGCGAGCACTGAACACCAATGCGCCGCAGGTGGTTGACAATGACAGCGCAGGGGCGCGGCTCGATCAGGATTTGGGCGCCAGGGACCGCCTCACCGCCCAATACAACTTCACCGCGCAGGACGTCGATGCCTTCCAGCTCGTTGCCGGACAGAATCCCGATACGCGCATCAAGGGGCATCGCTCGCGGCTGACCTGGACCCGAACCTGGGACGCGCGAACGGTCACTGAGGGCACCATCGGCTTCGACCGCCTGGGAACGTTGCTGGTGCCGGAACCCAATGCGGTGGGCTCGATGATCTCCACCGGCGGACTGGAGACGCTCGGCCCGCAGGCCATCATCCCGCTGGACCGCGCCATGAACCTCTTCCGTTACGCCGGCCTCATCCGCCGCACCCAGGGCCAGCACAATTTCGTGGCGGGCTTCGGCGTGGACCGCCGCCAGATGAATGGCGCGGAGACGGATGCGCACCGCGGCTACTTCGGTTTCGGCAACGACTTCGGCCGGGACAGCATCACCAATCTGCGCCTGGGCCTGCCCTCGACCTTCGTCGGTTCCGTCGGCGACATCCACCGCGGATTCCGCAACTGGGAGAGCCAGTTCTACGCCGGCGACACCTGGCGCGTTCGTCCCGCCACTACGCTCACCTACAGCCTTCGCTGGCAGCCCGTGGCCGTGCCGGAGGAGGTGAATCAGCTCAATACCATTCCCTACTCGGCTGACCTGAACAACTTCGCGCCATCTCTGGGCGCCGCGCACCGCCTGCCCGGCCGCTGGGGTACTCTGCGCGCCGCCGCCGGTGTGCAGTTTGGCGAGATCTTCCCGGTCACCTATTCGCAGGTGCGCTTCAGCCCGCCCGGCAGCGTGAAATTTGCTGTTCCAGCGCCCGATCTGCTGGATCCCGTGGGCGATGTCTCCCAGGCCAAGGGCAACATCTACGCGTTGGATTCCGAACTCGCCACGCCCTACAGCTACCAGTACAACGCGTCCTGGGAAGTGGAAGTGGCCCGCCAGTGGCGCGTGCAGTTCGGTTACGTCGGCAGCCGCTCTCACAAGCTTCTTCTCATGTGGTACAACAACCGCGGCCGAGTAGTGCCGGGCATTCCGCAGACCACGGCGACCATCAATCTCCGCCGCGCCGATCAGCGCATCGCCGATTACCGTTGGGTGCTGAACGGCTCCCGCGGCTACTTCGACGCCGCCCGCGTCAGCGCTGTTCTGCCCCGCTGGCGAGGCCTCAGCATGGAGACCACCTACTGGTTCAGCAAGGCAATGGATCTCGGCAGCGCCTACACGAATACTGCCTACGACGCCGATACGCGTCTTTCCCGCAGTGCCTATGAATTCGAGACGCGCTCCGATATGAAGGGCCTCAGCACGTTCGATCAGCCGCACGCCTTCCTTTGGCGTGGTTCCTACGCCACGTGGCGCGGCATCACGCTCTCCGGTGTGGTCCTGCTGAAGAAGGGTACGCCGTTCAGCATCAGCGCCGGATCCGACGGCCCCGGCTACGGCAACGTGGACGGCAACGGCCCGGACCGTCCCAATCTGCTGGACCCCTCGATTCTCGGCCGCACGGTGGGCGATCCCGACACCTCCCGCGCCATGCTGCCACGTTCGGCCTTCAGCTACATCCAACCCACTGATCCGCGCGGCAACCTGGGGCGCAGTACATTTCGCAAGGGCGGCATCCGCAACATGAACGCGGCCATCTTCAAAGCCTGGAGCATGGACGCCCGCCGGCGCCTCACCCTTCGCGCCGAGGCCGTCAATCTCTCCAACACTCCGCAGTTCGCCGATCCCGGCCTGGAGCTCGCCAATGGCAATTTTGGTCAGATCACGAACACTCTGAACGAAGGCCGCACCTTTCGAGGCGCTCTCACGTTTGGCTGGTGATCCACGCCGCCACCTCCTCCGCGCGACGCGTGCGGACGCTGTGCCATACTGTG
>CAYVDY010000568.1:0-4590 GCA_964450255.1 uncultured Candidatus Solibacter sp. | reverse complement strand
CCGCCGGCCAGCACCGTCACCTGCCCGCGCGCGAAACCCATCAGATCGTATTGATCCTTCATGCCGCCAGCCAGCGTTTCGTACATCGGATACGAGAACGAGCTGTTCACTTGCATGCCGCGAAGCTCGGTAGAGTAGCCTGAACGCCCGCGCATCGGAACCCGCGGATCGCCCGTCCACAACACCAACTGCAAGTCCTGCGGGTCTGGCACAGGCAGCGACTTCAGCATGATCGCGTTCACCAGACTGAAGATCGCAGTGTTCGCGCCGATCCTGATCGCCAGTGACCCCACCGCCACCAGCGTAAACATCGGGCTCCGCCACAGCATCCGCGCCGCATATCGCAGGTCCTGCCAGAAAGTCTCCGCGCTCTGAAAAGTCCACATATCGCGCAAGTCCTCTTTCACTCGTGCCGGGTTCCCGAAGTTCCGCGTATCGCCTTCGCGCATCGCCACGTGAAACGCGATCTCGTCCGCCAGGTCTTCCTCCAACTGCCGCCGCTTCCACACCGCGCGCCAGCGCAATCGCAAGTTGGTCCAGAGCTCCGCCATCTCACGCCTCCATTACGCGCGCCACCGCGCCGCTCATCCGAGCCCAATTGGAAGATTCCACGGCCAGTTGCTTCCGCCCAGCCGCCGTCAGCTTGTAGAATTTCGCGCGCCGGTTATTCGTCGAGACGCCCCACTCGCCCTCGATCCACCCACGCAGTTCCAGCCGATGTAGCGCGGGATACAAAGCGCCCTCTTCCACGCGAAGCACGTCACCGGAGTGCGCCAGAATGTACTCCGCCACATCGTAGCCGTGCGCCGGCCCGCGCACCAGCGCCTTCAGCACGAGCATGTCCAGAGTCCCCTGCAGGACTCCCGAGGATGGTTCTTGCTTGCTTCCCATAAGTTACTTATGGGAATCCTACACCCGCTCCGCCGCCACCGGCAAGTAAATTTATTTGCGGAAGTTCTTCACGCGGTGGAACGTCAGGAAGTTCGCATCGTGCCCGCGAGGCGCGCCGCCCTCGTCGTCGTCGAATGCCGTCCGCGACGCAACCACCAGATCGTTCTTCTCGAACTGCCAGTCGACATACTGGAAGGCGTGCTTCTCCGGATCGGGATGCGTCAGCACCGTCCGCTTGATCTGCCACGTCATCAGATCCGGCGACGACATCAGCACCAGAGTGTTGCGCATCGAAGCAGGGTCCTTCGCCCCTTCCGGCGCCGGATTCGAGAGCGTCCAGTACAGCTTGCTCTTCGCATCGAACCGGATGGTGAACTTCTTCGCGCCGCCCGGGAAATCGATCAGCCGGTCGAACTCCAGCTTGTCCCCTTTCACCCGCACCACTGCCGCCTTCTCTACATTTGCCACCCGCAAAATATTCACCAGCTCGCCATCCGGAGCGACAATCACGTTGCCCTCCAGCCAGTGCTGGCCCGCGCCCGCATTGGCCGGAAACTCCAGCCGCGCCGTCGGAGTCCAGCTCTTCGGGTCCATCAGATCCGCATCTACCGGCGCCGAAACGACAAGCGCCTGGAAGAAGCCCCACTTCCCTTCCGGGTGCCATTCGTATGTCCGCCAGATCCGCCCGTCCTTGAACGCCATCGGCATCGGCGCAGTGTGGCAGCCCTTGCCCTCCGTCAGATAGACCTGCTCGCCCCAGGTCGTTCCGCCGTCGGGCGACTTCCTTATCACCGGCCGCCCGTACTCATAAGAGCACCCCATCAGGTAAAGCGCGCCTTTGTGCAAAAACAGATTGCCCCACGTCATCTCCGAAAACTCGGCGGACTTCTCCCAGGTCTTGCCCTTATTCTTCGAGCGGAACACGCGCGTCACCGCCGACGTCGTCTGCGTGGACCCCTTCCCAAACAGATCGTGCGTCGCCACGTATCCGCCCTTCGGCAGGATCACGATGGACGGCGACCCCACATACTGCCGCCCAGCCGCCGGCACATGATCGATGACCACACCAGGAGGAGGAGGAGGCGCCGCCTGCATCCACATCGCGGCCAACAGAACCAACATCAAGCTACGCATGCGGCCTATCTTATCGAGATACAATCTCGGCAGCCATGCCTGAACGCAGAGATTTCCTCAAAGCCGCGGCCGCCGCGGGCCTCACCACGAACATCTTTCCCCGCCTCGCGATGGGCGCGAACGACAAGGTCCGCATGGGCTTCATCGGCATGGGCGCCATGGGCAGCGGTAATCTCAAGGTCGCGATGAAGCAGGAAAACCTGGTGCCCGCCGCCGTCTGCGACGTCTATCAGCCGTACCTGGAACGCGCCGTCGCCGCGACGAATGGCAACGCCAAGGGCATTCGCGATTTCCGCGAGATCCTCGCCGATAAATCCATCGACGCCGTCTGCATCTCCACGCCGGATCACTGGCACGCTTACATGACCGTCGAGGCATGCAAGGCCGGCAAGGATGTCTACGTCGAGAAGCCCATCTCCGTCACCATCGAAGAGGGCCAGTTGATGGTTAAGGCCGCCCGCAAGTACAACCGGGTTGTTCAGGCCGGCACCATGCAGCGCTCCGCTCCGCACTTCATCGCCGCCTGCAACGTCGTGCGCTCCGGCCAGCTCGGCGACGTCACCTACTGCCGCACCTGGAACTACGCCGCCAATCAGCCCGAAGGCTGGGGCACGCCCGCCAACTCGGAGCCGCCCAAGGATCTCGATTGGGATATGTTGCCCGGCCCCGCCCCGGCACGTGAGTTCAACACAAACCGCTGGGGCATCGATCCGAAGCGCTGGTCCACGTTCCGCTACTTCTGGGATTACGCCGGCGGCTGGATGACCGATTGGTGCGTCCACCTCCTCGATATCGTGCAGATGGCGTTCGAAGAATCG
Source organism: uncultured Candidatus Solibacter sp. (assembly GCA_964450255.1). GTDB lineage: Bacteria > Acidobacteriota > Terriglobia > Bryobacterales > Bryobacteraceae > Paludibaculum. The sequence continues at coordinate 1,747 of CAYVDY010000568.1, read as the reverse complement.
ATGCCGACTTCCGTCACCGCGCTGGGCGACCGCTACCTGCTGAAGGACAACACCGAGATGCCCGACACCATCCAGGTGTCGTTCCAGTATCCGAAGTTCCTGGCCGTCTACGAGAACCGCCAGTACAACTCCAATTCGCTGATCAATCACGGCTACGGCATCACCTTCCACGGCACCAAAGGCACCATGTTTGTGGATCGCGCCGGCTATCAGATCTGGCCTGAGAAGGGCGCCGACGTGCTGCCGGTCGAGGTCAAGGGAGTGGGGGCCGGCAACATGGAACACTGGGCCAACTTCCTGGATTGCATGAGGACCCGCAAGAAGCCAAACGCCGACGTCGAAGTGAACCACAAGACATCCGCGTCGTGCCATCTCGGCAACATCGCTTACCGCTCCAAACTGAAGGTGGATTTCGATCCCGCCACCGAGCGCATCGCGCAGGCCGAGGCGCGCAAGTATGCCTCCCGCGAGAATCGTCCGCCCTGGAAAATTGTGATCTAGTCTACTTGTCGGGTTTCGGCGCCGGGCACTCCGGTGCGGGTACCACCACCGATGGCTCAACGATCACCGCTGGCTTGATGGTGTCGATGTGATACTCAACGTCCCTCGGAATCGCCATCCGCGGCATGCGCACGGAGCAGCGATCCTCGGCGCCGGCCATCTTCACAAAAGCAGGTTCCGCCGTCGTCCATATCTGCACCGGCGTCACCGCCGCCTGCGCAGCCATCGCGGGCTTCGGGAACAACGTCACCTTCGGAAGGTGCGTATAAGCACCGCCCGCTTGCATGAGAACAGCCACCAGGATGGGAATCATCGCCGGATCAGAACCTCCGCCAAAGACTTCTTCCCGATCTCAGGCACTTCCGCGCCCTCGGCCGGATAGCCAACCGGAATCAGCAGGAACGGCTTCTCGTTCTTCGGCCGCTCCAGGATCTCGCTGAGAAATCCCATCGGGCTCGGCGTGTGCGTCAACGTCGCCAAACCGGCCAGATGCAGAGCCGCCATCAGAAAGCCGCAAGCGATTCCCACGGACTCCTGTACATAGTAGTGTTTGATTTTTCTGTCGCCGTCAAGCCCATAATCCTGCCGGAACATCACAATCAGCCACGGAGCTGTCTCCAGAAAGGGTTTGCGCCAGTCCGTGCCGAACTGCTTCAGAACCGTCAGCCACTCGTCGGGAAACCGTCCCTCGTAGTTCTCGCGCTCTTCGGCCTCGGCCGCCTCGCGGATGCGGCGCTTGATCTCCGGGTCGCCCACAACGACAAACGTCCACGGCTGCTGATTCGCTCCGGACGGCGCATTGCCTGCGACCTGCACCGCCGCCTCGATCAACTCAAACGGGACGGGCTCGGCGCTGAACTCACGCACCGTGCGGCGCGTACGCATGTGCACCCGGAATTCGGACACGCGCCGCAGTTGCTCCTCCGGCGATAGCCGCTCAAATTCCAGCGGTCGAAAGCCCACTCACTTCTTCTCCGCGGGCTTCTCCGTCACCAGCTTTTCTCCACCCTGCTTCTTCACCTTTTCCAGACCGCAGGACCCCAATGTTTTAAAGCCTTTTTCTTCCAGCATGGCCGCCGCACGGGCAGCCCTTCCACCGCTGCTTCAAAGGGTGACGATCACCTTATCCCTGGGAATCTCCTTCAGCCGCCCTTCCAACTGGCTCACCGGGATATTCACATAACCCTTGATCGTGCCAAGCTTGGCGATCTCCGCCGGTTCCCGCACGTCCAGGAAGAAGATGTTG
>CAYVDY010000567.1:0-4632 GCA_964450255.1 uncultured Candidatus Solibacter sp. | reverse complement strand
GGGACGTCTGGAGCGGTCCGTGTTGTCCTCGCCCGCCGTGTTCCCCATAACCGGGATATCACTGGCTTACAAGGAGGCCCGCTGGACCGAAATCTACGGGAATCGATTCCGGTTCCGGGCCAAGATCTCTCGAAAAGGAACTGGCGGCGGCTCCAGTCACTGGGCCTTTGACGTCTTCTTGGTTCTTGCTGGCGGGCAGTCCGATTTGGCCCCGGTCTCGAAGGGCTCCCTGCAGGGAACTGGACGGTGAACGTGCTTACGAACTTGCGTTGGTTCCTCTTTGCGCTCAACATTGGAGCGCTGCTCGCTCAAGCGCTGAACGCGCAGTGCCCAGCCGTCTCAGGAGCGGAGCAAATCCGTATCGCGCGCTGGATTGTGCTGAAGTTCAAACTGCCTGCCGACGCGCGAGTCGAGATTGCCGGGATATCAACCGTGGAGCCGGGCTGCTATCGAAAGCTCCGTCTTCGCGCCAGCGAGAAGAACAGAGCCATCCCGTCGGAGATCTACCTCTCTCCTGACGGGCGATTTGTCAGCCGGGAGTTGCTCGACACCAGGGTTGATCCGCGCCAGGAAGAGAGGGATAGGCGGAGGAAGATCGAGGCGGGCTTGGCTGCTCCTGGATCACCGGCGACAGGCCCGCCCACTGCACGCGCTTCAATCACGGTCTTCTCAGACTTCCAGTGTCCTTACTGTGCGCGTCTCGCATATATGTTGAGGAACGACGTCCTGCCGTTTGAACGCGGCAACGTTCGCGTGGTGTTCAGGCACTTTCCACTCCAGAACCACACTTGGGCTCGGGCGGCCGCGGAAGAGGCAGCCTGCGCAGGGGAGCAAGGTTCCGAGTACTTCTGGCGATTCCACGACTTCATCTTCGAGCACCAGCAGGAATTCACTCGGGAGAACCTGCATCAGAGACTATCGGAAGAGCTAAAGCGCATGCCTGGGCTGGATGCCAAAGCCTTTGGTCGCTGCGTCTCAGAGCATAAGGCGAAGGGCGCGATTGACAGGGACATCTCGGCTGGAACTCAACTTGGCGTTCAGGGCACTCCGTCCGTCTTCATAAACGCCGAGGCAATTCAGAGCGTCGTGAGCCCCGAGCAGATTCGCAGCCTCATTCGCGAGATCAACCAGATGGGGGCCAAGGACGCTGCATCGTCCCGATCACCGAGGACACGTCCGTAAGGTGAGGACGGACGCTGAACGAAGGTCACGTGACGCAGTGGCCTTACCCCAGCCGCGCCTTCACCCTCTCGCTCAGCACCTTCCCATCGGCCCGCTTGCCGCCCAGCTTCGCCTTGGCCGCCGTCATCACCGCGCCCATCTGCTTGGCGGACGTGGCGCCTGTCTCCGCGATCGCCGCCTCAATCGCCTCATCCAACTCCGCATCCGACGCCAGCGCCGGCATGTACTCCGCGATGATCGCCGCCTCGGACTCTTCCTTCACGGCCTGATCTTCCCGCCCGGCCTTGCGATACATGTCCGCCGCCTCGCGCCGCTGCTTCAGGCAGACGCTCAGAACCCGCAGCTCCGCCGCCTCGTCGAGCACCTTCATCGTGTCGACCTTTTCTTTCATCAGCGCCGCCTTCACCATCCGGATCGCGCCCAAACGCGCCTCATCCTTGGCCTTCATGGCCACCAGCATGTCCTTCTGGATCTGATCGATGATTGCCATATTTGTTATCCTGTGATCTACTTCCCGTTTTATCTTCCCACAGCCATGTTTATCAAAAAGCAGCGACTCCTGACACCAGGCCCGACGCCCCTTCTGCCCCGTGCCCTGCACGCCATGATGGCGTCCGACATTCATCACCGGACCCAGGACTTCATCAAGCTGTACCCGACGGTGCTGCGTGATTTGAAGGACGTTTACGGCACCCAGAACAGCGATGTGTTAATCACCGTGTCTTCGGGCACCGGCGCCCTCGAAGCCTCCATCTCCAACTTCTTCAGCGAAGGCGACAAGGTCATCATCCTCTCCGCCGGTAAGTTCGGCGAACGCTGGGTCGAGCTTGCCAAGGCCTTCCGCCTCACCGGCATCGTGCTCACCGCTGAATACGGCGACACCGTCTCCCCGGAGCGCGTCGCCCAGGCCCTCACAGAAAACCCCGATGCCAAGGGCGTCCTCTTCCAGGCTTCCGAAACCTCCACCGGCGCCGCCCATAACGTCGAGGCCATCGCCGCGCTCACCAAGTCCACCGGCGCGCTCTGCATCGTCGACGCCATCACCGGCCTCGGCACAATGCCGCTCGACATCGATGGCTGGGGCCTAGATATCGTCGTTGGCGGCTCGCAGAAGGCCTTCATGATCCCCCCGGGCCTCGCCTTCATCAGCGTTAGCCCCAAGGCATGGGAGGCCAACGCCAGCGCCAAGCTGCCGCGCCTCTACTTCGACCTGAAGAAGGAGAACAAAATGGCGGCCAAGGGCGAAAGCGCCTGGACCCCCAACGTCTCCCTCATCCTCGCCCTCGCCGAATCCCTGAAGTACATCAAGGAAATCGGCATGGATAACCTCGTTACCAACGCCCAACTCCTCGCCCTCGCCACCCGCACCGCCGCCGTCGAGCTCGGCCTCGAACTTTTCGCGCCGGGTTCGCCCTCGTCCTCCGTCACCGCCATCAAGGCGCCGGCCGGCATGGATTCCGGTGAGATCGTGAAGGGCTTCCGCAACCAGTTCGGCTCCATCATCGCCAACGGTCAGGGCACCATGAAGGGCCAGATCTTCCGCATCGCCCACCTCGGTTACTTCGATTTCCCCGACCTCTTCGCCATGGTCGCTGAACTCGAACTGATCCTCCACTCCAATGGCATCCCCGTCGAATTCGGCAAGGGTGTCGCGGCCGTTCAAAAGATCTACGCGCAAGCCGTCGCAGGGAAATAGTATCCATGAAAGTCCTTGTCGCCGAACCCATGAGCCCCGCGGCCATCGAGCTGCTCCAGAAACAAACCACCTGGGACATCGTCATCTCCAACCCCAAGGAGTACGAACCCCACCTCGCCGATTGCGACGCCCTGCTGGTCCGCAGCGCCGTCAAGGTCAAGGCCGATACGCTTGCCAAAGCGCCCAGGCTCCGCCTCATCGGCCGCGCCGGTGTCGGCGTCGATAACGTCGATCTGCCCGCCGCCACCGCTGCCGGCGTGCTGGTGATGAACACCCCCGGCGGCAACGCCATCTCGGTCGCCGAACACACCCTCGCCCTCATGCTCGCCCTGGCGCGCATGATCCCTGAAGCCAGCGCCTCCACCCGCGCCGGCAAGTGGGAGAAGAAGAAGTTCCTCGGCAACGAGTTGCGCGGCAAGACCCTCGGCGTCCTCGGCCTCGGCAACATCGGCCAGGAAGTGGTCCGCCGCGCCCGCGGCTTCGAGATGCGCATCATCGCTTCCGATCCCTACGTCAACCCGGAAACCGCGGCTGACTTGGGCGTGGAACTGGTCTCTGTCGATGCCCTCCTCGCCGATGCCGATTACATCAGCCTGCACATGGCGCTGACGCCCGAAACCCGCGACATCATCAACGCGGCCTCAATCGCCAAAATGAAGGACGGCGTCCGCATCATCAACTGCGCCCGCGGCGAGTTGATCGATCAGGACGCGCTCGCCGCCGCGCTCACCTCCGGCAAGGTCGCCGGCGCCGGCCTCGACGTCTTCACGCCAGAACCGCTCGCCGAAGGCCACCCGCTTCTGGCGGCTCCGAACCTCATCGCCACGCCGCACATCGCCGGCTCCACCGAGGAAGCTCAGGAGATCGTCGGCATCCGCATCATTGAGCAGTTGGTCGAGTACCTCAACAACGGCGTCGCCATCAACGCCGTCAACATGCCGGCCATGACCCCGGCGCAGTACAAGGCTGTGGGCCCCTACATCACCCTGGCCGAGCGCCTGGGCAAATTCGCCGCCTATGTCGCCATCGGCCACCCCAAGGGCGTCAAGGTCACCTACCGCGGACGCATCGCCGAACTGAACACCAACCTGCTGCGCAACTCCGCGCTCGCCGGGGTTCTCAGCCGCGGCCTCTCCACCCGGGTCAACTTCGTCAACGCCATGCAGCTCGCCACCCAGCGCAACCTGACGGTCGCCGAAGCCCACCAGAGCCGCGGCGGTACCACCGATTCCATCCTCGTCGAGATCGAAACCGACCAGGGCGTCACCGCTGTCTCCGGCGGCGTCGTCATGGACAAGCCCCGCCTGCTCTCCGTGGACGGTATCCCCGTTGAGATCCCGCTCGCCGGCTGCCTCATCTATATGCGCAATATCGACGTGCCCGGCGTCATCGGCCATGTGGGCACCGTCCTCGGCCGCAACCAGGTCAACATCGCCAACTTCTCGCTCGGCCGTCAGGACGTCGCCTCCCCCGGCGAACCCCTCGGCGCCGTCGCGTTGGTCGAAGTCGACTCCCCCGTTCCCGACGCCGTCCTGGCCGAACTTCTCAGCCACGAAGCCGTCAAATTGGCCGTAACCGTCGAGCCGGGAGCCTAGAAACGGGCCTCCATTCAAAAAGTAGACGAAAAAGGAGCGGTTACGGTTGCCGCTCCTTTTCGCCCATGATAGTATGTAAGTGCCTCATGGACTGCGCTTCCTCTCAGAATCAGTCCCAATCCCCGACGGAGCTAACTTCCCAACTCAATGAGTTCGACC
>CAYVDY010000566.1:0-4655 GCA_964450255.1 uncultured Candidatus Solibacter sp. | reverse complement strand
CAAACCCTCCCACGCCCATCGGCGTGATGCACGCCTCGGCGCCGCCGCAGATCATCGCATCGGCGTAGCCCCACTGGATCAGGCGGAATGAATCGCCGATGCAGTGCGCGCTGGTCGTGCAGGCGGTGGAGGTGGCCGAGTTCGGCCCCTTCGCGCCCGTGCGGATCGACACGTTGCCGGAAGCGAGGTTGACGATCGTCGCCGGGATGAAGAAGGGCGAAATCCGGCTGGGCCCTTTCTCCAGAAGATTCCTGTGCTCGCGTTCGATCACTTCAAATGCGCCAATGCCGCTGCCGATGTACACGCCGACCATCTCCGCGATGTCGGGAGTCACCTGAAGCCCCGAAGACTTCATGGCATCGTCCGATGCGGCAATCGCGAACTGGATGAAGCGGCCGACCTTCTTCACTTCCTTCTTGTCGATGAACTGAAGCGGATCGAAGTTCTTCACTTCGGCGGCAATCCGCGAGCTGAACTCAGTGGGATCGAATTGCGTAATAGGTCCAATACCGTTCTTGGAAGCACGGACTCCGGCCCAGGTCTCCTCGGCGGTATGACCAAGAGCCGAGAGGAGTCCGACGCCGGTAACTACCACCCTGCGTTTCAATGATTTTCTCCCGGAAAGGATCGAGTCTGGTTCATCAGCGCCGAAGGATCGGCTACTTCTTCTTCCCGTCGATGTATTCGACGGCGTCCTTCACGGTCTGAATCTTTTCGGCGTCTTCGTCCGGGATGTCGAGGTCAAAAGCCTCTTCAAACGCCATGACGAGTTCCACGATGTCAAGGGAGTCGGCGCCCAGGTCGTCGACGAAGGATGCGGTGCTGTCCACCTGCGCCTCGTCCACACCCAACTGCTCGACGATGATCTGCTTTACTTTCTGTTCAACGGACATGAAACCTCCAAAAGAGTCCACAAAGATCCGATTCTACAGAGGGTGCTATTGATTTGCAACGAAGGGGCTACAGAATTTCGGTGGCGCAGGTCCGGTACTATACGGAGTAGCATGACTCCGATCCTTTATCTTCACGGCTTTGCGTCCTCCCCGGCCTCCAAGAAGGCATGCATCTTCCAGCAGCGGTTTCGCGCCGCCGGGCTGGACCTGCAGGTCCCGAATCTCGCGGAGGACGGCTTCCGCCACCTGACCATCAGCGGCCAGTTGGGCGTGATCGAACGCGCCGCCCGCGGGCGCGCCGTGTCGCTGATCGGCTCCAGCATGGGCGGCTACCTGGCCGCGCTCTACGCCGCGCGGCATCCCGAAGTTGAGAAACTGGTGCTGCTGGCCCCAGCATTCGGCTTCGCCCGGCTGTGGGCGGAGAGCCTTGGCGCTGAACAGGTGGCGGCCTGGAAACGCGATGGCTCCATGCCCGTCATGAACTACTCCGAAGGCTGCGAAACGCCGCTGGACTGGCAGCTGATGGAGGACGCACAGCGCTTCGAGGAGGAACCCGCCATTCTCCAGCCGTGCCTCATCTACCACGGCGTCAACGACACCGTCGTACCCGTCAAGGTGTCAAGGTCGTTTGCGCGGACCCGGACTTGCGTGGAGTTGCGCGAAGTGGATTCGGACCACGAGTTGATGAACGTCGTGGACGAGATGTGGCTGGGCTCGCGGGAGTTCCTGGCGGACTAATCGCCCACCGGATTCGCCCATCGCTCCGGAACGCCGGCGACCGTGGGCGTGGCGCGGGACAGCAACCCGAACGACGCCCATGACAGATACAGCGACGCCCGCGCCGCGTCATGATGAAACCGGCTCAGGATCCACAACCCCAGCAGCGACCAGAGCGTGCAGCCCAGAAGCGTCTCCAGCAACGTGAAAAGCGTGCTGACTCCGCACCACGGCAGCGACGCGCTGAGCACGAACCCGAGCAGCAGCCACGCCGCGCCCGCCGCATAGTACTTGCCTGGCAGCGCCGCGCGCTTGTGGTCGCCCAGCATTCCGGCAAGTACCGGTCGCAGCACAAACAGCACCGATAGCAGCAGCCCCAGCGTCGCCTCCGCGCCCCACAGGCCCCACTGCTTGCCGGCCTGCAACAGCAGCAGCGCCGAGCCTGTCATCACCAGTCCCTGCACAAAGAGCGCCCGAAACAGGTGGCCCAGATAGACCGGCAGCAACTGGCATTGGCGGTGATGCTGGCAGGGAAGCAGATAGCCGGCCCAGATATCGAATGGCAGGCTCACCAGCGAATACGTCATGTAGACCACCCAGAGGGCCGCCCAATCGGCATAGAATGGACCCCCATGAAAAGGGAAGAAGGTCGATGGCAACTGGTAGATAAACGCTATCGTCACGAGCACAACAATCGTGCCCGTGCCGGTCAGCCCCGCCAGATGGCGCGCAGAAGAATAACTCATTGAAACGGCAACTCTCCCCCAAAGTAGTGGATGCAGCCCGCAGCGGAAAGGGCATACTAAAAAGATGCGTCTTACCAACTGGATCGGAGTGGCCGGATTACTGGCGATGGCGCCCCAGGCGTTCGGATGGGGCAGAGAGGGTCATCGCCTGATCGCGCACCTGGCCATGCAGCATTTGAATGGTAAGGCCAAGGCCGGCGTCGCTCAGTTGCTGGCTCAGGGCGAGACGCTGGAGTCCATCGCGTCGTGGGCCGATGAGGTCCGCAATCAGCGCCGCGAGACGTCCACCTGGCACTACATCAACATCCCAGTCGCCACGCCGAAAGGCGATTGGAGGCCCTTTTGCCCGCCGACTGGCTGCGTCGTCGGCGTTATACCTGAGCTGATCGCGAAGGTCAAGGACACCTCCCTCACCACCGCGCAGCGCGGCGAGGCGCTGAAGTTTCTCGTTCATTTCGTCGGCGACATGCACCAACCCCTCCACGTGGGCGACAAAGGAGATCGAGGGGGTAATGATGTGCAGGTAGTGTACTTGGACCGGCCTACCAACCTGCATAGCCTCTGGGATACTCCGATTCTCGATACCGCCGAACAGCGCGATCCCCAACTGAAGGCGAAGCTCGAAAAGAAGGCCGGCTTCTCTGAACGCCGGCGCCACTCCAAAGGTACGCTCGACGACTGGGCCTGGGACGCGCATGCCGCATCCCGTGACATCGCCTACGGCCTGCTGCCGGCCGCCCGCCCGGCTGTGCTGGGAGACGATTACTTCGCCAGGGCGTCGCCCGTCGTACAGGCGCAGATCCGCCGCGGCGGCGTGCGGCTCGCCAAAATCCTGAACGACACGCTGGGGCGATGATCGAGACGCTGGTCGTCCTCGCGCTGGCGGGCTGCACCCCCGATGGCGCGGAATTGCTCTGTCGCTTCCCTGCCCCAGCCGGCCTCGCTCGGCGTCAGGTGCGGCTCGAGGTTGCCTGCGCCCAGACCGTGCACTTGAATGCATCAACCGTGGCGGGCCCTGCGCACGTGAGGACGATCACTGACCTGCTCTCCGGTCGCGGCGAAAACACCCTGCGAATGAACCCTGCCTGCGCTCCCGCAAAGCTGCTGGTCACGCCCCGCGTCTACATCTCTGCTGTTCGCCCCGAGGCCGGTCGGCTGTCCGTGGCTGTGGAGAATACCCTCGATAACACGGTCAGCGTGGCACTATCCTGCCGTGGACCAGCCGGTGTGGGAACCGCCAGCGCCACCATCCCCGCCAACGGTCTGGCCGACTTGCTGATCGCTACTCGGGGCGAAGGAACGGTAACTTGCCTGCTCGACAAAGCGTCAGAAGCAGTAGAAGGGTCTTATCGGTTCGTGGCGGAGACTATTTTTCAATGACTTACCAAAAATGGAAGATGTCGCGGAGTAGCTCCGATCATGCTACAATTTTCGGTAGGAAACTGGAAACCGGACTGTGGGAATCGTGCAACTTTGTGGAGTTACACGCGTCTAAATGACAGAGGCAGGCTGCACCTGCGTTGGAAGAGACTGAGTTGGCGTGAGATCTGAGAGGTATGTCAGAGCGATATCCTAATCCCCCGTACGAGCCCAACCAGGCGAGACCGGTCGCGCCTGATTCTGCGCACGACAACCCGCTGGCCGGCGCCCTACTGCTGCAACAGGGCTCCAAACCTTGGTTTCTGGCCATTTTCGACAACCTCAGGGACATTGCCAAATTCGAGAAGCAAGCTCCGCTGCAAGTGACGTTCCGGCCCTTGTCCGAGCAGGAGTTGCTCGATGGTGACGGGCCTCTCCGGCAACTGGCCGTGGTCCAACAGAGGAAGTCGTTCCTCCAATCGCTGAAGGACAACGTCGCTTCCCTCTTCGCCAAAGACAATCTGCCTCCGCTGCAAGTCACCTCCCGCCCCCTGACCGAGGAGGAGTTGAAGAACTCTTCAGCAGTCATCCTGGAACGGAGCGCGCGGCCCTGGTATCGCAATTTCGGCGAGCACCTCAAAGATCTGATTGCTCCAGAAAAACTGCCGCCACTGCAGGTGACCTCTCAACCTCTGCCAGTCCGTGAGCTCTTCTCGCGCGACGAGTATCGCAGCAAATCGCAGATCATGTCGGTCTTCGTGCACGTCGGCCTGGTGGCACTGGCATTCTTCGTTGGCACCAACAAGACGGTTCAGACGGCGGTCAAAAACACAGTCACGCCGGTCCCGCCCGACCTCCAGCCTTTCATGCCGAAGATTGCACGGAAGGACAAGGCCCTGGGCGGCGGGGCCGGCGGCGGTTGCCGCCGCCCCCGTCCCGG
>CAYVDY010000565.1:0-4668 GCA_964450255.1 uncultured Candidatus Solibacter sp. | reverse complement strand
TCAGCCGGCCGGCATTTGGAAGATGATCTGGGCCGGCGACGAGAATCTGTCCAACCATTATGCGACCAGCGTTCGGTCGGGCGAATACCTTTACGGCTTCCACGGGCGGCAGGAGGAAGGCCAGGAATTGCGTTGCATCGAGTGGAAGACCGGAAAGGTCGTCTGGGCGCAAGAGGGTTTTGGCGCCGGCTCCATAGTGCTGGCTGGCGGCCAGTTGGTCATCATGAAGGAGAGTGGCGAACTGGTGCTGGCAGACGCCTCGCCCCGTGCGTTCCTGCCAAAGTCGAAAGCAAAGCTACTGCCGGGCGTGGTCCGCGCGCATCCTGCGTTGTCCGATGGCCGGATTTTCGTCAGGAACGTGGACACCCTGGTGGCGGCGAGGCTGCGCTGAACCACGCAAGAACCCGTCGCTCAAACTCGGCGGGCGCTCGGGAGATTGCATCCGTGTGGCCACCGCCGGGCACACCCCAGAACTGAACACACGCCCCTCCGGCCGCAGCCAGATCCTGCCCATGTGCTGGCGGGATATTCGTGTCGGCGGTTCCGTGAATGATCAGGGTCGGCACTTTCGTTCGCCTGACCGCATCCGCTGGCGACGCTGTGTCCAGATCTACTCCATAGCGCCAGCGGGCATACCAGAAAGCTGGAGGAACAAACAACGGCCCCAGGGTGGGGAGCTTCTGTCCGAGCCGGTATTCGGCGACGTCGCGGAACGTCCGGAACGGAGATTCCGCGACGACCAATTGGAACGGGACTCCGGCGCCCATCGACTCGCCCAGGGCGAAAACAGGCTCACCTGGGTGGCGAGCTTCTACCCACTTCACCCAGCGCCTCACGTCGTCCACCTCGAGCACTCCAAACGTAAAGAGGTCGCCGCCGCTGCGCCCATGGCCCCGGCTGTCTGGCGCAATGACCCGAAAGCCGTTGCGGTTCAAGAGGAACGCTTGACCAACCACCCCTGCGCGGGAATCGGCTACGCCATGGAACAGAACCACGGTCCCCCTGCTTGGCCATGCTGTCTTTAACTGACTTGCTTTCAATTGGTAACCGTCTTCAGAATCAACTGCTACTTCAGCTGCTCCGGCGATCACTTTGACCTTCCGAATCTGCGACGGGAGGCGCAGAGCGTTCTCGCACAGCAGTGCTGCGCCCGCACTTCCGAACACAATCATGGCGGCAATAGCAGCGACCCCGAGGTTTCGAAACCGGCAGGTCATTCTCCCCGCGGCCCCTGCACGACCTCCAGAAACGCTTTGGCAGCATGGCTGAGCGCCCGTCGGGCCGGATAAACCAGCCGGATCTTGCGCTCCACGCGCAGCTCCTCCACTTCAACTTCTGCTAGAAGATTTTGCTCTATCTCCTGCTCAACACACATCTTCGGCAGAAATGCCACGCCCTCATTCCGCTGGACCATGCGGCGGATGGTTTCCACCGTGGGCATCTCCACGTCCATGTTCAACGGCACCTTGGCCCGCTGGAATGCCTTAATCACCACGTCGCGATACGGGCTTAAGACATTGTGCGCGATGAAGGTCTCCATCCCCAGTTCCTTGATAGAGACAGACTTGCGGCCGGCAAACCTGTGCTGGGGCGAAACCACAAACGCCAGGTGATCGGTATAGATGACAGTGGCTTCCAGACGGTCGTCTTCCGGATCGAAGCTAACCGCCCCCATCTCCAGGTCTCCATCGATCAACTGCACCGGGATTTTGCTCGACAACGTCCGCCGAACCTGCACTTTCACCTTCGGGTATAACCTTCGATAGTTGATGATATGTTGAAGTAAATAAAGGCAAGTAGACTCGTTGGCGCCAATGGCCAGCCGCCCTGCGGCCAGATCCCGCAGTTCGGCCAGAGCGTTCTCCAGATCCCGCTCCAGATTCTCAAACCGGCGCGCATACTCCACAACGATCTTCCCGGCGTCGGTTAGGATCAGTTCCCTGCCCGTCCGGTCGAGGAGCCGTTCACCGAGCTCAGCTTCCAACCTCTGCACCGCCAGAGAAATGGCCGGCTGTGTTCGCAGAAGCTTCTCTCCAGCGCGGGAAAAGCTCTTCTCGGTCGCGACGGTCAGAAAGACCTTGAGTGGGTAGAGTTCCATAGGGTGCACCACGCTCAGGACGCATCGCCCATAAGCAAGATTTATCATATATGCATTCGTTATCCGAGGCAAGGTAATTATAAATTTGAAGAATCCCTCGTCCGGTCTCACAATGAATGGTGAGCGGTGATCCCGGTGACGGGGAGCAACAGGCCCCATAACTGGCGGAACCGAAAGCAAGGAGCGCAACGCGAAACATGGTCGACACGCAAAACAGGCAGCGCGTTTACATCTTCGACACGACGCTGAGGGATGGCGAACAGTCACCCGGATGCTCGATGACAGTACCTGAGAAGCTCAGGATGGCCCACAAACTAGCCGAACTTGGCGTGGACATTCTGGAAGCCGGGTTTCCAATCGCTTCCGAAGGCGATTACCAGGCGGTCCGGGTTATCAGCTCGGAATTGCCCTGGGTGCAGGTGGCCGCACTGAGCCGAGCCTGCACACTGGATGTCGAACGCGCTGCCAGCGCTCTGGAACCGGCCAAACGGAGCCGGATCCACACGTTTATCGCTACCAGCGATATTCATCTCAAATTCAAGTTGAAGAAGACACGCCAGCAGGTCCTGGATGAGGCCTGCGCGGCTATCCGCCTGGCGCGGCGGTACGTCGAGGACGTGGAGTTCTCGGCCGAGGATGCCACCCGCACCGATCCAGACTATCTGGAAGAGGTCACGCTGGCCGTGGTGGAAGCCGGGGCCAAGACCGTCAATCTACCGGACACCACGGGCTATTCGGTGCCGGAAGAGCACGCCGAACTGATCGGACGCATGGCACGCGCCGTCGGCGACAAGGCGATCATCAGCGTCCACTGCCACAACGACCTGGGTCTGGCTACCGCCAACTCTCTGGCCGCGATTGGCGCTGGGGCGCGGCAGATTGAGTGCACTATTAACGGAATCGGCGAGCGCGCCGGAAATTGCGCCTTGGAAGAGATCGTGATGACGCTGGCGGTTCGCAAGGACCGGCTGCCCTACTACACCAACATCGTCACAGAACACCTCTTCCCGACCAGCCAGATGCTCACCGAGATCATCGCCTTCGGCCCTCAACCGAACAAGGCGCTGGTCGGCGCCAACGCGTTCGCGCACGAAGCAGGAATCCACCAGGACGGCTACCTCAAGAACAAGTCCACATACGAAGTGGTGGATCCGCGTTCGGTCGGCATTCCCGAGGGACGCCTGGTACTCGGCAAGCACAGCGGCCGTCACGCGCTGCGCTCCAAGTGCGGCCATCTTGGATTTGAGCTGACCAAAGACGAGCTCGATGCCGTTTACAATGGGTTTATCGAGATCGCAGACCGCAAGAAGGGCGTCACCGACGCGGAGATATCTGCCCTCATTCACACTCTGAAGGCAGGCGAGTCCGTCCGATCGCAGGCCGCCGACTAAAGTTGTCTCACCATAATGAACCTGAACATTCTCGTCCTGCCGGGCGACGGTATCGGACTGGAAGTCACCCGGGAAGCCGTGCGTGTCCTCCACCGCGTCGCTGATAAGTACAATCACACGCTGCATCTGACGGATGGCCTGCTGGGTGGCATGGCCATTCACAAGACGGGCACCCCCTTCCCCGATGAGACCGCCCGCCTCGCCGCCGATGCCGACGCCACGCTGTTGGGCGCCGTCGGGCTGCCTGAATTCGACAACGCGCCACCAATGCAGCGTCCGGAGCGCGGACTGCTGGGCATCCGCAAGGTGCTGGGCGTCTACGCCAATCTCCGACCGGTGCGGACCTATCAGGCGCTGATCGACTCCTCTCCGCTCAAGAACGAGCGCATCATCGGCACGGACATGATCATCGTGCGCGAACTGACGGGCGGCATCTATTACGGCACGCCCCGCGGTATCGAGGGCGAGGGTGACAACGAGCGCGGCACCAACACGATGACCTATACGCGCGCCGAGATCGCGCGGATCGGGCGCATGGCGTTTCACTTGGCGCGGCAGCGGCGAAAGAAGCTTTCTTCAGTTGATAAGTCCAATGTTCTGGAGACTTCTCAGCTCTGGCGCAAAGTAATTGTTGAGGTGTCGGCGGACTTCCCCGACGTCGAACTGGAACACGTTCTGGTTGATAACTGCGCGATGCAGCTGGTTCTGAATCCGACCCGTTTCGACGTCGTCGTAACCGAGAACATGTTCGGCGATATCCTCTCCGACGAGGGCGCGGTACTGGCGGGGTCGATCGGCATGTTGCCGTCGGCGTCGATTGGCGAGCAGAAGCCGTCGGGCGCCTGGGTCGGCCTGTACGAGCCGGTCCACGGTTCGGCGCCGGACATCGCCGGGCAGAACAAGGCCAATCCCCTGGGCGCCATCGGCAGCGTAGCGGCGATGCTGGAGTATTCGTTTGGCCTCACCGCCGAAGCGAAAGCGGTGAACGACGCGATCGAAGCCGTGCTGAATTCCGGTCAGGTGACCGCCGACCTGAAACCCAAGGGCACCCCCCGCACCACTGAGCAAGTGGGCGCAGCGATCTGCGAGGCCATCTAAACCATGTCAAAACCGCGCACAATCATCGAGAAGTTGTGGGATTCGCATGTCGTTTGCGAACCGCAGGGCGCACCTTCCCTG
>CAYVDY010000564.1:0-4671 GCA_964450255.1 uncultured Candidatus Solibacter sp. | reverse complement strand
GTCCGCCAGTTTCACAAGTAGGAACAGGAAGAGACCAAGCACCAGCGCTCCCACTACAAAGTGCTAGCGGTGGTCTTTGAGCCATTGAGTCGAGTTTTCGCCCAGCGATTTTCCAAGATACGCCAGTGCGAAGAACCGCGGGATCTTGCCGGCCGCTACCACCGCCAGAAACGTCAGCGGACTCACCGCAAACGCCCCCGCGCACAGCACAAACACCTTCATCGGCAGCGGCACCATCGGCATCAGCGCCGGAATGAAAACCGTCACCAATCCATACCGCTGGAACCACGCCCGAAACTTCATCGCACGCGGCCCGCTGGCCTTGGCATCCAGGTACTTCCGCCCACCCTTGCGAGCGATCATGAACAGGCCGAAACTGCCCGCCAACGCGCCGATCAGGCACAAAAACGCGCTCAAATACGCTGTTTCCGGGTGTTTCCAGGCCAGAAACAGCAGAAAATAGTCCGGCCCGCCCGGATTGGGTAGCCCGATGCCGTCGACAAACGCGACGATCAGAATGCCCACCGGCCCCCAGGCCTTCAGCACTTCCAGGAGTTCGTTCATGCCGGGTCCGCCGATGCGAGCCGCTCCAGAAACTGATCCTTATCCCAGACGGGAATGCCAAGCTCCTGCGCCTTCCCGAGCTTCGACCCCGCCTCCGCGCCGGCCACCACCACGCTCGTTTTCTTGCTCACTGAGCCCGTCACTTTGCCTCCCGCCGCCTCGATCATCCCTTTTGCCTCCTCGCCCTCCATTCCGGGAAGCGGGCCCGTCAGAACAAATGTCATCCCGACGAACGGCCCGGCCGGCGGGCGCCGCGGCCCGTCGCTTTCCAGCTTCAATCCAGCCGCACGCAACCGCTGCACGAGTTCCTGATTGTGCGGCTCCGCAAAAAACTTCTGTATGCTCTGCGAGACCTTGGGGCCTATCTCTTCCACCAGTTGCAGCCGCGCCTCGCTGGCCTGCATCAGCGCGTCCAGCGAACCGAGGTCGTCGGCCAGAAACTGAGCCGTGCGCTCGCCCACGAACGGGATGCCCAAACCAGCCAGCACTCGCGCCAGCGGCTTCTGCTTCGTTCCCTCGATATTATCGATGATTTTGCGAGCGGACTTCTCGCCCATGCGCTCCAGCGCGGCTAGTTGTTCCAACTTCAGCTCGTAGAAATCCGCGATGCTCTTCACCACACCCGTCTCCACCAGTTGATCCACCAGCGCCTCGCCGAGCCCGTCGATATCCATCACGGACCGCGCCGCAAAGTGCAGCAGGCTCTCCTTCAGCCGCGCCGGGCAACTGCTGTTCACGCAGCGCGTCGCCACCTCGCCCTCCGGCCGCACCACGTCGGAGCCGCATACCGGGCACTGCTTCGGCATTACGAACGGCGTGCGATTCGCGGGCCGCTGCTTCACTTCCACAATCTTCGGAATCACGTCGCCGCTGCGTTCCACCACAACCGTGTCACCGATCTCCAGCCCCAGCCGCGCGATCTCCTCCTCGTTGTGCAGCGTGGCATTGGCGACGGTCACGCCGCCCACCACCACCGGCCGCAGACGCGCGACCGGAGTCAGCGCACCGGTCCGGCCCACCTGAATATCGATCCCCTCCAGCACCGTCTCCGCCTGCCGCGCCGTGAACTTGTACGCGATTGCCCATCGCGGGAACTTCGCTGTCCAGCCGAGCTTGTTCTGCTGCTCCACCGAATCCACCTTCGCCACCACGCCGTCGATCTCGTACGGCAGCCCTTCGCGGTGCTCGCCCCACTTCCGGCAATACGCCAGCAGTCCTTCCACGTTCTCCAGCTTCGCGATATTCGGATTCACCTTGAACCCCATCGCCTTCATCCGCTCCAGCGATTCCCACTGGCTTTTCAACGCAGGCTGCCCGTCGACCAGCAGAAAGTAGGCGAAGAACTCCATTTGGCGCGCCGCGGTGACCGTGGGATCCAGCACTCGCAGCGAGCCGGCTCCGGCGTTTCTTGGATTGGCGTACAGCGGCAAACCTTCCGTATCCCGTTGCGTGTTCAGCCGTTCGAACGCACGCTTCGTCATCAGAACTTCGCCGCGAACTTCGAACTTCGGCCACTCGGCCTCTACGCGCAGTGGCAGCGTTCGGATGGTGAGAGCGTTCTCCGTGACATCTTCGCCGAACTCGCCGTCGCCGCGCGTAATCGCCCGCACGACACGGCCGTCCGCGTAATGTACGGCCATCGACAGACCGTCGAGCTTGAGTTCGGCGACATATTGATAAGCGTCCTCGCTCAGCAACTCGCGGACACGCCGGTCAAAGTCCACCAGTTCGCCTTCGTTTAATGCATTGTCCAGGCTCAGCATCGGCGCGCTGTGCCGCACCTTGACGAACCCATCCCGCGGCGCCCCGCCTACGCGCAGGGTCGGCGAGTCCGGCGGCACCGGGATCTCCGGATGAGCGCGCTCCAATTCCTGCATCTGCCGCATCAGGCCGTCGTATTCGGCATCGCTGATCTCGGGCTGGTCCAGCACGTAGTAAAGATGCTCGTGCCGGCGCAATTCGGCGCGCAGGGCTTCCATCTGCTGTAACGGAATAGTCACCCCTATAATGGTAACTACGTGCCCGATCCCCCTGCAGCATTCCTCATCTACAATCCTGTCGCCGGGAAGATTTTCCGCCAACCTGAGTTGATCCAAAAGGCGGCCGAAATGCTGATGCCGCCGGTGGGCCCGGTCCATCTCTGCCCCACCACGGGCCCGCGGACAGCCGGCGCAATAGCCAGATCCTGCATCGACAGCGGCGCCACGCTGATCCTGGCCGCCGGCGGCGACGGCACAATCAACGAGGTCGTCAACGGCATGGCCGGCTCCAGCGTTCCGCTGGCCATCCTGCCGGCCGGCACCGCCAACGTACTGGCCATGGAGACGGGCATCGGTGGCAATTTGCTGCGCGCAGCGGCCCGGTTCAGCGAACTGGAGCCACGCGATATCGCGCTCGGCCGGTTAATCCTACCCGGTGATGAGCCTCGCTATTTCCTACTGATGGCCGGCCTGGGGCTCGACGCGCGCATCGTACGGCTCGTCAAGCCGGAGGTCAAACGCCGCTGGGGCAAGCTCAGCTACTGGGAGGGCGGCTTTGCTCAGGTAGGCAAGCGCCTGCCCGAGTTCGACATCACGATCGACTGCCATACTCGCCGGGCGAGCTTTGCCCTGCTAAGCCGAGTGCGAAACTACGGCGGGGATCTTGAGATCGCGCGCCACGCCAATCTGCTCACTGACGAGTTCGCCGTGGTGCTTTTCGAAGGTCCCAGCTCGTTCCGCTACCTGAAGTACTTCGCCGGCGTGCTACTGAACACGTTGGGGGGGATGAGTGGCGTGCAAATCCTCCACGCCCGTTCCCTGGAGTTCGCGCCAGCCGGCGATTCGCCCATCGACCTTCAGATTGACGGGGAATACGCGGGCCTGGCGCCGGGCCGGATCGAGATCGCGGACGAGCGCGTGCGGCTACTTCTGCCGCGCGAATATATCCGCAAGATGGGCGGCTAGAGGGTTGAACTGACTGCCTTCAGTTCCACTTCGAAGTCCGCCACCAGAGTCTCCGTCTGATCGGCCAGCCCCAGCATTGCCAGCACCTCGTCCGCCGGTTTGGACTTCTGCTGGTCGAACTCCGTGATCGCGTGACCTGCCCCGTTAACCACCTGATTGGCGACTTCGACGGCCTTGCTGAGCGGTAGAGCCTGCAGGCTGCCGCCAACGGGATCCAGATCGGCCCGATGATGGTACAGCACAGCTTTCTGAATCGGCGCAGGCAGATTCCATCGCGTCAGCACCGCTGCCGACAACTCCGAATGCGTGCATTCCAGAATCTCGTGCTCGCAAACCTCCAGCGGCTTGCCGGATTCGGCCTGCATCGCCAGAATGCGCTCAAACTCATCTGGAAGTGAGTTGGCGATCACCATCCGGCCTAAATCGTGCAGCAACCCGGCCGCAAAGGCGCCCTCCGGGTACTCCACCGCCGTCTTCTGCACCAGCATATCCGCCAGCACCGCGGTTGCCACCGAATGATCGTTGAAGCGCACCATGGACCACGATGCCGGCGTGCGCACTTTGGACCACATGCGCGAGACTGACAAGCCCAGAACGTAGTTGCGCAGCTTGTTGATGCCCAGAATCGACACTGCCGCCCGCACGCTGCTGACGGTCCCTCGCCGCCCATAAAGGGCTGAGTTCACCAGCCGCAGGACATTCCCCGTCAATACCGTATCCCGCTCGATCACCGCGCCCAACTGCGCAAATGAGACATCCTCGTTCGCCATGCTGGCCATCAGATGATTCAGCACGGGTGAGAATGGCGGCAGGTGATCCAGGCTCTTCAGCGCCAGATCCCGGTACGACACCCGATGTACAGTACTCACGCTCACGTCAAGTTTATCGGCACTTCCTCCACAACTGAATAGACCCGTTGCCATCTTTTTCTTTACCCCTCCCCACACTGCTCCAAATCGTTACGATAGAAGGACCGGTGCACCTAGAATCCTCCCCAGCCATCGAAGTTCGCGAACTGCGCAAGGTCTACGGCGATAAGGCCGCCGTGGACGGACTCACCCTGCGCGTCGAGCGCGGCTGCTTTTTCGGCTTCCTTGGGCCGAACGGCCCCGGCAAAACCACCACCATCCGAATGTTGACGGGCCTGGCGCCCGCCACCCCC
>CAYVDY010000563.1:0-4679 GCA_964450255.1 uncultured Candidatus Solibacter sp. | reverse complement strand
GAGCGCGGCGGTTTGGAGGAATGTTCTGCGGTTCATTGGATATAGAATAGAGCAAATCGGGGAGTCTGCTGCATGCTTCGTTCATTAATGCTCGCGTTGGCCTTCGTCCTGGTGCTGCCGGCGCAATCGCCCCAGCCCCAATTGGACGCGCTCAGTGCCAGTTTTCAGGCGCTCAGCCGCCGCGTCCATACATCCGTCGTCAAAGTCACCGCCGTCGGCTACCGCCAGTTGGAGGCCGACGAGAGCGAGGAGCCCGGGGTCGCCGCGCGCCAGCAAAGCTCAGGCTCCGGCGTCATCATCGACGAGGGCGGCTACATCGTCACCAACGCCCACGTCGTCATCGGCGCCCAGCGCGTGCAGGTTGCATTGCCCATCCTCAACGACACCGCAGTGCCCGCCCGCCGCTCCACTTTGCGGCCCGCCGGACGCATCGTCCGCGCCGAACTCGTCGGCCTCGACCTCGAAACCGACATCGCTCTCCTCAAGGTCAATGAGACAGGCTACCCGGCGCTGAAGCTGGCCGATTCCGATGCCGTCGAGCAGGGTCAGATCGTGCTCGCCTTCGGCAGCCCCATGGGGCTCGATAACTCGCTCAGCATGGGCGTCGTCAGTGCCCCCGCGCGACAGTTGAAGCCCGATGATCCGATGATCTACATCCAGACCGATGCGCCTATCAATCCCGGCAATAGCGGCGGCCCGCTCGTCAACACCGAAGGCAACGTCGTCGGCATCAACACGCTCATCCTCACGCAGTCCGGCGGCAGCGAGGGCATCGGCTTTGCCGTACCCTCCAACATCGTTGCCAATGTCGTCGATCAGATACGCAAGTCTGGCCGCGTCGTGCGCGGCGAGATCGGCGTCACCACCCAGACAATCACCCCCGTACTCGCTGACGGTTGGAAACTGTCACAGGAATGGGGCGTCGTTGTCTCCGATGTGGAGCCGTCGGGTGAAGGCGAGAAAGCCGGCATGCGCGTCGGCGACATCATCCACAGCCTCAACGGCAAGGTGATGGAGAACGCCCGCCAGTTCAACGTCAACGTCTATCGCCCCGCCATCGGAGAGAACGTCCAGTTGGAAGTGATCCGCGCCAAGCGCAAGATGAACCTGACAGTGAAGGTGGCTGAGCGGCAGGATGAGGGCGCAAACTACGGTGAGTTGGCGAGCAGGGAAGAGAACCTTGTGCCGGAACTCGGCATCTTCGCCGTGGATCTCTCCCGCAAACTGCGCGAGCAGGTTTCGCCCGTCCGCCGCGTCATTGGCGGTGTGCTCGTCGCCGCGCGTCACGCCGACGGCCCGTTGCAGGAGGAGGGTTTCAAAGCCGGCGACGTCATCTACGCCATCAATCGCACCAGCGTCGCATCCGTCGCCGAACTCCGCGCCGCCTTGCGGAAAATGAAATCAGGCGATGCGGCCGCCGTGCAAATCGAGCGCGACGGCCGCCTTCGCTTCATCTCTTTCGAACTCCCTTAGTGCGCCATCACGGGGACCGACGCTTCGACGGCGCCCCACGCCATCTTCAGCGTGCCCTTCGAGCCCTGTGCGTCGAGTCCGATGGTGAACTGCTCCACCGGAGCCGCGGTCTTGCCAACCTTCATCTTCACGCGGCCGAGGTCCATCTTCTCGTCGTACTTGAAGGCGCCCCACTGCTTGGCGACCTTGTTGACGATCAGCGTCCACTCGCCCTCGCCGGGGATCGTGAACAGCGTGTAGGAGCCGGCCGGCACGTGCAGCGAGCCGAGCATCAGATCGCCCTGGCAGACCAGCGTCGTGGCCTCGTCGGCGCCCGTGCGCCACACCTTGCCGAGTGGCGCGAGGTCGGCATAGATGTTGCGGCCCTTCGCATACGGACGGCCATATTCGATCTTAATCGTCTTGCCGTTCATCACGGCGTTCACAGTCTCGTGCGGGCTCGCCTTTTGCGCCACTGCCTGCATGGCGAAAGTGCCGGCCAGCAATCCCAGTCCCAGTGCCAACGAAATGACTTTCTTCATTGAGGAAAATCCCCTTTCGCCGCTAGTCTAGCAAGACCAACGCCCGTCCGGTGCGGATCGCGATATCCTAACGGTGTAGAAAGGACTCATCGATGGGCGAAGCACTTGGAATGGTAGAGTGCCGCGGTCTCGTCTCCATGATCGAGGCATCGGACGCAATGGTGAAGGCCGCCAACGTGACGGTTGTCGGCTGGGAGAAGATCGGCTCGGGTTATGTCACCGTGCTGGTGCGCGGCGATGTCGCTGCGGTTCGCGCCGCGACCGACGCGGGCGCTGCTGCCGCGCGGCGTGTCGGCGAACTCGTCGCCGTCCACGTGATTCCGCGTCCGCATCCGAGTCTGGAAGATATCTTGCCCATCGGCAAGTCAGGAAGCAAATGATCCTCGGCCGCGTGGTGGGCACCGTAGTTGCCACAAAGAAAGATCCCCGCCTGGAAGGGCACAAGCTGCTGATCATCAAGCCGGTCACGCCCGACGGCAAAGATGAAGCGGGCTATGTTGTCGCGGTCGATACGGTCGGCGCGGGCTTCCGCGAACTCGTGTTTACCGTCGCCGGCAGCAGCGCGCGCATGGCGGATGGCTGCAAAGACAAGCCGGTGGATTGCGTGATCGTCGGCATCGTCGACGGCCTCGACGTGGACACGAAGCCGTGCAGTTAGGGCGCGTCGTCGGCCGGCTCTGGTCCAGCGTGAAGAACGCGGGGCTCGATTCGCAGCGCCTGCTCATCGTGCAGCCCGTGCTGCCGGATCTGACGCCAACAGGCAAGCAGTTGATCTGCACCGATTGCACCGGCGCCGGTGCGGGCGAAATCATCTACTGGGTGCGCGGCAAGGAAGCGTCCTTCCCGTTCGTGCCGGAAGAAGTTCCGTCCGACGCCACCATCGTCGGCATCGTGGATGAGATCCACGTTGGCAAGAAGAGAATATGCTGATCGCGCGCGTCATCGGAGACATCAGCGCCACGCGCAAGGACGCCTCGCACGAAGGCCGCAAGATTCTGCTGGTGCAGCCTCTTGATCTGGATGGCAGTGAGCGCGGCGCGCCTGTCGTTGCCGTAGACACCGTCAACGCAGGACTGAACGATCGCGTGTTGCTGGTGCAGGATGGCTACGCCGCGTTTTCCGCGTTAGGGTTGAAACCATCGCCGATCGATTGTGCGGTGCTCGGCGTGATCGATCAGGTTGAACTCATCTCAGATTTCTTCGATGTGCGGCCGCCGGCTGCCGCCGCCGCGCCTGCCGCGAAGAAGCAGAACAAGAAGAATCGTTCCTAACGCCACCACGGCTAGCTCGAAGGCCGTGAACCCGTAGTGCATCAGCTGGAATCTCTCTACCAAGTCATCGGGCCGCGTCTGCATCGAAGCCTGCATCTGACGCCCGATCTCGGAGATTCTCGGGATCAGAAGGAAGTTCATCAGTACCGCCATCAGCATCATTCCGAGGGAGATTCCGAGGGATGTGCGGCCGACGTTGCTCAGGAAGAGCAGCAGGATTACGACGGCAACAGCGAGGCCGAGTTGCACCCAGCCCCAGGTATCGAAAAGCAGGCGGTTGCTCTCGCTCGCCTGATAGCGCAAGATCTCGCGCGTGAGGGATGGCCCGAGCGTCTTTAACGCTTTGGCCACGCTCTCTGGCGGAGCCGCGAGGACCTTGTCCACTGATCGGAAGGCGATAGGGGCGGCCAGCGCCACCAGCAGAATCCCGCCGAACCAAATGCTGATGACGATGGCTGCAAGGCGGCGGGTCAGCGATGAAGATTCAGGCGTGATACGGTTCAGGGCGGCTGAGTGATTGGCGATGCGTTGCTCGTTGGCCAACTAGTTACTCCTGTCGGGGCGGGGCAGTGAGGATGCCGTACCGCTTCAATTTGTTGATGAGACCTTGGCGGCTGAGACCGAGAACTTTGGCGGTCCTTTGCTGATTATTGCCGTTGGCGGCGAGCGCTTCCTGGATGCGGCGGCGCTCCAGTTCTTCGAGTTCCTGCTGCAATCCGTTTGACGAATTCGGCGCGGCGGCAACGGCGGTGAGTTCCTCGGAGAAATCCGCCGGCTCGATTTCAGGACCCTGGGCGACTACGGCGGCGCGGCGAAGTTCGTTTTCCAGTTGGCGGACATTGCCGGGCCAGGCGTAGTTCTGCAATGCGCGCAGCGCTTCCGGAGCGAGCGGCGGCACGTTCCGTTTCATCTCAGCCGAGATGCGGTGGAGCAGCGCGTTGGCAAGCGCCGGAATGTCGCCCGGCATTTCTCGCAACGCGGGGGTTTTGAGATGAACGACATTGAGCCGGTAGTAAAGGTCTTCCCGGAAGTTCCCTCGCTTCATGGCGGCAGCGAGGTCCTTATTGGTTGCCGCGATGACTCGAACGTCTACGGTGATGTTGGTTCTACCGCCGATCCGTTCGACGACGTGATCCTGCAGAACACGCAGAATCTTAGCTTGCGCGGCCAGGCTGAGGTCACCGATTTCGTCCAGAAAAATTGTCCCGCCTTGAGCCGACTCGAACTTGCCTGCGCGGCGGTCGACTACCGTGGCGACGCCCTTTTCCACTCCGAACAACTCAGTTTCCAGGAGTGCTTCCGGGAGCGCTGCGCAATTGAGAGCGACGAACGGCCTGGCGGCGCGCGGGCTGGCGAAGTGGATGGAGCGGGCGACCAGGTCCTTGCCCGTGCCGCTTTCGCCGGTGACCAGCAC
>CAYVDY010000562.1:0-4685 GCA_964450255.1 uncultured Candidatus Solibacter sp. | reverse complement strand
TAAGGAGAATCAGGAACCATGAACCGACGCGACTTCCTACGCTCTTCTTCCGCCGTACCTGCCGCGGCTGCCGCCATGCAGCCCTCGGCCATCCAGAAGCCGGGCGACAAGCCGAATGTGATCTGGTTCTTTGGGGACCAGCATCGCGCGCAGGCCATGGGCTGCAGCGGCGACATCAACGCCCGTACACCCACCATCGACAACCTCTCCTCCACGGGCGTGCAGTTCACCGGCGCGGTGGCCGGCTTTCCGCTCTGCTGCCCGTTCCGCGGCTCACTGCTGACCGGCCGATACCCGCATCACGCAGTGGTAGGCCACCAATACCCACTGCCTGACGGACAGCAAACCATCGCGCACCCGTTGAAAGAGGCCGGCTACCACACCGCCTACATCGGCAAGTGGCATCTGGGCGGCTGGCAGGAGGCCAAGGGACGCGCCGCGCATTTCATCACCGATCCCAACAAGCGTGGCGGCTTCGATCATTGGGTTGGCTATGAAAACAACAACTCCCAATACGATTGCTGGGTGCACGGCGGCGCCGGCAAGGACGCGTTCCACTACCGCCTGCCCGGCTACGAAACGGACTGCCTCACGGACCTGCTGATCAAATACGTCAAGGAGCAGGCAGTCGCCCAGCGCAACGGCAATGGCAAGCCCTTCTTTGCGGCGTGCTCCGTCCAACCGCCGCACGACCCCTACGTCGCGCCGCCCGAATACCGCCAGCGCTGGTCCGCCGGCAACATCCAGTTCCGGCCCAATGTCCCGCTGGTGCCTTCCATCCGCGAACTCGCCGCGCGCGAAATGGCCGGCTACTACGGCATGGTGGAGAACCTTGATTTCAACCTGAATCGCGTGATGAAGACGCTGCAGGAAGAGGGCATCTCGTTCAATACCCACGTCGTGTTCTTCTCCGATCACGGCGACATGCTCGGCTCGCACGGACAGTTCCGCAAAATGACCGCGCACGAGGAGTCCATCCGCGTGCCGTTCTTCATCAGCGGCGCCACGCCGACCTACGAGGGCCACATGACAGGTCGCCTCCCGGTTCTGATCAACGCGCCCGACATCGCACCCACCACGCTGGGGCTATGCGGCTTGAAGAAACCGGCCTGGATGGAAGGCAAGGATCTCTCCGGCTTCCGTCTGCGCAGAGCCGGAGACACGCCGCCGGAGATGCCGGATTCCGCGTACCTGCAGACTGTTGTGCCGACCGGCCACCCGAACTCCGTGAACAAGCCCTATCGCGGGCTCGTCACGAAGGACGGATGGAAATACGCCTGCTTCGACAATATGAGCTGGATGCTCTTCAACCTGAATGAGGATCCGTACGAGCAGGCCAACCTGGCGCACAACAACCGCTATCGCGTCGAACGACAGCGGCTGACGCAGCGGCTGAAGCAATGGGTGGCCGACACCGGCGACAAGTTTAATATCCCTACAGACTGACCGGCGCCGGCGCAGGCGTCATCCGCAGCGCAAGGGCGTGCTCTCCCGGAAGGCGGGAGGGCGCGTCCACGATCACGTCGGAGCCGGACTGCGTCCATTTCAGATCGCCGCCGCCCAGCAGGCGGACTTTCATGCCGGGCGCGGCCGTCAAGCCCGGCACCGTCAATTTGGCGGTCGCGGGACGTGAAAGCAGGAAGGCGTACAGGGCGTTGCCCTTCTTCGTGAAGCGCACGTCAATGCCGTCCGCAGTCTTAGCCGACGGCCGCACCCAGGGGCGCGTACCGAAGATGCCTTCGCCGTTCATCCCGAGCCAGCGGCCAAGAGCCTTCAACCGGTCGGTTTGAATGTCGGAGATGGAGCCGTCAGGCTTCGGCCCGATGTTCAGCAGCAGGTTGCCGTTCTTGGCGACGATGTCGACGAGCAGAGCGATCAGCTTGTCGGAGGCCACAACCTGCTCCGGCCCCTCCATCTTGTTGTATCCGAAGCTGAAGCCAAGCCCACGGCAGGACTCCCACTTCTTCTCCGTGATCTTGTCGTACTTCGCATACTCCGGCGTCGTGAAATCGGAGAACTCGACGCTGAAGCGGTTGTTGATCACGCCCTCGGGCACGGCGTTGTAGTAGTCCGCAAACAGCGCTTCCGGCTTGGCGAGCGCGGGATAGCCGATGTCGTTCCAGAGGACGGAGGGCTGGTAGAGGCGGATGAGCTCACGCCAGTGGGCGTCGGCGTAGCGGGCGTATTCCTCAGTCTTCGGCGCCGTCGTGCGCAGGTCCGCCATGGTGGCGACAGGACGCTCCTCAAAGGTCCAGTCGAGACCGCCGGAGTAGTAGAGACCCATCTTGAGTCCGGATGCTCGGACCGCCGTGGTCAATTCCCCAACGAGGTCGCGCGGCGAGTTCATGCCGCCCTGCGGGCGTTTGGGATTGGGAACCTTGCTCGGCCAGAGCGTGTAGCCGTCGTGATGCTTGGTCGTGAGCACGACGTACTGCGCGCCGATGTCACGAAACAGCGTCGCCCAGGATGCGGCCTTCCACTGGCGGGATTGCTCCTCAAACGTCTTGCCGAAGCGGTAGTAGTCGAAATCGGCGCCGTAGGTCGCCACGTGATGCTTGTACGCGCCGGACTCCTTCAACCGGATGGAGTTCAGATACCACTCCGCATAAGCGTTCTGATAGAACCACTTCGCCATCGGCACCTTGCCGAGTTCCCCGCTAGTCTCCGCCCAGGCGGGCACGGAGTAGAGGCCCCAGTGGATGAAAATGCCGAGTTTGGCGTCGTCGAACCAGCCGGGCACGGTGTGGGTGCGTAGTGAGGCCCAATCGGGCTGGAACTTCTTGGTTTGCGCGAATGCGCCGGCGGCGGCGAGAGTACCGAGAAATGCTCTTCGATCCATGCCGGGCATTGTATCGCTATTTCCTCAGCACGTCAGCGATCGGCTTGCCCGCTTTGGGGACGACGGCGTTGTAGTCTTCGCCGAGCAGTGCGGCGAGCGTCGCGGCCACCTGGCTCTGGGTGACCGGCGCAATCTTCGAGCGCTCACCGAGCGCAGGCGTATCGGGCCCCATGAAAGCCATCCAGACATACTTCGAATCGGGGATCTTCTCGCCGTGACCTTTCCAATCGACCGGAGCGACGCCGCGGCCGTGGTCCATCGCCAGAATCAGCGTGGTGTTGCCGCGATACTCAGGCATGGCCTGCAGGGTCTCCCACAGCTCTTTCACATAGCTATCCACGCGCTGCGACGATTTCAGATAGAGCTCGTACTGCCCAGCGTGCGCCCACTCGTCGGTTTCGCCGAGCGACAGGAAGAGCACTCGCGGCTTGTGCAGCTTCACGTATTCGAGCGCCGTGTGGAAGGCGGGCGCATCCAGAGCTTCGGCGCCCCAGATGCCGGTTTCGCGCTTCAGGCGATTCAACAGCTCGATCTGCGGGGTGGTACTCGGAAGTTGGAGCGGGTCGTACCCGGCGTTGACCAGCAAGCCGGAGCGCCGCACGTTGAGGATAAACGGAAACAGCTCCCATGCCCCGAAAGCGGCGACACGGCCGGTGAAGGCCGGCTTGCGGGAGAGCCATTCGAGGACGCTGACGTTGGGGTTGTCGATTTTGTCGTTGCTGTCGATGCGGTCGTCGGGGAAGCCGCAGAGAATCTCGCTGTAGCCGGGGTAGGAGAAGTTGCGGCCGTTGGTGACGTAGGCGTCGGAGCCGAGGCCACGATTGCCGTAGATCTGGCCCTGCTTCGCGATGACGGTCCAGAGGAACGGCATCAGCGCCTCCCGGCGCGCGGAGGCCGAGTCGCGCCAGAACGCCTGTTTGAGCGCGTTGACGTCGCTGACGCCGGATTGCTTGTTCATCAGCGCGGGATCGGCGCCGGCGAATGCCTCCTGCCAGCGCAGTCCGTCGCTCATGACGAAGATGACGTTGCGGGTGGCGCGGTTGGGTTGGGCGGCGGCGACCAGCGCAGCGCTGAGGGCGAGCAATGGGAGGGCGAGGCGGATCCGATGGGACATGCGCAGGTTAGAGTAGCAGGAACGCAGGCGGAAGGGCACCGCGTCCTATCCATTCGGGTAATTGACGGAGGACCAAATGAACCGTAGTCTACTCGCAGACGCGAAAATCATGGCGCTGACAGCGACTCGACGGGTTTGCTCCAGCGCGGAGGATCATGGTGCCGGCTGTAATGGCTGTGGCCGCGTGCTTGTTGATCGCGACGTGTGTTCTGAGTGTCCCGGTGCGATCTCAGACTGCCTTCGGTGGGGTCTTGGAGCGGATTGAGGTTTCTCGGGCGTCGGACTGCGCGGGTGCGGCGGTGGATGTGTACGCCGCCGCGCCCACCTTGGCGATCACGCATACGAACGACTGCTCGGGATCGAGCACGGTCCTGGAGCTCAACGTGAGTTTCCCGCTGGCGACCCCGAGCGCCAGGCAGGGCTTGCAGGAGGCAGTAGCCGGCACGCTTCAGTTTGATACCGGGCTGATGACGAGCTTCAGCGCGAAGGCCACCTACTACCACGGCAACTCATCGGGATCAAAGCTGTGGTGGACGTTTCCGGCAGCGGAGGAGGGTTGTCCTGCAGCCGTGAGAAGCCAGGGACCTGCGATTGGCGTCTGGACGACGACGGTCAATGCCGAGTGCGTGCGCAATCGGAAGCAGGAGTTGACGCGCGACGCCGTGGACGGCGCGCTCTACTTCACACCCTGGGCGAAGATCCGCTCGGAGTTGTGGCCGGGATTGGGCAGCG
>CAYVDY010000561.1:0-4685 GCA_964450255.1 uncultured Candidatus Solibacter sp. | reverse complement strand
CGCTGCTATTGGTGTTCGCGTAGCCGGGGAAGATCGAGGCCACGTCGCCGCGATTTCCTCCAAAGAGCGGATGGCCCAGATACACGCCATCCACGCTGACCCAAATGGTCGAGCCATCGATGGGAATCGACGCCGGTCGCGGCGTCAGCGCCCAGCCGTCGTTGCTGAACGTGCCGGAGACAACCTGGCCCGGCGCCGGCGTATCCAGAGCGCCGAAAGGCTTGGTCGCACGTAGATTATCGACGGTGATCGTCCTAGTCCCCAGCTTGAACTGGTTGCCCTCTTCATCCTCCGCGATGGCATGCAGCTTGAACGTGCCGTTGCCCTTGCCGGGCAGCGGATTCGTCAGCAGCATATAGCCCCATCCAGCTCGATACGCGTTCGGAGTCGTGGGATACTTCGCCTCCACATCGGGCCGCGAGCCCGGAACGAAATAGGCGTCACCAATGTAAACGTAGCCGTTCGGATGAACCGCTTCCGGCCCCACCGGATCGCGCCAGATGGTCAACTTCTTGACGCCGATGTCGTCCAGCGCCCAACCCGTGACCGCGATACTGCCGGCCACGCCTGTGATTTTGTCCACCGGCGTGTCAAACGATCCAAACGGGCCGGTAGTGGGGTCCTTGATGCTGAGCGTGCAGTTCACCACCTGCGGCCCATTGCCGGCTCCAACTGCCCTCACCGTGACCTTCCCTGTGAAGTTTCCGGCTGGGGCCTCCTGCACATACGGAGAGATGGAAACAACCAACTTTCCGCTCCCTTGGCGATCGAGTGGGTTCACCTGGAGCCAAGGGCTGTCCGATGCCGCGGTCCAAACTCCTGTTCCGCCTTTGATCAAGACGAACGCCTCCTGTGGAGGAGTCCTGGCTGTCCCGCTCGTAGTCATGGCGAAGGACAATGACGGGCGGTTGACGGAGACCGTGGCGTCGCTCTCGCATGGAACAATTCCGAAGGCCGTGGCGGCCAGAGGACTGTCGACAAACCGTGGCACAGCCGCCGTGAAAGCGCCATCCGTCCCAGCCAGAGGGGCGAAGTTCCCCGCGACCTGCGCCGCCCCTAATCCCGGCATCGGGCTCGAGCCGTAACTTGCCTTGACATCCAAGCTGAAGACTGCAGCGCCGACCGGAGCGGACCAGGTGAATTCGTACACAGCCGTACCAGCGCCGCCTGTCAATGTAACTACGCCAGTGGTTGTATTTGCCGTCGAACCGTCTGTGCCGGGTGGTACTAGCGATGCCGCATCGCCGGCGCCGT
This sequence comes from uncultured Candidatus Solibacter sp., assembly GCA_964450255.1. GTDB lineage: Bacteria > Acidobacteriota > Terriglobia > Bryobacterales > Bryobacteraceae > Paludibaculum. The sequence goes on along the minus strand of CAYVDY010000561.1, from coordinate 3,431 downwards.
TGCCCCCGGAAATTGGAACAGTCAGCGTTACGTTGGCAGGAACATTGGTGAACCTGGTAACGAGGCGAGTACCCTGACTGGCGAGGCCGGCCCCCGCCCCAATTCCGGTGAACGCCAGGTTGTAGAACATTGACTCGGTGTTGAAATCGCTGCCGACACCGTTTTGGGAGCCCAGCGTGGATCGTCTGCGGCGAAAAGGTATCCCAAAAGACGGGCGGAAGTTCATCGTGAAGATCTTTGTGCCCGGCTCGCACTGATTGTACGTACCGGTTGTAATCCAGAACGTCAGGCCCGGCCGAATTGTAGATACAGACAACCGCGAGAGCTCAAGCGCCAATGACGCGACGCTGGAGATCGAAACGTCCGCCGTGATTTCGCTGGGATTCTGGTCGCTGCCCAATCCAAGCTGGTTCGCATTCGCGCGAATGTTGACAAGCCGGAACGTCCGGCTCCAGCCATCCCCGGGCGGATCAAACGGAATGTTCGACCACGTCAGGGTGTTTGGAGCAGTCTGCTGCCCGCCAAACACCGTGGGGCGGCCGGCCAGGCCGAAGGTCTTGTAGATTCCCGTGCCAGTTGCCGTGACCGTGCCTGTAAACGGTACAGCGCTCGCCTCCACCTGCTCCACTCCGATCGGGTCGTCAATTAGTAGCAGTGCTTCCGAGCGGTTGCCAGTGGAATCCAGCAACCGGCTGGTTACATTCGTGTTCAGGACGATCTGAACGCTGATCGTTGGGATACTCGCGCCCGCGGCAGTCGCAGTGCCGCCCTTGCAGCTGATCAGGACCTGCGAAATCTCTTCCGCCATGCCCTCCACCCTCGAGAAGGCCCGGCCCTCGGTGCTGGCAGTGCATCGGATCGGCGTCTGCGCCGCTGCAATCGCAGTGATCAGCGCGAACAGCGCCGTTAGTCCACCCACTTGAAAAAAGCGCATTGAGTCCGAATATATCAAACTCGCAGGCGGGGGACTGTCGATTATTCCGGAGCCAAGAACACAACTAAGCGAACAACTCCTGCGCTCGCATCAGACGATTCTTTACTTGCACTCCGTTGGGGCACTTGATCGCGCAGCCGCTGCAATCGCCGCACCTTACCGCCTGCGCCGCCGCCGGCATCGTCTGGAAGTTCTCCCGTGCCAGCGCGAATTCGCCGTAGCCTTCCGAATACGTCAGATACCGCAGCATGTCGGACACCGGCAAGCCCTGCGGGCAGACGCCCTTGCACGTCCCGCACATCCGGCAATACAGCGGCGTGATCTTCTCCAAATGCGCTGCCAATACCTGCGAATCCTCGCGCCTGTAAGGCTCCTGCATCGCCCGCAGGTTCTCTTCCAATTGATCGTTATCCTTGATGCTCGGGATCGCCGTATGCACGAACGGCACCCGCAACGACCACTTCAATGCCGCCAGCGCGGCCCCCGGCTTCTGCATCGCCGCCTTCGCGCGGTCGAAGTCGTAGCTGCGGTCCAGCTTCATCGAACCGGCCATCACCTTCATCGCTACCACGCCGATCCCCGCGTCGTGGATCGACTTCACGAGCGGCTCCATCGTCTGCGCCATCGCGAAGTTGTATGTCGTCAGGATCACGTCGATCACACCGGTCTTGATGGCCGCCGGGATCACCTCGGCGTGCCCGTTGTGCAGGCTCAACCCGGCAAAGCGAATCTTACCTTCCTTCTTGGCGATGGCCTGCGCTTCCAGCGCCTCCGCCGTGATCTGCTCCGGCGTGTCCTTGGAGTGCAGATACCAGATGTCGATGTGGTCCGTCTGCAGCTCGCGCAGCGTCGTCTCCAGATCCTTCAGCGCGGTGGCCTTGTCCGGCGCCTTCGTCTTGCTGCAGATGTATACCTTCTGCCGGTGGGGCTTCAACACGTTGCCCACCATGCGCTCATTGTTGCCGCTGGTGTAGACCCGCGCCGTGTCGAAGAAATTGACCCCCGAATCGACGGCACGCTCGATCACCGTGGGGTCCGACGTCACCATGCAGCCGAAGCCTACCGTTGACACCTTCAGCCCCGTCCGCCCCAACGTGCGGAACTCCACTTTCTGAGTAGCGGCGGGCGCGGCAAGCACAGCCGGCGCCGCCAGGAACGAACGTCGTGATACTTCCATGTGTTTGTTTCCTTAGCCGAGCTTCGGAGGCAGTTCAGTCAGCGGGCCCATCCATTGCAGTTCGCGGTCCAGATCCGTGTGGAGCCGGTACTTCTTCGCCACGCTCTCCACGGTCTCGCCGCGGACTTCGATCTTGGCCCGGTCCCACGCGCCCACGCCGACCTTTTCACACCACTGCAGGTAGCCCATCCACTCCGGGTTGATGCCCATGCAGTCGCTGCCGATGCGGTCCGCCGCCAGGAAGTCGCGCGACGCGATGGCGATCTTCGATGCCACCGGCGTGCCGGAGTTCGGCCCGTTGCCTTCCATGCCCTCGAACCCGTCGATCACGCCTACGCCCCAGTTGCGGTACATGCGCTCGGCCGTGCGCATGATGTCGTAGTGAGTCTGCCGCACGCCGCCGTGATAGACGCGCTTGTCGTTCCAGCGCTTGGTCTCGCTGCGCTTCTGATGCAGCGGCGCGCCCAGCGCCATGTTCTTGATGTTCATCGTCGCAATCACCGTGTTGTGCGTCTTCAACATGCAACTGCAGATCACAAACGCATCCGGATCCAGCAACTGCGCCGCCAGCCGCACCGGCTGCGGGTGCAGGTCGCCGTTCAACAGGTGAATGGTCTCGAACAGCCCTACTTCGTTCAGATCCACCAGCTTCACGTTCAGCTTTTTGTGCTCGTCCGCCGCCTGCTGGTACTTGAAGTTGTCGTAGCCCTCGGTCGTGTATCCCGCTGACGACTCCGCAATGTAGACCGGGCCCTTCCACTTCGTTGTCGAGATGTAGTCCAGAATCCCGTTCAGCGCATCGACGTGCGTGGAGGCGAGCTGCCGTTGCGTGTTCACAATGTTCGGCTTGATCACGATCGACTTCTTGCCGCGCAGCCCGGCGACAATCTCTTTATCGATCAGCTTCATCGCCGCCGTGATGTTGCCGCGCCGGCTCTCGCCCTTGGCGATCGCTGCCGGCGTCAGCGCCGGCGTTGCGTTTGTCCGTGATGCCAGCAACAGGCCGGCCGATGCGCCAAAGAAACCGCGTCTGGAAACTGTGGATACCATTGCGGACACCTCAGTCAATATAGTATATAGAGAGCTGAAGCTCTGTAAAGGAGGAATTTTCTTCATGGCTGCAACTAGACGTGGATTCCTGGCGGGACTCGGAGTGATGGGCGCGGCTGCCTCGGTTGAGGCTGCTCCCGCGAAGCTCGTCATGCCGGTGCGCACGCTCGGCAAGACCGGCCAGAAGGTGACTGTGCTCGGCTTCGGGTGCATGACCACCTCCGATCCCAGCGTCATCGAGCAGGCTGCCGACGCCGGCATCACCTACTT
>CAYVDY010000560.1:0-4696 GCA_964450255.1 uncultured Candidatus Solibacter sp. | reverse complement strand
CGGCGCGCACGGCGTCGATCGACATGGGTACATGCCAGTGGTCCGGCGATCCGATGACTACAGCGTCGATGTCTTTTCTTTCGAGCACCTCGCTGTAGTCGAGGTACTCGCGCGACTGAGGCGCGAGTTTCTCACGCGCCTCAGCGCGTCGGGGTTCGTAGGCGTCGCATACGGCGACGATTTCGCAGCCGCCGACCTTATTGGCGAGACTCAGCAAGTATCTGCACCGCCCGCCGGTGCCGAGGCCGGCCAGACGGATGCGGTCATTTGCGCCGAGGACTCGCGCCTGCGACGCCGCGGTGAGCACCGCGCTCGACTTCAGGAATTCACGCCGGCTTGCCTGCATTCTGATTTACCTCGCTTACTCCACGGATGGGCCCGCCGGAGTGGGCGGGCCCTTACGCGCGCGCCGGGGCTCAGCCGGGGCGCTTCACCAGTGTGATCTTCTGGACCTTCATGGGCGCGGACTTGTCATCGCCCTCCAGTTGCAGGCTGATGGTCTCCGCCTCCGGAGTGACGGTGAGCATGCCTGCCAGTTTCCTGGTGACGAACTTGCCGCCGGTCTTCTCCACCACGGTTTCGATGGTGCTTTGAGCCTCCCTACGCCGGCCCGAAACCACGCGCAGTTTGCTGCCCGCCGCGGCGTCGTCACAGGCGTAGGTGAGTTCGACGTCGTAGACGCCGCTCAAGCTCTTGTAGGGATACCAACTGAGCCCGTTGGTTTCGCGTTCAAAGACCTTGAAGCCCGATGCGCTTTGCGTGGTCCAGTCGTACTTGATCTCTTCGCCGCGCAACCGAGCGACCCAGGCATGAAGGTCGAGCTTCGCGGGGATCTGGTCGGCACGATACCCGTCGGCTACCTTGGGCTGTGCGTCGGCGAGATCCAGCGCGATCACTGTGACATTCGGATCCAGCGGCTTCTCCGGCAGGGTGAACTCCAGCGCCGTGCCAACCTTCTTGAACGGAACTTCGGCCTTGTCCGCCAGGAAGTAAGCCTTGGTGACCTGGCTTTCCAGTCCTTCCACGCGCAGCTTCTTACCCGGCCAGTTAAGGATGTGCACGTAGAGCTTGTTCGGCTTGACGGTGGCGCGCCAAGTGATATCGCGGATAGAGAACGGGCTGGGACCGGTGCCATAGATGGCCTCGCCGTTCACGGCCAGCCACTTGCCGATGGTTCGCAGGATCGTCTGGCTCTGCTCCGGCACAACGCCTTCGGACGTCGGCCCGATGTTGAGCAGATAGTTGCCGCCCTTGCTGACGATGTCGCTGAGTTTGCTGATCAGATCGCGCGGGTCTTTCCAGTTGTTGTCGTTCTTCTTATAGCCCCACGTGTCGTTCAGAGTAGCCGGCACTTCCCACTTCCCATCGGCGAGGTAGACCTGAATGGGAATTGCGTTATCGCCGGTCTGGGCATAGTCGTGCTTGCCGTGTCCGATGCGGCTGTTGATCAGGCAGCCGGGTTGGAGCGACTTCACCATGTTCCGCAGGTCGGTCACCTGCTTTTCGCTCAGCAGGCCTGGAGTGTCGAACCAGATGAGGCGCATGGGGCCGTAGCCGCTGAGGATCTCTTTAACCTGCGGGAAGACCTTGCCTTCGAGATAGATCTGCGCGTCGCGCTTTTCGGGGAAGTCCCAGTTGTTGCCGCGTCCGTTAGGCTCGTGCCAATCCTGGTCCTGGGAGTAGTAGAAGCCGAAATCGACGCCCTGTTTGGCGCACGCGGCGGAGAGGTCCTTCATCGGATCCTTCGCATAGGGCGTGGCGTCCACGATGTTGTACTTGGAGGCCGTGGACCCATACATCGCGAAGCCGTCGTGGTGCTTCGACGTAATGACCAGATAGCGCATACCGGCATCCTTGGCCAGCCCCGCCCATTCGTCGCCGTTGAACTTCGCGGGGTTGAACTTCGCGGCGAGTTGGGCGTACTCGGCCGCCGGGATCTTCTCGCGGAACATGATCCATTCGCCGATGCCGCGCACGTACTTACCCTTCCACTCTCCGGCTGGGATGGTGTAGAGGCCCCAGTGAATGAACATTCCGAACTTCATCTCGTCGAAGCGCTGCATGGCCTTTTCGGTAGCGGCCTTTTCGGCCTGGGGGTCGGGCGCCTTGACTTCAGTCTTCGGTGTGCAGCCGGCGAGGGCGAGGAGGCCGGCCAGTACAGCTGCGGATCGTCGATTATTCCATAACTTCATCGTTTACGTCTCCTTCCGGACCATCGGCTGAAAGTATATGCCAAGTGGAGGCGGGCGGGAAGGGAGGGTCACACGGGGATCACTGAACCGGCGGCTCGTCCGTATCGTTGAAGCGGTCCGCCAAGCCCAGGAAGGCCGCGAGTCCCTCGTCAATGGCAGCGATCTCTTCGCGTTGGAGTTCGCCGAAGATTCTGCGGATTCTACGCTTGTCGATTGATCTCAACTGGTCGATGAGGGCGAAGGACTGCTTAGCGAGTCCACTCCCGCCGGGAGATAAGGGGGGATATAGAATCCCCTCGCCCGGGGTGCCTGTGACCGGCACAACGCAGACGAGCGGGAAACGCTGGTCGCTGATGACATCCGGATCGCTCACCACGACACAAGGCCGGACACCGCGCTGTTCGTGTCCGAGTGTGGGGTCGAGTTCGACAACGACGACCGCTCCGCGCCCGAGTTTCATTCCGGTTCCTCGACCCAACCTTTGCCGGGAAGCCACTGCACTGATCTGCCGGCGCTGTTATCGAGGAGGGCGTCCGCATCTTCCTCGGGCAAGCCGCGAGCCCAATCCACCAGGCCTTGTTCGGCGAGTTCGGCACTCTGCGGGTGGGGATTATGGAGAGATTGGAGAAGGTCCGCGCGGCGGCGGCGTTCGAGTTCGCGGCGAACGGCCTCAGCGACGAACCTGCTGCGGTTCTTTTCCCGTCGGTCGATGTCTTTGACGAGGTCAATCGGGAGGGTGACTGTTACGCGTTCGACGCTTGCCATTTCATACTCCTAGTATGATCATACCCGAATATGAAGCAGGGTCGGGGCCAAACTCGGGTCTAATTGTTGCCGTCCTTAATCCAGTGAGCGATCCGCCGCCCCAAGGTCTCGGCTTCCTGGAAACCCATTTTGGTGAACGATCCTCTCGATTCGGGCTCGAACGCCTCGCGGGCTTGTCAGACCGCGTTTTTGGAGATAATCTCGCATGAACTGCTGCTTGTCGAAGCCAGACTGGTCGCTCCAGTAGTGCCAAAAGGGCGCATCGATTTGGGTTGCCGGGTAGAAGCCCACCACGAACGCTCGACACTGCAGAGGTGATCCGACACAGACAAAAGGACGGACATGCGGGTGAGGCATGATAGCCTGCAAGCTTCGGCGGAATGACCCGAGCGATGTGCCCGGGTTGGTCATTGAGTCATCCTAGCCGAATGCACGACGACCTACGTCCGGAATTAACTTTTGCTCTCTCAAAGCCGAGTTGCCGGTATTATACTCCATAATAGAAAGGTATGTATTCTATGATGGACCGGATCCCTCGATGCACTAGGCGACTCCCATTGGGGTTGGCCTGCCTGGCTTTCGTGCTGCCCGTTTTGAAGGCCGAGGACTGGCCGCAGTTCCGGGGGGCGGCCCGGGATAACGTCTCGAAGGAGACGGGGTTGCTGCGGAAGTGGCCGGCGGGCGGGCCTAAGGTACTCTGGACGATCCCGGTGGGCCAAGGGTATGCCGGGGCGGCCATCGTGGGCGGGCGGGTGTATCACAACGACTACGACGAGGCGAAGGGCGTTTGGGGCGTCTTCTGCCGGAACCTGACTACCGGCAAGGAGATCTGGCGGTATACGGAGCCCCGGAAGATCCGGCCGAATCACGCCATTACGCGGACCGTGCCGGCGGTGGATGCGCGGTTTGTGTTTGCGCTGGACCCGAAGTGCAACCTGTACGCTCTCGATGCGAAGACAGGGAAGAAAGTCTGGCAGAAGGATCTGGTGGCCGTATATAAGACCCGGATTCCGCCGTGGTACAACGGCCAGAATCCGCTGATCGAGGCCGACCGCATCGTGGTGGCCACGGGCGGCGACGCCATCATGGTGTCTCTCGACAAAGCCACGGGCAAGGAGCTTTGGCGGACACCGAATTCGATCAACGCCATCCTTTCGCACGTGTCGGTGATGCCGGCGACGCTGGGCGGAGTGAAGCAGTACCTGTATGCCACGCTGGAGTCCGTCATGGGCGTGGCGGCGAAGGACGGAAAGCTGCTGTGGAACTATCCGCGGAAGTTCAACGTGGCGGCGGCGCCTTCTCCGGTGACCATCGACGCGTCTCAGGTGTTTGTCACGGGGCCGTATGACGCGGGCAGCACGCTGATCAAGGTCAGCGGCGCGGGTACGGCGTTCAAGACGGATACGGTGTTCGACATGAAGAACAACGAATGGAACTCCGAGGTGCATACGCCCATCGTGCACAAGGGGCATTTGTACGCCGTCGGCAAGAAGAAGCGGGGGCTGTTCACGTGCATGAACTTTGCAGGCAAGAAGGTGTGGGACAGCGAGGGGAAGGCCGCGTTCGAGCTGGGCAGCTTCCTGCTGGCCGACGGGATGTTCTACGTCCTGGAAGGCAAGACAGGCATGCTGCGGCTGATAGAGGCGAACACCACGGGCTACAAGGAGCTAAACGCGGCGCAGGGGCTTTCGGGAGAAGACGGGTGGGGCCCGCTGGCGCTTTCGGGCGGCCAGCCGGTG
>CAYVDY010000559.1:0-4702 GCA_964450255.1 uncultured Candidatus Solibacter sp. | reverse complement strand
GTAGCCAAGTTCTCGTCGACGAACCTATTCAAGTGGGCGTGGAGAAGTTCATTGCGTTCCCGGCTGAACACCGGTCCATGGATGAGTCGGCGCTTAACTGGGGCGGCAGCATCGACTAGGCGACTCTTCATCGTCGGTGCCACAGATATATCGGTAACTACTTCCGGCGCCCAGCGACGCAGCACCACCTGGAGGGCGAAGGCTTGAAGGACACCCCCATAGTTGCCGTGCCTGATCGGCAAGGTACGAACAAGTATGTTTCCCATAGTATGTGACATCACCTTACTTATTGAATCGATTGCACGCCTCGTCGGTGTGCATACGCCTACCTTTAGGTATGGCGTCGTTACCACGGACCACGAAACGCTGCCCGTCGCCGACACGGGGTGCAACGCGGCTAGTGAAGTTGTTGCTGCAGCCCTAGACTGCTCGCCGCCAGCTAGTAGACGGTCGCCCCGCGTAGACGTCGGTGGAGCATTAGCGTTGGCGCATAGGCGCGCTCGAACACCCGCGGCCACCTCGATATCATCCACCAGAGCAATACTCGTTTCCGTGATTCGGTGACCTCACCGGCCAGCACCCCCCTCCTAGTGTCAAGCCACACGGACCGAATGACCGGTTGAGCGGACCTCAGGAAGTCCCTGTACGCAGGTTCGAGCGGCCGACGACATATCTCCAGATAGGTATCGACCAGATAGGAACAGTGCAGGTAGTCGGCATACACGAGCAACTCCGGGAAAAACTCCTTGATGTAGCTGCGGAGGCCAACTGCTATTTCGACGCCCGACATGGAGATGGTTCCCTGATGCATGAGACTCTGCCCAGTTTGACGGTAGAAGTACATCGGGTTAGGTACAAAAACGATTCGTTGTGCGATCCTGAGCACTTTCACAACCAGGTCAAAATCTTCGCTCTGACTTTGCGGCGTGGACTCGAAGTGAATGTTCTTGAGCAAGTCCGCTCGGAACAACTTGTTCCAGACCATAACTCCGAGGTGATTCGGCAGGCAGAGGTGCTTTAACGCTTCGCCCCGCGTGAGCTCCATGCGTTCAAACATAGCTCCCGGGCTGGTTACGCCATCAGGCGTGGCGACGAAATATGCGCATACGCCAACATCCGCGCGTGCGTCGGTCATCGCCGAGAGAAGAGTTGCGAGCATATTGGGCGAAACCCAGTCATCAGCATCCACAAACGCAATATGGGAGCCGGAGGCCGCGCGCAGACCAGCATTCCGAGCCGCGCTCACGCCGCCATTAGCTTGATGCAGAACACGAACGCGTGAATCGCGCGCTGCCCAAGCGTCGCAGATATCCCCGCTCCGATCCGGGGATTCGTCGTCGACCAGGATCAGCTCCAGATTCTGCAGCGACTGCCCGAGGATACTCGCAATGCACTGGTCCAGAAACCGCTCCGCACGATATACAGGCACTACGACTGACACAACGTCTTTGGGCATCCGCCACCTATCCATTCAAGGGGCGACCCAGGCACGGAGGATTCATCAATTCACGGCCTGATCGCGATCTAGCATCCTCATCCTACCGTGGAGGCCACACACCGTGGATCTTGCCTCTTTGCCCAGGGTCGCCAGCAAGCTCCCAACGGACCGTCACAACCGCACGCGGTGCGTCCGAGCAAGTCGCGATCCCGTCCCGCGCTTCTGCGAGGCTGAAAGTGAACCACCCGAGCCGCCGCGGTGGAACCGCCCGAGTTGAGCGGTGTTGCTCAAACGACCGGGGACCGGTGACCCTGGTTGGCGAACAAGCCCTGCGGTAGGATGCCGCAAGTCGGGACAGGCTACTTGACCTGGCCACGTCCGCGCTCACGGCTACCACCTCGGACGGGCGAACCGGACGTCCATCACGCGGGCGCATTTCCACCGAGGGAGCACTTGGGTTGCTGAACTACCACTATTGGTACGCGGCCGTATGGTCGGCCGTTGTCATTCTCTACACTCTCCCACTTTCTCGTCTGAACATCCCGCTTCCAAGCGAGTTGCTGTTCTTTTTTCTAATCACAATCGCCGCTTCGATCCTCATGGGCCTTGTTTCCAATCGGCGACACGAGACCCTGGAAGCGGACGGATACACGCGTCAATCGGCCCCAGGGCTTCCTCACCGAACGCTTGTCACCGTGCTCGTTTTCGGCTTCGCGGCAGACTGGGCCTATCAAGGGTCCGTCCCACTTCTCTCCGGCGAACTCTACTCGGGCTTCGATCCCACCCTCGATAGCCAGATTACAGTTGGATTACCTGTTCTACATGTGGCGGTAGTGGCGATCTCCATCGCCTATGCTCTTTACCTTGCCTACCTGTACGCAGTTTCACGCAGTCGACGCATTCTGGTCATCTATCTGGTGCTGCTCACCCTGTTTCTATTCAACCAGAGCCGCGGAAGTATGGTGCTGGCGCTCTTCACGCTTGCACTCTGCATGGGCTTCACGACGCCCGCGTCGAGGCCTCTGAGGCGCGGCCTGACCATTGGTGTCAGCATCGTTGGGCTAGCGATCTTTATTGGGATCTTCGGCAATCTTAGGGTCGGCATGGAGTGGAGCGATTACTCGTACATCAAGCTCCTCGGACGTTACGAGAACCCATACGTGAGGGAGCCACTCGACGCATTTGCCTGGACGTACACCTATCTCACGAGCCCCTTGTCGAACCTTGCGAACAACGCGACGAACGGCAGCCCCGGTCATTCACTGATCGGGGGATTGCTTACTTTTGTTCCTTACACATTCTCGAAGAATTTGCTTCCAGGGGTTCCACAGGCACCATTGATTGTTGACTCCCTTAATGCATCAACCGGCTTTAACCCGACCTTTAGTCAGCTAGGCGTCCTGGGCCTCTATCTGAGCTATATATATATGGCACTCTTCTTCACTCTTTGGCATCGGGCAATGCGGACCCAAGGCCACCTAGTAAAACTCGCCCGATCGGTATCGATCCTCTTTGTGGTTGCGAATGTCTTTTACAGTCCCTTTGCGAACGTAGCCCTAGGCTTCGCGCCCATTCTCATATGGGTCGCGGCGATAATTCACCGCCGCGCATCGACGCCCAGAATGCGAGCCACTACGAGGCATCAGGGTTTCCGGCAGCGGCCTCGGCCACGGACTCAAATCCGCGGTTCCATGGTCATTCCGCAGCGGAGGAATTGAAGCGTATGTTTGACTTGGTCGTGGTCGGCTACAACACTCCGATATCAATGTGCTCGGCAGTCAGTGCAGGCATTGACGCTCCATCCGTGGCGAGTATAGTGTTCTGCGACAACAGCACTGATGACGCAGTCCTTCAGCTGAACTCCGAGACTTCGCTACCGAAGCTCGAATACCTTCCCATGCGTGGTAATGTCGGGCTTCCTTTCGCATACAACGCCGCTCTTTCGCTAACCAGGCAACCCTATTTGATGCTGTTTGATGACGACACCGAAGTTGGCCCCGGATACTTTTCGGCCGTGCAGAATTCGATTACCTTGATCGACTCCGATATTTATGTGCCGGTCGTCACTGCAGGCGCTCGCCCTTTGAGTCCCTGTTCCCCTAAGTGGTTGCGGTACGGCGCCGTTCGCAATCTAGAGGAAGTTCCAGTTGACTTCACCGCAATCAATGCCGGAATGACAATCTCTCGTGCGATCTTCGAACGTTTGCGCTTCAATGAAGACCTCTTCTTGGACTTCGTTGACCACGACTTTATGAAGCGCGCTCATGCCTTCGGATGTCGCGCGGTTGTGCTGGAGGATGTTCGTTTGGATCAGGACTACTCCCTTGATACTGATGATTGGCGCTCCGCACTCGCCCGAATGCGGATTTTTAGACGTGATTCACGTGTGTTCTATCAGGGCGTTTCCGGGAGTTCGGTTAGGGCAGTGCGTATTGCGCTCCGTTATGTTCGAGTGCTTCGCCTACTCGGACGGCCACGATGATTTCTGTGGCTCTCGCTGCCTTCAATGGCGAGCCCTACATACGCCACCAGATCTCGTCAATTCTGTCTTCACTCCGAACCCAGGACGAGTTGGTTGTCTCGGACGATGGGTCGATCGACGGGACGGTTGCGGTTGCGGAGTCATTCCAGAGCTTCGACCCGCGCGTCATAGTTGTTCGAGGCCCCGGGCGAGGTGTGATGGCGAACGTGGAGAATGCGATGCGGGCTTGCGCGGGCGACGTCATTTGTTTGTCGGACCAAGACGATGTCTGGTTCCCTGAGAAAGCGGAGGTCCTCCGGCGCGCCTTCGCGGCGGATCCGTCTGTGACCTGCGTCATCCACGATCTCGAGGTGACAGACGGGGAGTTGCGAAGGCTGCACCCGTCCTACTTTGCACTCCGGAAATCGGGCCCCGGGCTCGTTCGGAACCTTTTCAAGAACTCGTACGTGGGCGCCGCCATGGCTGTCCGATCGAGTTTTCTCCCCCGGATACTTCCGATCCCAATAGGCGCCACTATGCACGATCAGTGGATCGGTCTGAACAGTGAATTGTTCGGCAGGTCTCTCTTCATTCCTGAGGTGCTTGCACGGTACCGGCGCCATGACTCGAACTTGACCGAACTAGCTTCACATCGGCCCATTTCGGTGATGGCTGTCGAGCGATTGCGCATGGTGAGACTGCTGGCACGCCAACGAGTCCGTGCTCTATGAGCGACGGTCGAATGGTAGGCCGGTTGCGCCGGGTGTGTTCGCAGTCGTCGCCGGCGCGACGCCGCCCGCGCC
>CAYVDY010000558.1:0-4708 GCA_964450255.1 uncultured Candidatus Solibacter sp. | reverse complement strand
CGTGCCAAGCTTGGCGTTCCCCGCCGGTTCCCGCACGTCAAGGAAGAAGAGGTTGCCGGGCTCTTCCAGGAGTTTCGCCAACTCCTCTGGATTCAGCTCCTTCACCGGCTTCCCGCTCTGTCCGCAGGCGATGCCGAACAGCAACGCGCCGGCCAGAATACACAGTCCACAAAAGGTCCTCATGGCGGGCAGTGTAGCATAGACAGATATGAGTCCTTTGCCAGACGAGTTTTACCGCATCTCCAAGTTGCCCCCTTACGTGTTCGCGACGGTCAACGAAATGAAAGCAAAGCTGCGCGCAGCGCAGTACGACGTCGTTGACTTCGGCATGGGCAACCCGGATGGCGCCACGCCGCGCCCTATCGTTTCGAAACTGGCCGAGGCGGCACGCAATCCCAAGAACCACCGCTACTCCGTCTCCCGGGGTATCCCGAACCTGCGGCACGAGATCTGCAAACGGTATCACCGCAACTACGGTGTCGATCTCGATCCGGAATCGGAAGCCATCGTCACCATCGGGTCCAAGGACGCGCTGGCCCACCTGATGTTCGCCGTCATCGGGCCTGGCGATCAGGTGGTGACCCCAGCGCCGTGCTACCCCATCCATCAGTGGGGCGTCATCATGGCCGAGGGCGAATCCGTCCCCCTGCCTGCCGACAATCCGGCCGAGTTTCTCAACGGACTGGAAGACCTCTACCGTAAATCCAAGCCGCCCAAGCTGATCCTGATCAACTATCCGCACAACCCGACCACCACGTGCGTGGACATCGATTTCTTCAAGGAGATCGTGCGCCTGGCCAGCAAGCACGGCACGATGGTGCTCCACGACTTCGCCTACGCCGACCTCTGCTTCGACGACTACAAAGCCCCCAGCATTCTCGAAGTGGACGGAGCCAAGGAAGTGGCAGTCGAGATGTTCTCGATGACCAAGAGCTACAACATGGCCGGCTGGCGGGTGGGCTTCTGCCTCGGCAATCCGAAGATGATCAAGGCCCTGGCGCGCATCAAGAGCTACCTGGATTACGGCATCTTCCAGCCCATCCAGATCGCCGCCATCATCGGACTGCGCGAGTGCGAGGACGACGTCCACAAGATCTGCCACCTCTACCAGCGCCGGCGCGATGTGCTGGTGGACGGCCTCAACGCCGCCGGCTGGCCCGTGGAAAAGCCCAAGGCATCCATGTTCGTCTGGGCGCCGATCCCCGAGAGCTTCCGCGGCATCGGCTCGCTGGAGTTCAGCAAGATGCTGCTCGAACAGGCACTGGTGGCAATCTCACCCGGCATCGGCTTCGGCCCGGCCGGCGACGGCCATGTGCGCTTCGCGCTCATCGAGAACCACCACCGCACCCGTCAGGCGCTGCGCCGCATCAAGCAGTTTGTGAAAGACGGAAAGGTTGGCTAGGTTGCTGCTATCATCGCGTCATGGCTGCGCGTGAGCAGGTCCGGCCGTTGCGCCTTGATGATCTGCGATCGGTATCTCCAGACACACTCGATCCCATCCTGAAAGAGGAGCGCGGCCGGTGGCGCGCGCTTCTCCACTGGGACTTCACGCCTTCGGCCAACCTCGTCATTCGTTACGTGCAGATGCAGGCGCTGGACGGCTTCGTGCTGCTGGACGACGAAGAGCCGGCCGGATACATCTACTGGGTCTCCGAGGATCACAAAGGTCTGCTCGGCGATCTCTATCTGCGCGACGCCTGGCGCTCGCCCGCCAACGAGAACATGCTGCTCTCCGCGGCACTCACTCAACTGCGCCGCAACCCCTGGCTTCATCGCGTGGAAGCGCAGTTGATGCAACTCTCCGCGCGGGGCTCCCAGGTGTTTCCCGCCGGCCTGCGGCCCAAGGTGTTCGTTCGCAATTTCATGCTGACCGGGCTCGAAGGCCTGGAAGCGCGCCGCCCGATGATCACGCTGCCTACTCTGCGAATGGAGCACTGGGGGCCGCGTTGGCTGGACGATTCCGCCGCCCTCATCGGCGCGGTCTATTCCGCCCACGTCGATAGCGAGATCAACGATCAGTACCACTCCTCGCAGGGCGCGCGCCGCTTCCTACAGAACATCGTGCAATACCCCGGGTGTGGCGAGTTCTCACACGAGTGCTCCTTCGTCGCGCTGGACCAGCAAGGGCGGGTGCGGGGACTGTCTCTGGCCAGCACGGTTGCGCCTGAAGTCGGGCATATCGCCCAGATCTGCCTTGCGCGCGAGTTCCAGGGCACAGGCGCCGGCTACGAACTGTTACGGCTGAGCCTGGCGGCGCTGCGGGCGCAGGGCGCGGCGGAGGTTTCGTTGACGGTGACGGCGTCGAACCATCGGGCGGTCCGGCTGTACGAACGGTTCGGCTTCCGGACCATTCACCAGTTTGAAGCGTTGGTCTGGGAGAACCTCTGGGCGTAACGGGTTCGACGTGGATCGCAAGATCGTACCGCTCCCTGACGGTCGCGGCCCGGTAACTCCGCCGCCTGTGTCTGAGCCGCGACCAAAGGGAGCGGTACGAACACCGCTACAGCCCCAGCGTGGGCGCCAGAGCCTCATAGAACGTCAACACGGCCGGACCCAGCGTGATGACGAAGATCGCCGGCATGATCAGGAAGAAGACAGGGAAGATCAGCTTGACGCTCAATTTGCGGGCCGCCTCCTGCGCGCCGTGCCGCCGCCTGGTCCGTAAGTAGCGTGCGTGCGTCCGCAGCGCGGGCCCCAGACTGGTGCCGAAGCGGTCGCTATCGATCAGCACCGTCGCCAGCTTCTTCAATTCCTTTGACCCCGTGCGCTGCCCCATCGAGTACAGGACTTCGGTTCTCGACCGCCCGGCGCGCAGTTCCATCTGCACCTGCGAAAACTCGCTGGACAACTCCGGATAGAGGGAGCCCAGCTCGCGGCTGGTGTCGATCAGCGCGCTATCGAGAGACTGCCCAGCCTCCACGCTGAGCACCATCAGATCCAGCGCGTTCGGCAGCGCTCGCTCCACCCGCAGCGCCCTGCGGCTCACCTGCGAATCCAGGATGCGATCCGGCAACAGATAGCCGAAGCCGGCGCCGCAGGCGGCCAGCACAATCGCCATCACCGGGCTCTCCTGATCCAGCAGACCCACCCAACCTAATACCAGCGCCAGCACAAC
The DNA here is from genome assembly GCA_964450255.1 of uncultured Candidatus Solibacter sp. Lineage (GTDB taxonomy): Bacteria > Acidobacteriota > Terriglobia > Bryobacterales > Bryobacteraceae > Paludibaculum. The sequence continues at coordinate 1,593 of CAYVDY010000558.1, read as the reverse complement.
CAGCGATGCCACCTTGACGCCTTCAAAGATGACCGGCGCCGCCGGAGAGCGGTAGCCCGCGGAGATCAGCCGTCCGCGCACGGGATCGCGCCGCACTTTGGGACCAGGCGCGAGTTCGCCGATGACGAACATCGATTGCAGCAACCCAGCCCATGCGCCCTTCGCCTTGCCGGAGGCGAACTCGACGTCTCCGTGTTCCAGCCGCGCCGCTGCACGCCAGCGGAAGATCAGCAGGATCGCGCCCACTATGGCCATCACGAACAGGAAGAAGCAGAGGCCGAGCAGTGTTTCCGTCATTACAGCCTCACCTGGGCGATGCGCCGGATCACAAAGTGCGCCACAATGTTGCCGATCACGACGCAGCCCAGCATCGTCCGGCCCTCGCTGCGCCGCAGCATCACCGACATGTACTCAGGACTCATGAAGAACATCAAGGCGCCGATGATCCAGGGCACGATGGTCAGCACCAGACCCGTGATCTTGCTGTGGGCCGCGATGGCCCGCACCTCGGATTCCAGCGAAGCGTTGTCGCGCATCGTCTCGCCCAACCGCGCCAGAACGTCGTTCAACCGGCCGCCCACCTTGTTCTGCAGCTTCACCGCCGCGACGAACATATGCACTTCCGGCAGCGGCACACGTCCCGCCAGATTGTCCAGCGCCTGATCCCACCCCCCGCCGAGGTTCCATTCCTCGCGAGTCCGCCGCATCTCCGACGCCAATGGTTCGGGCTGTTCCAGCGCCAACAGCTCAATGGCCGAGGAGAGCGGATAGCCGGACTTCAACGCCCGCGTCAGTGAATCGAGCGCCTCCGGGAATTGACTGGCGAACGCGTCGAAACGCTTGCGTCGCATCCTGCGGATGTGGAGGTACGGAGCCAGAACGACCAGGCCAACAATCATCGCACCGGGCAGCAGCGGTACGAACCCAACCCGCCACAGCAGCACCGCCGTTCCGCTTCCGCCCATCAGCATCATCAGTGTCAGGCGCCCAACGGACCACTTCATGTTCGCTTCGGCGATGAGGCGGCGCAGTTCTTCTACGTGGCTGAACCGCTCCAACAGCACTGCCCAGACGCGGATGGTACTCAAATCGTCGACGCGCAGAACGGCGCTCTGGACACTGGGCTCGGAGTGCTCAAGCGCCAGCCCTGCGCCGTCCTGGCGCGCGCGCACATGAAGCGATGCGGCATAAAAGGACGCAGCCAGCAGCGCAGTCAGGAACGCTCCTCCGAACATCAGCGCGAAGACAATCATGCTCTCCATGACGATTTATGGAATCGCAGAAGCCAGGCCGGCCGGTGACAGTGTCTTCTGCCCATCCGCCGAGCGGTCATTCGGATTGCGCAACACCAACCGCAGTTGCATGGAGGCATCCGCCAGACTCAGCCGGTCCGCGTCGGACGGCGCCACCAACAGCGTCACCACCGGCTTGGGGTTCTCCAACCCGGCCACGCTGAGCACTTCCACATCCTCCAGCAGCCGCCGCAGGACAAGTCCCTGTCCGCCAGGATGCAGCACCTGGATATCGATGCGGCTGCCCGACCGCATCAGCGCCACGACAGACACCGACGGCAACCGCTCGTCCGTCACGCTC
>CAYVDY010000557.1:0-4709 GCA_964450255.1 uncultured Candidatus Solibacter sp. | reverse complement strand
CAGAAACGTCCATCCGCAGTCAGGACGTGATCTCGTGGAAATCCTTCCGCAACCAGATGGAGCCCGGCAAGCGGATCGGCTTCATGTCGCAGGTTTCTCCCGATGGCCGCGTCGTCGTCACGGCCACCGAGGTGCAATACTACGTCGCAAATTTCAAGGACTACCGCTTCCTCCAGGTCTTCTACCCCACGCGCGGCATCCTCGCCTGGTACGACCGCGCCGGCAGCCGCGTCCGGCCCCTTCCGGGCGCCGACGATCCGCGTTTCGTCCACGCCAATGCCACCTGGAGTCCGGACGGCAAATACCTCGTCTTTGTGCGCGCCGTGGCGGCCGACGCCTACCCAAAAGACCGCAAGATGGCCGAGTTCGCCAACGACCCAAACGAGGTTCCCATCCGGTACGATCTCTACCGCATCCCCTTCAACGGCGGCGCCGGAGGCACGGCCACTCCACTCCTGGGCGCGTCCGGTAACGGGATGAGCAACTCGTTCCCGAAGGTGTCGCCCGACGGCCGCTGGATTGTTTTCGTGCAGAGCCGGAACGGTCAACTGATGCGGCCGGATGGCAAGCTCTACATTGTGCCGTCCTCCGGCGGCGAGGCCCGCCTGATGCGCTGTAACACGACCCTGATGAACTCCTGGCACAGCTTCTCACCCAATGGCCGCTGGATGGTCTTCTCGTCCAAGAGCCAGTCGCCCTACACGCAGCTCTTCCTGACGCACATCGACGAGGATGGCAACGATAGTCCAGCAATTCTCATCGAGAACTCCACGGCCGCCAACCGCGCCGCGAACATCCCCGAATTCGCCGATATCCCCAAGGGTGGGATGCTCCGGATCGACGCCCCCGCCGCGGAGTTTTACCGGCTCTACGATCTCGCCTATGAACTCGGCGAGAAAGGCCAGGTGGATGCCGCCATCTCCGGCTGGCGCCGCGCTCTGGAACTGGATCCGAAGGACGCCAAGGCCCTCAACAATCTGGGTGGGCTCCTGCTGGGCCAAGGCAACCCGGATGCCGCGGTGGCGTACTTCCGCCAGGCGCTGGAATCAAATCCCAACCTGGTGGACGCACACAACAACGTCGGCCTCGTCCTGCTGCAGCGCGGACAGATCGAGGAGGCCGGTCAGCACTTTCGCGAGTCGCTGAGTGTGGCTCCGGAGTCGCTGGAGGCGCCCGTGAATCTGGGTGGCCACCTGTCCGAACGCCGCCGTTCGAAACGGCGCCGAGGCCGTGACCTTGGCCGAGCGCGCCGCCGAGCTCTCTCACCGCCGCGATCCCGTCATCCTCGATAGCCTCGGCGCGGCCTATGCCGAGGCGGGCCGTTTCCCCGACGCCATCGGAGCGACGCAACAGGCCCTCGCGCTCGCCCCGCACAGCAATGATCCGGGCATGGTGGCCGCACTGAGATCGAGGTTGGCGCTGTACCAGGCAGGGCGGCCGCACCGGGAGACCCGGTAGGGCGAGTTCGGCCCAGCCAGCGGCGAGCGGAATGTTGGTATAACGGTTATACACGATATGCGTTTCGAGTTCGATCTGTCGAAGAGCCGGGCTGTCAAGAAAAAGCATGGTGTCAGCCTCAGGGAAGCGCAGGAGATCTTCGATCAGGTGTACCTCGTTGACCAGAAGAATGACGACCCGCGGCAGTTCCGTGCGATCGGCTGTTGCCGCGGGCGCCTCTGTTCCGTTATCTTCGAGATCCGGAGAGACGCGGGCGGCGAGTATCACCATCTGATCACGGCCTGGAAATCGACAGAAGTGGAGCAAATGAGCTATGCCGAAAACATCTAGAGCAAAAATCTCCGCCGACGACATCGCCGAAAAGGCTTCGCGAGGCGAGGACGTATCCGCCTATTTCACCAACCAGTTCACCGTGGTCAAGCCCACCCGCCGGGTGAATGTCGATTTTACCCCGGGCATGTTGCGGCAACTCGATGAGCGCGCGGCCAAGCTCAATGTCAGCCGGCAAGCGGTGATCAAGACGTTGCTCAGCCGGGCGCTGGAGGGGTAACTCCACGGAAACAGGAGGCGGCGGGAGGACGGGGTAGGCACGGCACTGTCACACGGGCGGGCCAAACGCCTACATCAATTATCTGGCGAAATTTGCCCCTCACCCTAACGGCTCTCGTCCCCGTAAACGAGCCGTTCAGATTGGCAAGGCATCCGTCTACGCCATGCCCATTCTGAGAGGGTCAGCAACCCAATTGGCAATCTGTTCAATGAATCTCCAAACGTCGTTGTCCTTCGGTTTGAGATATCCAGGCTCGTTGGAATCATTCCCCATCAGATCGAAGACTGACGGCAGCCAATCGCGCTTCTGATCCTGGGTTTCCGAAGCAACTCCGAGAGTCGGGAGCCACAGTTCAAGTTCACCGACTGGTACGAGGAAAATGCCGCACTCAGCGAGGTCGCGCAGCAATACAAGAGCAGCGGAGCTATGGCGAAACGGCAGTCAGGCCCGTCCGTCGCGTGAATGTCGACCTGACCCCAGGCATGTGGCGACAACTCGACGAGCGGGCGGCGAGGCTCAATATCAGCCGCCAGGCTGTGATCAAGACACTGCTCAGCCGGGCGCTGGACGAGGAGCGCCAGGAACGACTATGACAGTCGCTCCAACGTCGAGTGATCGCCCTGCCCGGAGTAGCACTTCTGTATCGCGTCAGCGAACACCTCATTGTCAGGGGCAACCTGTGCGAACAGAGTCATCGACGAGCGGAACTTCAGGTGGTCGGGATACCCGAATATCTCTTCGACGGCGCGCCCTTCCAAAAGATTGACCAGTGCCGTACACTGCCTGATCCGGGGACCAAGGATCGGATGACGCAGATACGCTTCCGCCTCGGCGCGGGAGGATATGCCGAACCTGTTTGCCATCGGACTGGAGCCCAGGCCTTTGAGCTGAGGGAATACAAACCACATCCAGTGCGTCTCTTTGCGGCCCCGGCGCAACTCCGCGCACACGTCCGCAAAGACAGGATCCTGCGCATCCACAAAACGCTGGAGATCGAACGGGTCGTTCAGTGTCTCGTTTTCCATCTCGCTTCCACACTACGAGCTTGGCTGGGCGCTTACAATCCAAACTATATGCGCCTCCTCGTCTTCTCCGACATCCACAACGACTGGGCCACCCTGCGCCGCCTGATGACCATCGAGGCCGATCACTATATCGCCGCCGGCGACATGGTGAGCTGGGCTCGCGGACTCGACGACGCCGGAGCCATCCTGCGCGAGCGAGCCGGCCAAATGCACGTCCTGCCCGGCAATCACGAGCACGCCAGCGACATCGCACGGCTCTGCGACAAGTTCGGCCTCAACCCGCTACACGGCCAGTCCTTTGAAGCAGACGGCTGGCACATCGCCGGGCTCGGACACTCCAACCCGACCCCGTTCAACACCCCCGGCGAGGAGACCGAAGACGAACTGGCCGCCCATCTGAAAGCGTTCGCCGGTCTGAAGCCTCTGGTCCTGATCTGCCACTGCCCGCCGCTCGGCACGGGCCTCGATGAGGCCGGACCGGGGCGCCACTTCGGCAGTTCAGCGGTGAAGGAATTCATCGACCAACACCAGCCCGAGCACTTCTGCTGTGGACACATCCACGAAGCCGCCGGACGCGAAGTGATGCTCGGACGCACGAAGGGCGTCAACGTGGGCAAAAAGGGGTATCTGCTGGAACTGCCTAGTTATTCGAGCTGAGCTCGAGGGCGCTCGACTCGTCGGCCTTGGCAGGAATGCGGCGCGCACCAACATAGGCCTTGCGCCAGTACGGATCGTTCAAGGGGCTAACTGAAACCGTGCGGCGGCGATTCGGCGCGTGGATGAAAGAGTCGTCGCCGACGTACATGCCCACGTGCCAGCCTCGCTTGCGCGGGCGGAAGAACACCAGATCGCCGGGTACCAACTCATGCTTATCCACAGGCACGCCCACCTGGAACTGCGCGGGCGCTGACGAGGGCAGCGGCACGTTCAGCGAGGTCTGATAGGTGTAGCGCGTGAAGCCGCTGCAATCGAAGCCGTATTCGGGACTGCTGCCGCCAAGGCGGTAGCGCACGCCGAGCAGCGAATACGCAGTCGTCAGCAGCGGATCCGAACAGTTGAAGCAGGTGCCGGGAATCGGCGGCGGCGGGGCCATGGGAGGGAACTGCGGAGCAACCAGCGGAGAAAGGGGGAAAACGCCGGCCAGCATCGGATTCGGCGGGGTCGGCCTGGCGATTGCGCGGCGGATCGGTTTTCGCGATCTGGATCTCGCCGTCCGCTTGCGTACGGTGGATTTCCGCACCGCGATGGTCGGCGTGGCCTTGGACGAGACAGACTTCGGCGGCGCGGCCTTCGCCTTTGCTTTCACTGGGGCGGCCTGCAAGGCGCCGGCGCACAGAAGCGCCCCGAGCGAGAGGATCGCCGGCCCGATGAAATAGGATACCTTCATCTGGAATGAGTTCCGCAAACTTAGCAGTGTACACGAATCAAGGGGGTTGTGGGAACTGTTTGGAGGGGATTGCTACCATAGTGAATATGACCCTCGACGAACTCTAGCGGGACTATGTATCGCTCCGCCAGCAGTCGGAAGCTGTGCGGAGCTATCTTTGACGTCCCAGCCAACCGCAAGCAACTGGAATTGATTGAAACGAAGATCTCTGAGCCGGATTTCTGGCACCACCAGGAAGCCAGCCACAAGCAGATGCAGAACCGCACGCCGCTGGAAGCAGGAGTGGGCG
>CAYVDY010000556.1:0-4716 GCA_964450255.1 uncultured Candidatus Solibacter sp. | reverse complement strand
GATCGATTCCGTACTGAAGACTACCGAAAGAAGGTTGCGTAATGGCAGCAGAAACCCCCATTGGTGAGAGTCGCAGGGATCCGTCGGCAGCGCGAAAGGGCCGCGTAACTTTAGGTCGCGAAACTCCGTTTCGCACTGCGGCCAGACCGGCTGGATCCGGCCAGATTCCACACCCTCCCGCGCATACGTGTCGCACGAAGGATGGGGTCCCAGAAATTGAAAAGTGTCCTTGTTCCGCAGATTCCTTACAGTCTCCGGGTCCGTATGGTCCTGGTGGTTGTGCGTGCAGGCGAACAGGTCCACATCCAGTTCGTCCGGCGATATCAGCACCGGAACCGTCCGGCTGGTATTCACGCCGATGGCAGCCCCGAGGGCAGCGCATGAGTCAGTGAGGTACAGATCCACACCCATCAGCGTGCCCTCGGGGCTCTTGAACAGGAATCCGTTCTGGCCCAGCCACCAGATGCCGACCTCGCCCTTCGGGACGGCGAACGAACGAATGTCGTGCATCAGTGACATGGCCGGAATTTCCTCCTACATCATTGCGGACGGCGGCGCCGGCGCGTTGGGGTCGCCGGCCTTGGCCTGAGGCCACTGGATCATCAGGTACGCCAGCAGCGCCAGCACCACCAGCCCGATTGCGGTCGGTGGTTCCGGGAAGAAGCTGAAGATCGTAGCCAGCGGCTTGTCCGCCAGGTTGAAGCCGGCCTTCACCAGGCCCATCAGCGCCTCGCCGGCAATCAGCCCGGAGGCGATCAGCACGGAGGCGTTGTCCACGCGCGCCTTCTGCGCACCGTTGAACCCGCGGCCGTCGCGCACCTTGTCCATCAGCCAGCGGATTACGCCGCCGGTGAAGATCGCGAACGTCGTCTCCAGCGGCAGGTACATGCCGACGGAAAACAGCATCGGCGATCTCACCTGCACCAGTATCAGCGCGAAGCCCATGCAGATACCCGTCACCACCAGCGGCCACGCCATGTCGCCGCCGACAATGCCCTGGCTCAACATGGCCATCAGGCCGGCCTGCGGTGCGGGCAGCTTGGCGTCGCCAAACCCGATGCCGCCTTCCATGATGTTGCCCTTGTGCAGCAGCAATAGCGGGAAGTACAGCACGAGGCTCGAAACCAGGACGCCGATGAAATCGCCGATCTGCATCGATTTCGGCGTGCCGCCAAGAATGTGGCCGACTTTCAAGTCCTGCAACATCTCGCCGGCCACCGCCGACGAAACGCAAACCACGGCCGCCACGCCCAGTACGGCCGCCACGCCCGTCATGCCCTTCACCCCGATCGCCACCATCAGTAGCGCCGCAATAATCAGTGTCGAGAGCGTCAGCCCGGAAATCGGATTGTTCGAAGATCCGATGATGCCCACCAGGTTGCCCGAGACCGCCGCAAAAAAGAAACCGAGGACGATCATCACCGTCGCTGCCACTACCGCCGCCAGAATCGATCCTGCGAAGAAGAAGTACAGGGCGATCATTGCGGCGAATGTCGCACCCAAGCCGAGGAACACGGTTCGGAAGGAGATGTCGACCTCGGTGCGGTCCTGCGCCGCCGTCTGACCGCTCGCCTTCTTCAAATCGTTCACCGCGCGCGCGATGCCCTGCGCCAGCGAATTGCGCATTTTGAACATCGTGTAGCTCGCACCCACGAGCATGCCGCCCACAGCGATGGGTCGCACGATGTTGCGCCAGATCTGATTCGAGATCGCGTCCCATTCATGCGTGCCCGCGCCCGCCGGCATTGTCTTGGCGATCTCCGGTCCGAGGAAATACGTCAGCAGCGGAACCATCAGGCCCCACGCCAACAATCCGCCGGCGAAGTTCAGCGCGCCCAGCTTCGGCCCGATAATGTAGCCGACGCCCAAATATGCCGGGCTTACTGCCGGCAGCGAGAACTTGCTGATACCGCCAACGGGCAACACCAGGTTCCCACCCAGCTTGAGCGTACTCTTGCCCAACTCGCCGACGCCGATCAGGAAATCCTTCGACGCCGAGAACAGCTTCAGCTCGCCCAACAGATAAGTGAACCCGCCAATGCCCATCGCCTGGAACAGCGTATTCGCCGCGTCGGAGCCGCCCTGCCCGGCCTTGTGGATCTCCGCCGCCGCTGACGATTCAGGGAACGGCAACTCCGGGTCTTCCACCATCACGCGCCGCAACAGCGTCACAAACAGAATGCCCAGCGTGCCGCCCACCAGCATCAATGCAGTGGACTGCCAGTAAGCCTCCGGCGTGTCGAACGCCGGCCAGGCCTTCACAATGACAAACGCCGGAATCGTGAAGATCGCGCCGGCCGCAACGGATTCGCCGATGCTGCCAACTGTTCGGGCAATGTTTTCCTCAAGGATGGAACCTCTGAAGATTCGCAGAATCGCCATGCCGATCACAGCCGCGGGGTACGTGGCGGCGATCGTCTGGCCGGCGCGCAAGCCTAGGTAGGCATTGGCGGCGCCCAGTACGACGGTCATGACAAGACCAATCAAGACGGCGCGGAGAGTGAACTCCGCCATTTTCATGTCTGGTGGGACGTAGGGTTTGTGTGGATTCGCCATTTTGTTCGGAAACTCCCGGAACGCTGAAAATGATACTAACTTAGGGCGAGGTCCCGCTACTGCGCGATTTCACGCACCCCTCAAGTGATCGGGGCAAAGCCTAAGTGGTTGTTGTTGTGCGGTTTCCGCGCTGCGCCCAAATGGCACGCTGGTTGCATAACAGAGAGCGGGAGCCTACATTACTCATGGCATACGTGATTACCGATACCTGCACCAAAGATAACCTCTGCGTCGACGCCTGCCCGGTGAACTGCATTCACCCCACCACCGACGAAGCCGGCTACGAAGAAGCCGCTCAGCTCTTCATTCACCCGACCGAATGTATCGACTGCGGCGCTTGCGTCCCGGTTTGCCCGACCACGTCCATCTACGTTCTCGACGAGCTGCCCGCCGAGCTCGGTGCGTTTGCCGAAAAGAACGCCGCCTACTTCGCCTAACCCGGTTCGCGGTTGACTCTATCAGTCTGACGGACGTTGGCGGTGTCGCTGCTTTCAGCGGTGCCGCCTCGACTATTGATATAGCGGCGTGGCGGGCCTTGGCGCCGAGCTTGGGGGAGTTGGCTTGGCGATCAATCTCGGTTTGGATGTGGGTGCCAGCGCTATCAAGCTCGCGGCTCTGGGAATACCCTCCGATCGCAGGATGCTGGAACGGCTTTGCCGGGAGAAGCCTGATTTCCGGCTGATCGAGGTGCCGTGTGTGGACGGGCCCAGCTTGCCGCTGGTGCTTTCGGGATTGGTGCCCGTGGCGGGGGCGCCCATTCAATCCGTGTTCTCGCTGCTTCGCGGTTTCTACGATGTGGTTCCGGGAGCGAGTGTCGAAGGCTTTCGCGTAACGGGTAGCGGCAGCCGGGCAATGGCGAAGATTCTGGGGGTTTACTTCGAGAACGAGATTCGCGCCGTGGCTCAGACGATGTCCGTGTTCTACCCGGAGACGCGAACGGTGTTTGAAATCGGGGCGGAGAGCTCCCGGTACTTCCTCTTGGGGCGCGAGGAAGACGGCGGTCGTCTGAACGTTCTGGACTATGCGCGCAGCGGAGAATGCGCTGCCGGGACCGGTTCCTTTATCGATCAACAGGCTGCGCGAATGGGCTATGCGGTTGAAGAGGTGGGACGCCTCGTCCAGGAAGCCTCGCGGGCGGCTCATGTTGCCGGACGCTGTTCCGTCTTCGCCAAGTCCGACATGATCCATGCTCAACAGAAGGGCTACACGCCGGCCGAGATCCTGCGCGGCCTCTGCGACGCGGTGGCGCGGAACTTCAAAAGCAATGTAGCGCACGCGAAAACGGTGCGGCCGCCTGTGGCGCTGCTGGGCACGGTGGCGCTGAATGAGGGGCTGTCGGCGGCGGTTCGGGAGGCGTTTGGCCTGACGAGCGAAGAGTTGTTCGTGCCGGAGCTGTATGCCTGGTGCGGCGCCATCGGCGCGTCTATGCTGGAGTCGCAGGAGCGAAAGAAGCGCTCTTTTCGGGATGTCCATTTGCTGGCGCAACACTCCAGCGAACGGCGTCACGCCGACACTCCGCCGCTCTCAATGAAAAACGTGGTGGCGCTCCGCGGGGCTCTCGCACCGCGTGCCTTGCCGGAATCGGCGGAACGGGTGGATTGTTACCTGGGACTCGACATCGGCTCGGTCTCGACCAACGTTGTCGCGGTGGACGCCGACGGCGTGGTGCTGAAACAGATCTATCTGCGTACGGCCGGCCGGCCGGTTGAGGCCGTTGGCCGTGGCCTCGCGGAACTGGAAGCGGAGTTCGGCGGCCGTTTGAAGATCCGCGGCGTGGGCGCGACGGGCTCGGGCCGGGAGTTGATCGCCGAGCTCGCAGGCGCCGATGTCGTGAAGGACGAGATCACGGCGCACAAAACCGGCGCGATGCACGTCTGCCAGCTGCTCGGTCACGATCCTGTGGATGCCATCTTTGAAATCGGCGGCCAGGATGCGAAGTTCATCGCGCTGGAGCACGGTGTGGTGACGGATTTCGCCATGAACGAAGCATGCGCGGCCGGTACCGGCTCCTTCCTGGAGGAGCAGGCGGAAAAATTGAATATCCGCATCGATGGGGAATTCGCCCGGTTGGCTCTTTCCTCAACGGCGCACGCGCGTCCCGGCGACCGGTGTACGGTCTTCATGGAGCGTGAGTTGAGCACGTGGCTTCAGGCGGGCGAG
>CAYVDY010000555.1:0-4719 GCA_964450255.1 uncultured Candidatus Solibacter sp. | reverse complement strand
GGTCTATTACGCCGAGCATCGTGAAGAGGTCACCGAGCGGGTCAAGCGGTGGCAGAGAGACAACCGGGAGCAGTACGGCGCGAAGCAGGCGGCCCGGCGGGAGGGCCAGGCCGGTTAGGACAGAGGGCGAGCGGAGCAGGTCGCGGAAGGAGAGGTCGTTGGCGTAGCGGATCTCCACCGGTTTCTGCCGGGCGGCGAAGAAGCCGTTGAGCAGCGCGGCGGTGTGGGCGTTGCCGATACCGACGAATTGATCTGTGACGGGAATGATGTCGCGGCCGCGGAGCACGGCGTCCGGATCGAGGGTCAGGGCGTACGATCCGCGGGTCTTCTCCGCGGGCAGCGTCTCACGGTACTTGTCATGTACTTCCCGCGACAGGAAGTACGTCACGGGCTGGCCGCAATAGAGCAGCACTGGTTTCGGGCTGTCCACCACCGGAGCCCAGAACGTCTCGAGAGCAGTCGGCGGGGTCTTTGGCAGCCAGCGAAGGGCCCCAATCGCCAGGATGGCGATCACTCCGCAGGCCGCCAGAATGGGCCAGCGGCGCCTGCGAGCGACGGGCTTCGGGGCGGACGGCACAGTTGGCCCCGGGCGCTGGATGTCCGCGCGGTAGGAACCCTGCGGCATCTCGAAGCGGACGTCGTCCTCATTGGGCGATTCGCCATAGTACTGCGAGAGCCGCTTGCGGACTTCAGTGGCGCGCACGCGGACCACCGGGTCGGCGGCGGTGTCGTAGTCCGGATCGCGGCCAAACACCTCGATGCCGATGCAGCGCTCCTTGAGCAATTCATCATTACCGGCGTGGCTGTGCTCCACCACATACTTCAGGAACTTCTGGCACTGCTTGCTGTTGCGGAACGCCGGGCTCGAAAGGACGCGCTCCAGCGTCTGGTCCACCTGGTGCTGCTGGTTTGTCTTGGAGGGTTCCACGGGGCGCGTAACGGTTCTTTACGGTGCGTTTTCACCCCGAGGATAGCGCAAAATCACCTCTTTTTGTCGTGTTCTGCACCGTTCTGCGCCGTAAAATGCGTTACGCGGCGCCTCGGGGGCGGCGCAAGCTTTGGTCATGACGGCAGCAGGCATTCCAGAACTCACGGTGGCTCGGCGGGCGATGGCTTGCGAGTTCTCGGTGGTGTTTCCCCACGGAGTCCGTCGTGCGGTGGATGCCGGCTGCGCGGCTTTGGATGAGGTGGAGCGGCTGGAACAGAAGCTCTCCGTGTTCCAGGGAGACAGCGACCTCTCCTATCTGAATGGGCGCGCGGCGGATTCGCCGGTGCGAACCGATGCGGAAGTTTACATAGTGCTCCGGCTGGCGGTGGCGCTGAGCCGGGCAACGGGCGGGGCGTTCGACGCCGCCACGGGTGCGCTGGTAAGGGCGTGGGGATTCTGCGGCGGGCCGAAGCGGGTTCCATCGGCGGCCGAGCGGGCGGCTGCGCTGGCGGTTTGCGGTAGCGGGCAAGTCCGGATGGACGACAACGAACGGACAGTCGGCTTCGCCAGGCACGGCGTGGAGTTCAACCTGGGCGGAATCGGCAAGGGCTTTGCGATCGACCGGGCCTTGGGACGGATCGGCTCCGAGTTCCAGGTGAAGCGGGCGTTGATGCAGGGCGGACAGAGCAGCCTGCGGGCGATGGGAGAGTGGACGGTGAACATCGGGACGGTGGCGCGGGTGGTGTTGCGGGATCGGGCGCTGGGCACCTCGGGCGCGGACCATCAGTTCTTCGTCTGTGATGGACGGCGCTACGGTCACATTCTGGATCCGCGGACGGGTTGGCCGGCGCGCGGGGTGCTGAGCGCGTCTGCCATTGCGCGGACTGCGGCCGAGGCCGATGCGCTCTCCACCGCGTTCTTCGTGCTCGGCCTGGAGGGTACCCGCCAGTTCTGTCGCCGGCATGCCGGCGTATCGGCCGTGCTGGTTCTGCCGGGGCCGAAGGTGGAGGTTTTGGGTGATTCCGATGTGGAGGTATTGGTATGAACAATTGGACCAAGGCGTCCCTGATTGCGCTGCGTATCGTCGTGGGTTGGCACTTTCTGTACGAAGGCCTGTGGAAGATCGATTCAGACAGCGGAGCTACCAGCTACACGACCTCGCGCTACACGCTGCAGGCCACGACGGCTGCCATGCGCGACTATTTTGAACGCACGCCGCCCGGCGAGCTGAAGTTGGAGTCCGCGCTGGCCCGGGTGGATGAATGGCACGACAGCATCGTCAAGGCGTTCGCGGCGCAGAAGCAACTGGATGAACCGCAGAAGGCGCGGCTGGGCATGCTTCGCGACACGGTGAAACTGGCAGCAGTTTCGGCGGTGCGAGGTGAGGCGGACAGCGAAGACATTGTCAGTTTCGACTGGCCGTACATCCACGAAGAGGTCTTGAGGGTTTCGCCGCTGCCCGAGAGCGAGGGATTCAGCTCGCTCGCCTATTTGCAAGGCGCCACAGGACCTCTCCGGCCCCTGTTTCGCGGGCTGGTTACTGACATAGGGGGCGTGGAGCGATTGACCGAGACCTCCGCCCAAGCGCGCATCGATCAGCGGTATGGCGAGATCCTTCGCCATTTCGAATCCGCTGGGAGGCCATTCAGTGCTGAACAGCGAAACAAGCTCGCTGCGGGGCGCGATGCCATCAAGGTATCCATTGCCGCCATGCTGAACGATCCGGCGTTCCGGGTGCGGCTCGCGGACTACCGGGCGGTGAGCGCTCGCGTACAGAGCGATGAAGCACGCCTCAGCGCGCCGTTCAGCCGGGAGCGGATTGACGCAGATCGCAAGAAGCTCGACGTGATCGCTGGCGAATTGCTCGCCCTGGTGAACGAACCGTTGGCCGAACTGGCGGTACGAACGCAGGCGATTGCGACGGTGGAGCAGTTAGGCGCCGGGCCCATTCCGAAGCCGGACGAGCCGACTGCCTGGGTGGATCGCGGTATCAAGATTGCCCTCACGGCCATTGGCGCCTGTCTGCTGTTGGGCGTCTTTACACCCGTGGCGGCGCTGGCGGCAGCGGCACAACTGGCGATGTTCTACCTGGCCTCGCCGCCGTGGCCGGGACTGCCCGCGGCGACGCTCGGCGGGCATTTTCTTTACGTGGACCGCAACTTGATTGAGATGGTAGCGGCGCTGGTGATCGCGGCGACGGCGACGGGCCTGAAAGGAGCAAGTGATGATTCTCAATGAACAACTGCGACAGATGGGGAAGGACAACTTCTCTTCCGCTTTGAAGATGACGCGGCGCGAGATGCTGCCGGCGCTGTTGACCGTCCCCTCGGCCACGGCGTTCTACTGGGGGTACGACCGGCTGAAGGGCAGCCCCGTGCGGGCCGCGCTGATCGGCGCCGGAGGCCAGGGACGGTCGCACATCGACTCGCTGAATCCCGAGTTCATCAACCTGGTGGCGTTTTCCGACATTCGTCCCACGATGCAGAAGAAGGCGCGCATCTCTCTGGAGACAAAGTACGGCAGCGGCGCCCGCGAAATCGAGCTGATCGAGGACTACCACAAGCTGCTGGATCGCGACGACATCGAGATGGTGATCATCGCGCTGCCGCTGCATCTGCACGCGACGGCCAGCATCGAGGCGATGCGGAAGGGCAAGCACGTCCTGTGCGAGAAACTGATGGCGAAGACCGTCATGGACTGCAAGCGCATGGCGCGCACCGCGGCCCAAACCGGGAAGATGCTCGCCATCGGCCACCAGCGCCACTACAGCTACCTGTACGCCAACGCGCTGGAGGTAGCGCGGCAGAAAGACGTGCTCGGCGACGTGCGGCACATCCGCGCGTACTGGCATCGCAACCAGACCGGAGGCGGCAAGCCCGGCGCGGAACGCGGCGATTTCGACACCTGGTTCGCGAAAGTTGCGCCAGAGGATCGTAACATAGACTTTGCGAAGTATGGCTACCGGAGCGTCGATGAGCTGGTGCGGTGGCGCTTGAGCAATCGCACGGGCGAGGGGCTGATGGCGGAGTTGGGCAGCCACCAGCTCGACGCTTGCAGCATTCTGCTGAAAGCCGTGGTGGGCTCAGGCTCCGGGGACGACGGCGTGCCGCATCCGCTGGCCGTCTCCGGTGTCGGTGTGAAGTCGTTCTTCACCGACGATCGCGAGGTGGAGGACCACATCTTCCTCACCTACGAATACCCGAAGGACGTCGTGGTGTCCTACTCGAGCATCACGACCAACGAGATGGAATCCTACGGCGAACAGGTGATGGGCACGCGGGGCACGCTGGCTGTGAACGCCGAGAAGGACGTCTATCTCTTCCGCGAGAAGGCGCTGAAGGACACTCGGATCACGTGGGCGGAGCGGCGTATCGCGCAGCCTTCGGCGACGTCCACCTCGACGACACAATGGACCAGCGGAGCAGGGTTGCAGGACACGCTCACCAGCCGCGGCTACCGCGAGGAGCAGGAACACATGGCGTGGTTGATCCGCCATCCCGGCGAGGGTACGCCGCGCTGTGACGCCCAGGTGGGCCTGGCCGACGCTGTGATCGCACTGGTTTCGAACATGTCGGCCCGATCCCGCAAGCGGATCGAGTTCAAGCCCTCCTGGTTCGAGGTCAACTCGGACGACGCGCCGGCTGCCTGACGTCCGGACCGGTGGAGCGGACCGGACATGGCAATCGTTCGATAGTTTCGCCTGGGCCGCGTCATTTGGACGCGGCCCAGGCGGTCGGCAGCATATTCTCATTGAAGGATGAGCCTGAACGGAGGTAGCAGGCCGGGTGGCC
>CAYVDY010000554.1:0-4725 GCA_964450255.1 uncultured Candidatus Solibacter sp. | reverse complement strand
AGGCATTGAGCTCGATTGGCCCCGCCTGCGGCCGCGCTAACCCTCCGCCAGCAAGGCGACTTGCAGTCGCTTGAGAACCAACTCAAACACCACTTCGTTGCGGCTCACGAACGTCAGGCACTCCCGGCCGTCGGCGATGTACGATTCGGGTTGAGTCAACTCCAGCTGATCCCAGAACGTCCGGACGAATAGTTCGCAGTTGGGCTCAGCGGAATAGAGCAGCAATTGAGCGGAACTGGCGAACACAATCAACTGCCCTGACCGCGCAACGAACTCCGGCGTGTAGGGATCCAGATCAACAATCTCGCCGAGATCGGGCGGAACCCCATCAAACAGATACCACTCGTCATATCCCGGGTCATCCGGCCCGTCCCGCTGAAAGAACAGCTCCGCCGTCCCGGTAAGCCGAGGGCTGTACACAATACCCGAGCGGCAGTCCCAGTTCGCAAGACGCTGTTGCTCGGTAAGCCAAGGTAATCCGCTGTCGATCGAAGTGACAGCCAGGCTCCTGCCGATCAGAGCCTCGGCGCAGAGTTCAACGAACGCTCCCATGAAGTGCTTCGGGCTCGTCAGCCATCGATATGGCGGATGCGATCCTGTGTGCAGGCATTCATCGTCAGAGTTACTCTCCATCATCCCTGTCAGCATCGCACGTACAGTGATGGTTCCGCGATCAGAATGACCAGAAGCGAGTTCACAGTTCCAACGGTCTTCAAGGACACCATAAAGAACCAGCGGGTGCTCACTGCAACTTCCTTTTGGCCCGCCTCACCGCGGCCCTAAGGCTTCCGCCTCGTGCTGAAACTGCCGATGTCGCTCGACGTCGCCGTGGCGCAGTACAGCGTCAAGTAGTCCGAAACCTGGAGCGCGTCAGGCAGTTTGATATCGACCCGGTAGACGCCCAGTTGTTCTGGCGCCAACGCTGCGGAGATCACCTCCACATCGCCGGAGAACCCTCCCCCGTTGAGCCTGCAGCTTTTGGGGAATCCCGTAGCCACGGCCAATGGCTCGGCGGGTGCCGCCACGCCGGTCGGAACTTTCGGCGCCACTGGCCCGAGCCCCGTCATGTAGACATGGAGCGTCCCGCCGAGCCACACCGGCGCGCACGCCGTCATCATTGAGAGGTTGTCTTCGTCGCACTGTCCGCGGAGGAATCGCAGATGATCTTTCGCCGCGGTCAGCGTCATCGTGCCCCGCTCCAGGCTGGATTTCGCCGGCGCCGCTAGCGAGAGCGTCGCCTCGCCGAGAGGCGTCTCCCACGGAACTTGAACGGCCATCTGCGTCGCTGTGACCCAGAGCACTGGAACTGGCTGGTCGCCCAAGAGGACGCGCACGTCATCAGCGAAGCCGCTCCCGCTGATCTCCAGTGCCGAGCCCGGTGCGCTCACGGTCGAGTCCTCCGCGAACGCCGATGTCGCCGCGATCACTTCTTCCACGCTCCCGTCGATCACGCTGATCCGCAACAACTGGTTCCGGGCTGTCGCCGCATAAGCCAGCCTGCCATCACCCGACAGCACCGCCGAGGTAATCTCATCCTCTGGCCGTGTCAGTTGCCGCAGCTCCGAACCATCCACCCTCATCAGAAACGCCTGGACATGTTGCCGGTCATTCCGGCCCGAAAAGTTGGCCGGCGACAAGAACAGCAACGCACCTCCATCCCTGCTCAGCGATGGCTGCCACGCGCCTTCGGCGCAGGAAACCACGGACTGCTCCCAACCCGACGCCACATCATAGGAAGCGATCTCCGACCCTGCTCCGGTGCCGGTCTCGAAGTACAGCGTCCGCGCCTGGTCGTCCATGGCCACGCGATAGGCCTCCCTATTCAGCGGGATCTTCCGCACGGTCACGCCATCGAATAGAACCAGGCCTTTCGGGTAGCTGCTCATGGCGACCACTAGGCCGTTCGAGCCCACCAGCGTACTGAGGACCGGCTGGTACGGCTTGTTCAAGCTGAAGCCCGGGATAGCCTGGACCCGCCCGCCGGTTGTCAGATCCACGCGCGTCAGTACGCCCTGATAGTCGTACGGCAGCCTTCCCTCTTCGCCTTTAGAATGGAACACGGCATAGCGGCCGTTCGAGCTGACGCTGACCACGCCGTCGCCAGTTGCCAAACTGGAACCTGAGCTCGAAACCACGTCCCCCTGGAATCGCTCCCTCATTCCAGCGCCCCAGCCGGTTCCGCAGAACAATAGACAGGTCCGGGCCCCCGTGTACGCCACTACAAATCCGTCTCCGCTCAAGGACGGCACGTCCAACTGGAACGGATTCGTGAGGCCGGTCTCCTCCATTTCGCGCTCGGCGAACACGATCGGAGTTCGTCCCGCCGCCAGCGTGAGGATCTTCTGCGTGTAACCCGAGGCGGTCCCCACTGGCCGCAGCGTCGTGGAGAAGTAGACCACCGCGCCGTCGTCTGTCGTGGCCAGATTGGTGATCTGCGCGGACAGGCACTGCATCGCCCAGAGACAAAGCGCTGCGCGAATTGAGGAGGCCATAGTCCTAATCCTACAGCTTGAACAGCTCCCGCAGCCGCTTCGTCTGTACCCGGCTCACCGGCACTTCGCTGCCCTTCTTGTCGTCCATCCGCAACTGGTAGCTCGATTTGAACCACGGGATCACCTCGCGGATCCGGTTGATGTTCACCAGATAACTGCGGTGCGCCCTCCAGAAACTGGCAGGGTCCAACGACGATTGCAGCTCTTCCAGAGTCTTGTAGTTCGTCTGCCCTTCCACCGTGGACGTCACCATCGTGATCAGCCCGTCCTCGATGGTGGCGTAGATCAGGTCATCCGCATCGACGATCAGGTTCCGCCCAGCCGCCCGCACCAGCACTTTGGCCCGGCCAGCGCTCGCCGCCGGCGTTGCCGCCACCGCAACGGGAGCCGGCTCCGGCTCCAGCATCGTCCGCTTCACGCGGTCGATCGTCAGCACCAGCCGGTCGCGCTCCACCGGTTTCAGGAGATAATCCAGCGCCTCCAACCGAAACGCTTCCAACGCATACTGTTCGTAAGCCGTGCACAGTACGAACGCCGGCAGCGGCACGCCGTCATTCTTCAATTTGTGGATCACGCCGAGCCCGTCCAGCCCCGGCATCTGCACATCCATGAAAACCAGGTCCGGCTCCAGTTCCTCAATTCGGGCCACGGCCTCCACGCCGTTTCGCGCCGTGCCCACCACCTCAATCTCCGGGAACTCTTTCAAGAGAAACAGGAGTTCGTCCAGTGCCGGAGACTCGTCGTCCGCGATAACCGTTGGGATGGTAGGTGCCGTGCGCCCAGACATTCGGCTACAGTGTAGCAAGCCCGCCGGCCGCTCAACATCCCAAGTAAAACTGTTCCTGGCCGCCCGTTGTACAAGAGCAGCAAACTCGCTCACCTGCCGAAGCATGTGGCCCGCCGGCGCCCGCGCTTGAAAACCGAGTAGACCGTCCGCGAATTCAGGGGCTATCATCGAGAGATCGTTAGGAGGGCTGGACGGTGCAACTGAAAGTCAATGGGGCAACCCGTGCATTCGATGGCGATCCCGAGATGCCGCTTCTGTGGTATCTGCGCGATCTGTTGGAATTGACTGGGACGAAATACAGCTGCGGCCTGGGCTTGTGCGGAGCGTGCACCGTGCACGTGGATGGCAGGGCGGTCCGGAGCTGCCAGACGAAGATGGCGGCTTTGGCCGGCAAGTCCGTGGTGACGATCGAAGCGCTGAACGGGCAGCATGCCGTGCAGAAAGCATGGATGGAGGGCAACGTGCCGCAGTGCGGCTATTGCCAGAGCGGCCAGATCATGCAGGCCGTCGCGCTCCTGAAGGAAAAACCGAAGCCGACAGACCAGGATATCGACACCGCCATGCAGGGCGTCATCTGCCGCTGTGGAACCTACCAACGGATCCGAACCGCCATCAAAGTGGCCGCGGGGGTGAAGGCATGAGCCGCGTTTCCTGGCAGACGATGGACCGCCGCACGTTCGTCAAATACACGTTTGGCACGGGCGCGCTGATACTGGGCACTCGCGTGGAGAGCTGGGCGTCGGACGCGGACCGAGCGGCCTTCCATCCCAGCGTCTATCTGGGCATTGAGCCGGACGGTACGGTGATCATCGTGGCGCACCGTTCAGAAATGGGCACGGGTTCGATGTCAACGCTGCCGATGGTGGTGGCGGATTTCCTGGAAGCCGATTGGAAGCGCGTGCGCGTGGAACAGGCGATCGGCGATGAGAAATACGGATCGCAAAACACGGACGGCTCCTGCTCGATCCGCGATTTTGTCGAGGCGATGAGGGTGGCGGGCGTGACGGCGCGCGTCATGCTGGAACAGGCCGCCGCGCAGAAGTGGAAAGTACCGGCGGAAGAGTGCCAGGCTCGGAATCACGAGGTTGTGCACGTGAAGTCGGGCCAGAAGGCGGGCTTCGGAGAACTGGCGCCGCTGGCCGCGAAGCTGGCCGCACCGGATAAGGCCACGCTGACGTTCAAGCCGGAGAGCGAATACCGCTATATCAACAGGAACGTCCCCGCCGTTCATCAGAAGGACACATGCGAGGGCAAAGGCGTTTTCGGATACGACGCGAAGATGCCCGGCATGCTGGTGGCGTCCATTGAGCACTCGCCGGTGTATGGAGGCAAGCTGGTCTCCTTCGATGCAGTGGAGGCGAAGAAGGTAGCCGGAGTCCGGGAGGTAATCGTAATTGACCGGTTCAAGGAGCCACACAACTTTCAGGCCCTGGGCGGAGTAGCAGT
>CAYVDY010000553.1:0-4737 GCA_964450255.1 uncultured Candidatus Solibacter sp. | reverse complement strand
CCCGCCCTACGGCCGCACCCTGGTGCCGCTTCACTCGGACGGCTACGCGTTCGCCCTGGTCGGGATCAGCGACGACAACGGCCTCACTTGGCACGCGTCGGAGCGCATCACCGGCGGCGGCAACATCCAGCCCAGCTTCGCCCTGAGGAAGGACGGCACGCTCGTCGCCTACATGCGCGACAACGGTCCGCCGCCCAAGCGTGTCCATGCCAGCTACTCCAAGGACAACGGCGAGACCTGGACCCAGTCTGAAGACACTGCGATCCCGAACTCAGGCACCGGCCTGGAGGTGATCCGGCTTCAGGATGGCCGCTGGCTGATGATCAACAACGACACGGAACGTGACCGCTACTCGCTCGCCCTGACGATCTCCGATGACGAGGGCAAGACCTGGAAGTGGACGCGGCACATCGAGTTGGATCAGCGCAAAGAACGTCCCGGCTCGTTCCATTACCCCTCCATCGTCCAGGCGCCGGACGGCACCATTCACGCCAGCTACAGCGTTTTCACGAACCACGTGCCGGAAGGCCAGCCGCGCAAGACCATACGCCACGCCCATTTCAGTCTCGCCTGGGTGGAGCAAGGCGACGTGCGATAGGGCTTGACTCCAGCGCCCCTGAAGCTACAGTCAGGACAGACGAGGAGTCTGTCTATGAGTAATTCGATGGTCGCACTTGTCTACTCCCTGGCTGTCCTGGCCGCCATCTATCTGCTCTGGCGGTTCAGCCACGTGAGATGGTACTGGCACGCCGTGGCTGCGGTTGCTGCCCTCATCATTGGCTTCATGCCGCCCCTGACGGCGGAAGCCACGGCAGTCTACGACATGCTGATCGGCGCGGCGTTCCTGGTGCTGATAGCGTGGGGCCTTGGTGAACTGGCGTTCAAGGCGTTCCACATCCACCGGCACATCTAGCTGTAGCAGCGAATCTCGAAAACGCGCGCCAGATCACTGCCGTTGGTTGCCTGCACATGCAGGCGCAGCCGGTCCGTGGTCACTGTAGCGAACTTGTGACGGCAGAGACGCTGATGGTTTGCAGACTGCGCTGCAATCTCCTTGTCACCCGCAATCAGCCGGTAATCCTTCACTGTCTCCGGCTGCGGGCCGCGGATAATGCCCTTCATCGCGTTGTCCGATGAACTGAGCGTCAGTTCCCGCTGGAAGCCTGTGTCGAAGGTGATCTGCACCTCGGAGATGCGGACGGGCTGATCCCACTTCAACTCGATCCACGCGCCATCGGGACCCATCCTGCCGGCCCACTGATGAACCTCTTTGCCGGGGACGTCGCGCACGAAGCCGTCCAGGAGCTTTTCCGTCGGCGTGGCCGCCTCAGCGCCGGAGGCCGTCACCTTGGCCTGCCGGGCCAGATCCCTGGGGTCCTCATTCCGGAAGCCGCGCAGGCTCTGGTCATCCCGCAGAAGCGTCTGCTGCAGCGCCCACACTCGCTTCTTGTCCTGCGCGAGCTGGCGAATCGAGACCTTCTCCTCCAGGCACTGCGCCGCCGCCGTGCCCACAGCCTGGCCCATCACCGCGCAGGTGGCCATGACCCGCGTAGACGTGAACGCGGCGTGAGTGGCACTAATGTTGCGGCCCGCCATCAGCAGGTTCGGAATGTTTTTGCTGTATAGGGAGCGCAGCGGCAGGTTGTAGACCTCCGGCGTCTTCAGCACCGTGTTCGGCGGCAGGTCCGGACGGTCGAACCCTCCCGGCGGGTGATCGTCCATCGGCCATCCGCCCATCGCCACGGCGTCCGCAAAGTCGCCGCGCAGCAGGTCGTGCTCGGTCACCATGTGGTCGCCCACGATGCGCCGGCTGCCGCGCTTGCCCGGCATCATTCCGACCCAATCCAGCGCCCACGTCGCCGAGGTCGGATGATTGCCGCTGTTCTTGATGTAATCCCAGACGCCCATCGTGATGGCGAGCAGCTCGAAGCGGATGCGCTCGTTATCCCAAATCGTATTGAGATTGCCGCCCCACTCGATCCACCAGTAGCCATACTCCCAGGACTTCGTCCCGCGGAAGCGCAATTGCTCCTTGGTCACCTTCCGCGCCCACCTCGGCGGCGAGAACGGCATCGGCTTGCCGTAATCCCGCGAGGTGAAGAGGATGCTGGAACCCAGCGTCTCCTCATCGGCCTTCTCCGGAGCCAGCGACTCATTGAACTCGCTGCGAGCCTCGCGTCCCATCCGAAACTCCGCACCCGCTTCCAGTGCCAGACGCGAGTCGCCCGTGCAGTCGATAAACAGCGGCGCCCGCACACGGTAGAGATGCTCGCTCTTGTCGCAGCGCGCCATCACGTGGTCAATCGCCGCTCCCTGCTTTACCACCGCATACAGCGTGGTTTCCAGCAGCAGCGTGATGTTCGGCTCGCTGACGATCTTGTCGTAGAGCAGCAAGTCCCACAGTTCCCAGCAACGCTGCGGATTAGCGGCCGCGTCGTCCAGCCTGAGTTCCTCGACGATGCCGCCCTCACGCCAGCCGGGCCGGCCCTTGTGGGAGTTCGCCCCAACTACGTGCATCTTCACTTCGCTGGATGAGTTGCCACCGAGCCGCGAGCGGTCCTGCACCAGAACGACCTTGGCCGCATGGCGCGCCGCGCTCAGCGCCGCACACACTCCGGCCAGACCGCCGCCGGCCACCAGCACGTCGCATTGCAGCTCAACCAGCGTCATGTTGGGCTCTTGCGGAACGCCCTTGCGCTGGTTCTTCGGCGGCGCGATGACGTCGAAGTTCGGCTTGTCCGGTGCGCTCTGGCCTTGCGCCAGCACCATCACCGAATAGCCAGCGAATGGAAACTTGGTTAGGAGGTCTCTACGCTTCACGGAACCAGGATACAGAGATCTTTGAGATTTCGGTACTTCTGCTCGAAATCCAGGCCATAACCGATGACAAACTTGTCCTCGATGGTGAAGCCGATGTAGTCGCCCTTCACGTCAATCCGGCGGCGCGACGGCTTATCCAGGAATGCCACGGTCCGAATGCTGCGTGGCGAACGCTGCGACAGCACGTGCAGCAGGTAGTTCAATGTCAGACCTGTGTCGATGATGTCTTCCACCAGCAGAACGTCTTCGTCGCTGATCGGCTTGTCCAGGTCTTTGGTGATCTGCACCTGGCCCGATGTGGAGATGCCTTCGTAGCTCTTGGCCCCCATGAACTCAACCCGCACTGGGGAGGTGATCTGCCGTACCAGATCCGCCAGGAACATAAACGAGCCCTTCAGAACGCCCACCAGCACCAGCGGCCTGTCGCCATATTCGGCGCTGATCTGCGCGCCAAGCTCGGCAATGCGCTTCTGGATCTCCTCTTGAGGGATCAGGACTTCGATCTTCGGAGACGACATTTGTTCAGTCTGCCACACGCAGCCGCGTGCTGGGCGGACCGATGTGAATGTGCGGCGCGCTGGCCTTGCCGCTGATGGCGGTTCGAAACGCGTAGTACGGGATTTGTTCCTTTTCCAGCAATTGCCGCAGCCACACGCCCTCGGGCGTATCCGGTGAAAGCGCGATGTCCACGCGGCCGGAATGGTTGTAGCCCAGCGCGCGGTGGAAAGCCGTCTCCCCGTTGGCGCTGATCGGAATTGCTTTGGCGAACTGCTTCTCGTACGCCAGAACGATGCGCTTCAGCGCTGTCTGGCTGAACTGGCCGTTGCCGTCAAACCGCTCCTGCGCCGGCTTCACGCCGCCGCTGTCGTCCTGCGGTTCCGCAACCGTCTCCGCCCGTGCCATCTCCGCGAGTTCTTTCAGGAACTGCTGGCGCGACTCGGCCAGCGCCAGAGTCTTCTTCCGGTACTCCAGTTCCTCGTGGAACGCGTTGATTTCATTGCGCGCCAGAACGCCTGCCTCAATCAGCGGCTGGATCTCCGTCATGCGTTCTTCCACGCGCGCCACGCGCCGCCTGGCCGCCTCCACCATACGGTCCGATTGATCCAGACTGATCTCGTCCGGGCGCAGACTTCCGTACAACGTTCGCTTCAGGATGCCGTCGTCGTCAATGTCCAATGGATTCTGCAGGACGCGATCCAGCGGCTGCTGGCGGGAGTAGAGACTCTGGCCCTGCAGACACACCGATGTCATCCATACGCAACAAACAAAAAACTTGCGCACTGTCTTTATTGTAGTACGATGCCCATAAGGAGAAGTTCCACTCGAACTCTTGCGTAAACAACAAACCAGCGGGGCAACGACACCAACCATAGCCACGGATTCCCCCACGTGGCAGATCGCGGCACGGGCAGCCGATTCGAAAAAAGCAAGCGATGTCCGTATCCTGGACCTCCGCGAGGTCACCTCCTTCGCCGACTACTTCCTGATCTGTACCGGTTCCAATTCGCGCCAGACTCGCGCCATTTGGGACGAGATCGTACTCCAGATCAAGCAGCAGGCCGGCGAGAAGGCTATCAACGTGGAAGGCTACGAGAACGGCGAATGGGTCCTGGGCGATTTCGGCGATCTCATCATTCACGTCTTCACCGACGAGAAACGTGAGTACTATCAGCTCGAACGGCTCTGGCGCGATGCCAAAGACGTTCCGCTGCCTCCGGAAATCGCGGCCTGAGTTAGCGGCAGACCTCGGCGACTGTGGTGAGAGCGCCGCCCGCGGCGGTGAATTCGGCGAACATTTGCTGCGCCGCACCTTCGTCCAGCGCCTTCACGGTGTCAGTGACGATCTCCACACGCCGCCCTGTCTTCAGCAGGCCAAACGCCGCAAGCCGCACGCAGATCTCCGTCACCACGCCGTAA
>CAYVDY010000552.1:0-4750 GCA_964450255.1 uncultured Candidatus Solibacter sp. | reverse complement strand
GCAGCACCGCCGGCACGCCCGGCATCACCAGCTCGCCCGGCTTGTCGTAGGCGCCGCGCAGGAGTAGGTGCGTCTCCTTCACTGGAGTCCGCTCGGCCATCACCATTACAGTCGGCAATGACCGCTCGAACTTCTCTTTCTCCGTCAGTAGGTCATCCAGCCGCCGCCGCGCCGCGCGCACTTCAGCCGGAGCCGGTGGCGCGTTCAGCGCAGCAAGCTCGTCGTCCCCAAGCACCCGCGAATACAGCCGCGCATCCTGCAGGCCGCTGTAGATCTTCAGCTCAGCCTTGAACGCCACGCCTGCGTTGCCCAGCGGCCGATACAGCGTGTCCATCAGAACCTTCGTCTTCACGGGCTTGCCGTTGATCAGAATCCGCACGCCTGCCGTACTGCGTGATCCGTCGTAGGTCACCGCCACGTGGACTCGTTCGCCCGCCGCCAACTTCTCCTCGGTCTCCAGCCGCAACCCGTCATCCACCCACTGGCTGGTGATGTGGAAGAACAACTTACCATCGTTCAGTTGCAGCCCATAGCCCTTGCCGTGCAGCCTGTCCTGCATGCGCGTGATCAACCGCACCTCGCCAGTCGCCGCCTCCGGCTTCACCCACGCCGAAAGCGTATAACGATCCTCGATGTCGAAGACGCCCGCCGTGTCCAGCCCGCGGTACGGCTGATAGCGGAACTTGCCCGGCGTCTTCCGCTGTTCGGCCGCAATCAGGGCATTCAACTCCGCCAGGCGCGCCTGCTGCTCGCGCGTCGGAGCCGGAATCATCGGCGGCGAGTTGCCGTATTTCATCGCCCGGCCCAGTTCCGGCACGTTGTTGAAGTAGGCGTAGAGCTGATAGAACTCCTTCTGCGAGATCGGGTCGTACTTGTGGTTGTGGCAGCGCGCGCAACCCACGGTCAGTCCCAGAAACACGGCGCCCGTCGTCTCCGCGCGGTCGGCCACATACTCCACCGCGTACTCTTCCGGGATGATGCCGTCTTCCTTGTTCGCACGGTGATTGCGATTGAAGCCCGTCGCGATCTTCTGGTCCAGCGTCGCGTCCGGCAGCAGATCTCCGGCGAGCTGCTCCGTCACAAAACGGTCGTAAGGCAGATTGCGATTGAACGCCTCGATCACCCAATCCCGCCACCGCCACATCACGCGCTCGCCGTCGTATTGATACCCGTTCGAATCCGCATACCGCGCCGCGTCCAGCCACCGCATTGCCATCCGCTCGCCATATCGCGGCGACGCCAGCAGCCGCTCCACCGCCTGCTCGTACGGCTCGTTCGAATCGAGTTCCGGCGGCAACCCTGTGAGGTCCAGCGACACGCGCCGCAGCAGCGTCTCACGCGAGGCTTCTTTCGACGGCCGCAAACCCTCTTTTTCCAGCCTTGCCAGCACGAACCGGTCAATCGGATTCCGCACCCACTGCGAGTTGGAAACCGCCGGTGGCTCCACACGCTTCGGCGCGTTGAAGGACCAGTGCTCCTCCCACTTCGCGCCCTGCGCCACCCACGTGCTGAGCGTCGCAATCTCTTTGTCCGAGAGCTTCAGCCCCGAATACGGCGGCGGCATGCGCATCCCCGGTTTGGCGTGCGTGATGCGTTCCACCAACTTGCGCGTCGCCGCCGCTGGCGAGTCCAGCCGCAGCGGCACTTTCTTCGCGGCCGCGTCCGGTCCGTGGCAGTGGAAACACTTGTCGGACAGGATGGGACGCACGTCCCGGTTGAATTCGAGATCGGCGCCCATGGCCGTCAACACGCAGAAGAATAGAGTAAATCGCATCCCAGTCCCAGACTGGAAACGATGATAACGCAGCCCGCCTACGGAGTCAGCGGCCACGACTCCAGCGACTTGAATTCGCCCGAGAAGCGGATCGGCTGGATTGGACCATAGACCCGCCCGGTGAGCCACACTCGCCGGTTGGCGAACACCTCGATCACCGAGCCATCGAGAAACACCAGCAACTCAATGTTCCCTGGAGGCGCCGGCGCTTCGGAGCGCCCTGCCGTCAGGATGCGCGACTCGGGGTCGTAGCTGATCAACTCCCGCGCTCCGCGCGACAACGAGAACGGCATGTTCTGTTTCAAACGGATTCGCAATTGCGCGGAATCGTTCGGCGGCGCCTCAGCGAAGGTCTTGGCGCCGAACAACCGGCCGTACTCCACTGCCGGATCCAGCAGCAGCGTGCCGTCTTTGGCCAGCGACGGCACCACCGCCAGCGACATCGCGCCGGACCAGCCCGCCTTGAGCTGCTCCGCTTCAGCCCGCTGCTCGCGCAGCCACGTCCAGATAATGCGGCGGCCCTGCGATGCGTTCGACGACTTGGGCGCATAGCCCGCCCCGTAAGTCAGCACGCCGTTCGATTCCGGCGTGAACGTGCGGTCCTTCCACTGGCCCAGCCAGTACAGCACCTTGTTCTGCGTCGCGACGTAGAACAGCCATTTCTTGCCGACGGGGAAGAAATCCGGGCACTCCCACATCTCGCCGCGTGACACGTCGCCGCCCTTCGCCTTGGGGTCGACGGCGCCGCGCATCAACGGTTTCAGATAGGTCCAATCCACCAGGTTGGTGGACTTGTAGAGCAGCGCCGTGCCGCCCACGCCGCGAAACCCCGCGCCCACCAGCATCAGCCACTCGTCGCCGTCGCGCCACACGTGCGGATCCCGGAACCCCGGCGAATCGATGCCCAGCGGCGGCACGGCGATTACCGGATTGCGCGGGTGCTTTTGCCAGGTGATGAAGTCGTCCGAGGTCGCCAGGCACTGCACCTCTGGCCGCACACCTGTGTAAACAATGACCGGCTTGCCGTTGTCGATCACCATGCAGCCGGAAAAGCAGCCGTCTTTATCGGGCCCGCCCGGCGTTGGCGTCAGCGCGATGGGCAGATGCTCCCAATGCAGCAGGTCCGTGCTGACCGCGTGGCCCCAGTGCATGGTGTCCCACTTCGCCGCTTTGGGATTGTGCTGGTAAAACAGATGGTACTTGCCATCGTGCCAGATCGGCGCGTTCGGATCGTTCATCCAGTTGGTTGGCGGCAGGAAATGGTACTTCGGACGGTCCGGATCGGACGGCGCCGGTGCGGCGAGGGTCAGGGCGGAGGCAGCGAACTCCCGGCGAGTGATCATCCTGAGCGCTATTCTATTACGCATGTCCACAACAGCGAAGGTGCTTATCGGTGTGCTGGGCCTGGTTGTCGTAGTCATGCTTGGCATCGCGATGGCTGTGAAGTCGACGTTGTCGGGTTCCGGCAAAGACCAGATTGTTGCAGCCCTGAGCGCGAAACTGGGCGTAACGCTGAAGGTCGGCTCCATCGACGCCAGCCTGCCCCAGGTCTTGTCGATGACGCCATCCTTGTCGTTGGGCGGGATCGAGATCGGAAACCCGCCGGGCTTCTCATCCGCGCCGATGGTGACGGCGGAAGAGATCAGCACCAGTGTCGAATTGAGTTCCGTATTCTCGGGCTCGCCCCGCATCATCGCGTTGGAGATCGTCAAGCCTGTCGTCTCCATCGAGAAGAACGCCGCCGGCCGGACCAACCTGCAAGTCTTCCTGGACGGGCTGAGTAAGCCTGCCGGGGAGGCACAGCCGGCCGTTCCGCCGAAGCCGGAAACGTCCTCGCTGGCGATTGAAGACCTGGTTATTTCCGGGGGATCGATCAGAATGGCCGGCCAGTCGATGGGCTCCTGGGGCGACATCAATCTCAAGTTGAACGGGTTCGGCACGCCCCAGCCATTGAAGGCTGTGGCGTCGGCTGTCAGCACCGGCGCCCACAAGGCGCGCGTCGATTTCGAGGGTGCGATGGGACCCTTCGCCGGGGAGTTGATGCCGGTGGACGGCAAGCTGAAGGTGGGCGTCGCGCCGGCCGAGAAGACGCGGCTAGATCTGGATGTGGCGCTGAAAGGCGATCTTTCCACGCTGGCGGAGGGACCGGCAAAACTCGTCGTCACCGGCTATCCGGTTGGCACCAACGCGCAGCGCATGCTGCCGCTCAACGGAAACGCCGCGGGGACGGTGACGGTAAGGCAGGCGATGAGCGCCGACGCTGCCTTCGACGTGCTGATCCCGCAGGCAGCCCTTACACTGGCCGGCGGGCAACTGAACGGCCGGATCGCGCTGAATTCGAAGCAGAACACGCTCACCGGATCGCTGGCGGGCGCGCTGAGCGGCCTACGGATCGAACAACTGATCGGCGCATTTTCGGAGAGCAACCCGGGCGTGCAGGGCGGATTGACGATGCCGCGTTTCCAACTGAACGTCGTGGGCGGCAACACGGACGAGTTGGTGGCGTCGTTGACCGGCGACGGCAGCATCTCGGTGGACAAGGGCAAGTTGCCGAAGATGGATCTGCTGGGCGCCATCACTGGCGCTATCGGCAAGACTGGCGCGGTGACCACCGATGGCGCGACGGAGTTCGCGGTGCTGAAGACGGATTTTGCCGTGGCGCGGCAGGTGCTTACGCTATCCAACATGCAGTTGGAGGGAGCGGGCTTGAAGGCGACCGGCGCGGGTACGGTGGGCATGAACAAATCGCTGGCGATTCAGTTGAATACGGTGGTGGGCGGCAAAGTGGCTGAGTACCTGGGCGCGAAGCCGAGCGGCGATCAACCGGCGCTGGCCAACGTTCCGATCGACATTGCGGGGACGACCGACAATCCGAAGGTGATGCCGAATATGAAAGGCCTCGCCGGCGAGGCCGCCAAGAACTACCTCGGCGGTGCGTTGAACAGGTTTCTGGGGGGCCGGAAGAAGTAGCAAGGC
>CAYVDY010000551.1:0-4757 GCA_964450255.1 uncultured Candidatus Solibacter sp. | reverse complement strand
ATCATAGCCTTGGTAGGCTTTTACCCTACCAACTAGCTAATCGACCGCGGACTCCTCTCCCTGCGCCTTTCGGCTTTCTCCTCTCGGACGTATGCGGTATTAGCCCCGGTTTCCCAGGGTTATTCCCCACAAGGAGGTAGATCATCCACGTGTTACTCACCCGTGCGCCACTATACTCAGGATTGCTCCCTTTCTCGTGCGACTTGCATGTGTTAAGCGCGCCGCCAGCGTTGATTCTGAGCCGGGATCAAACTCTCATATAAATATTGAGTTTGAACTTCGTTCCGGTTATTACTCAAGTCTGAAACGGAATTAACTTCGCGTTCAACCAGATTGTCAAAGATCTGGACACCAGCAACCGATCCCGAAAGAAGAGTTGACTGATGCCGGCCTCGAAAGTCGTCCTGGCACGCACTTGAATCGATTCCGTTACCGGAACGCGACAAGTTTCGTTTGCCAAAAAAATCTTAAACCGACTTGGACTCAAACCGACCAGGCTGTGCGTTCAGACTGCTTCCACCGTTTCCGGCTGCTGCTTGACTTTCCGCTTTCTGCCCTTTTCGTCGGCGCCCATCAACCAGACTAACAGACTCTTTCGAGCTGCGCAAGCTTTTTGAAGTGCTTGCCGTGTGGCTGACGTTTGTCCGTCGCGGCTACAAAACAAGAGTAACACCACCTAGATGGGCTTGCAACCCCGTTGGAACATTAAGAATGGCTCATGGAGCCAATTTGGCATGCAACTTGCTGTGAGCTTGGCACTTATAAGGCGTCAAGAAAGATGGCCGCGTGATATTCTGTTGGGCGAACCGTGTTCAGCAGGCAACATCGCAAGACGCGTCCATTTCTGGTGTTGGCCGATATCTTATTGATATGGCTAGCTTTTGAGGCCGCGTACCTAAGCCGTCAGATTTTGCCGTTGGAACGCCTGTTCTATCTGACCGATCCAGTGAAGGGCGTCCTGATTGTGGTTTCGGTGGTCTCGTGGGTGCTGAGCGGCTACTGGTTGGCGGTTTACGACGAGGTCCTACGGGGACGGCGGCGGATGGTAGTGATGCGGGCGGCGCAGCAGAGCCTGACGGCGGGGGCGGCGGTGGTGCTGTTCCAGTATCTTCAGCGGATGGACGTGAGCCGGCCGTTTCTGGCTTTGTTTCTGCTGTACGCGCTGGCCGGATTGATCCTGTTCCGGCTGGCGGTGCGGGGGGCGGCTCCGAGGTTCCTGGGGGGAGACGCATCGTGCCGGTACCTATATGTAGCGGGCACGGGTAGCACAGCGATGCGGATCGGAGCCCTGATTGAGGGCAGCGAGGCGTACGGGCTGCGGCTGCTGGGTTTTCTGGGCGACTCGGCGGGGACGATCCGGCTGGGCCGGGAGTACCCTGTGATGGAGTTATCCAGCCTAGCGGATCTGCTGGGCAAGCAGGTGGTTGACGAGATCGTCTTCGCGGTGGACAGCCAGCGGCTGGGCGAGCTGGAAGACGTTTTTCTTCTGTGTGAAGAAGAGGGCGTGCGGACCAGGCTCCACGTGGACTTCTTCCCTCACGTACACAGCAGGGTTGGGTTGGAGCGGCTGGAAGGCGAGGCGATGCTGACCTTTTCGGGGGCTCCGCACGACGAGTTCCGGCTGCTGATGAAGCGGGCGACCGACGTAGTGTGCGCCGGTTTGGCTTTGATTGTGCTGTCGCCGGCACTGGCGGCGATTTGGGGGTTGATCCGGCTGACATCGCGTGGGCCGGCGTTGTTCCGGCAGGAACGGTGCGGCCTGAACGGGCGACGGTTCACGTTATACAAGTTCCGAACTATGGTGGAGGGCGCCGAGGCGCGGCAGGCGGAGCTGGCGCATTTGAACGTGAAGCAGACGGCGTTCAAGATTCCGAACGATCCGCGGCTGACGGGGGTGGGGCGGTGGCTTCGCAAGTTCTCTCTGGACGAACTGCCCCAATTGTGGAATGTGGTGCGGGGGGAGATGGCGATAGTGGGACCGCGGCCGCCGGTTCCAGACGAGGTGGTGAATTACGAGCGGTGGCAGCGGCGGAGGCTGCGGATGCGGCCGGGATTGACGTGCCTTTGGGCGCTGGCGGGGCGGGACGGTCTTGATTTTGACGAATGGATGAGGCTGGACCTGGAGTATATCGACCGGTGGAGCCTGAGCTTGGACTGGTGGATCATGCTGAAGACGGTGCCGGCAGTGCTTCTGGGCCGGGGCGCCAACTGAGGCGGGCTTTTTGCGGCGGGGGGTTGGCTTTGACCGGAAGAGTTGGATGAGGAAGGCGAGCATTTCGTCGAGCGTTCTGGGGAGAGGGGCGGCGGCGGGGCGGGCGGATTTGCGGCGGGCGGTCCGGGGCTGGGGCGGAAAGAGGTGGAGATAGAGTGCGCGGCGGGCGCGATCGAGTTTGCGTTCGACGGAGCGGATGCGGCGGCGGAGGGCGCGGGCTCCGGGATCGTAGATGAAGAGGTGGGCGGCGCGTTTGCGGTTTTCGGGGTGGCGCTGGAGGCAATTGGAGAGGACCTGATCTTCGAGATCGAGGAGGCGCTGGACCCAGAGTACGTGGTAGGCGACGTCGATTTCGAAGGCCCGGCGGGCGGGGTTGGGGGATTGAGCGGTGAGGAGGATGGCCTGGCGGCAGAATTCGAGATCCCACGATTCGGGCAACTGGTGGCGGCGCGCGAAGGCGTAGTGGAGGCAGGCGTTGCGGGAGACGCGGGCCTTGCCGGCGGGGGTGCGGGGCCCGGTGGATTTGCGGGCGTTGGCGCGATTGGCGGCGAGTTTAGCGGGGGTCATGGGGATCACTTGTCACGGAGCGATTTGAGGATTTTGGCGGCCTCCTGGAAGCGGCGGATGGAGACGATTTCGATATCGGCGTACTGATCGATGGAGGCTCGGGTGGCGGGATCGCGCATGGTGAGGTGGTAGGCGCAGGGGGCGTCGAGGGCGCTCCAGCGGGCTTCGTGGGCGGCGCGGTTGTCGGCCATTTCGACGTCGATGGCGGCGGTTTCGAGGGAGCCCTGGCGGAGAGCGCGCCAGACGTTACGGACGGCGAGCTCGGTGAAGACGCGGTCGAAGTCGTTGGCGGGCTGGATGATTTGTTCGGCGGCGTTGCGGACGAAGGCGAGGACGGCGGGGTCCTCGAAGTGGAGGAGGATGCCGGATTCGCCGGTGGAGAAGAGGGAGCGATCGGCCTGGCGTTTGACGCAGCGGGGTTCGGGCTGCGGGCCGGTAGTGGGTTGAAACTTGATATCGGTATTCATGGCGCTGACTTTGACCTCGGCCAGATTGTAAGTGGGCGGACTTGTGCGTGGGGTGGTGGGTTTGGGTTAAGTGGTTGATTCGGTGGGGGAAATATTCTTATTTTGGCTGTGAATGGCGTTTCGTTTGTGGGGTATTTCTGCTCTGCACCCGTTTCGAAGAGAGGGGGGAGAAGGAACGCGGATGAATGGGATGAACGCGGATGAACGGGTTTGAAGGTGGGCGGTGCGGGCAATAAGTTCCTGCTGTATGGGAGGGTGGGGGCAGGTTGGCCGAGCTTGGGTGCGGCGGGAGGCAACGCTTCTTTGAAGCCGGTTTGGGGTTGGCCGTACCGCTCCTTATGGTCGCGGCTCAGTTACGCGATGAGAGGGTAGGTTTGGCGGCTTGGCTGGCGGCGGCCTTGAAGATTTTGCGATTCACATTCGAATTTGGGAAATTTTCTGTTTGTTTGCAGCGGGTTGAGGGGTAGGGAGCGCGGGCCGGGCCGGGGGCGTGCCTACTATGATGCGTGCTTAGAACGTATACGGGAGTCAGGACGCGGCCGGTGGCGCGAGGGGCGGGGGGGACGCTCCAGGTGTCGGAATGGGCTCGGCGGGAGTTTGGGTTTGAGGCGACGGAGCGGCAGGCGGAGATTCTGGACGCGAAGGGATACCGGGTGATGCTGTGCTGTTCGCGGCAGTGGGGGAAGACGACGCTGGCGGCGCTGCGGGCGGTGTATGAGGCCTGGCATCATGCGGGGGCGCTGGTGGTGGTGGGGGCGCCTTCGGAGCGGCAATCGGGGTTTGTGCTGGAGAACGCGGAGAAGTTGCTGGGGCGGCTGGGGGTGAAGCGGAAGCGGGACGGGATCACGAAGCAATCGCTGGTGCTGCCGAACGGATCGAAGATCGTGGGGCTGCCGGCGTCTGAGGCGACGACGCGGGGGTATTCGAACGCGCACATGCTGATGATCGATGAGGCGGCGTATATGAGGGACGTGGAGTACAAGGCGCTGCGGGGGATCCTGGCGCGGTCCGATGGAGCGTTGTGGCTGATGTCCACGCCGGCGGGGCAACGGGGGTTCTTCTACGCGGCTTGGATGCGGGAGGGGGCGAGGTGGAACCGAGTTTTGGGGCCGGCGACGGAGTGCCCGCACATTTCGGCGGGGAAGCTGGCGGAGGAGCGGGCGGAGCTGGGCGAGGCGCTTTTCCGGAAGGAGTATCTTTGCGAGTTTTTGGCGGCTCCGACGCAGATGTTCTCGGATGAGCTGGTGATGGGGGCGGTGCTGGAGGAGGGGCGCGGAGTGCTGGCTCGGCACTCGGATTACTATGGGGGGCTGGATTTGGGGCTGAAGCGGGATCCTTCGGCGGTGGTGGTGCTGGAGAAGCTGGAGCGGAACACGGGGCGGCGTGATCCGGTGACGCTTTCGATGGTGCTGGAGAAGGTGACGATGATCCGGCGGGTGGAGCGGGTACCGCTGGAGACTCCGTACGCGGAGGTGCCGGGGATGATTGGGGGCGTACTGCGGGGGTTGCCG
>CAYVDY010000550.1:0-4774 GCA_964450255.1 uncultured Candidatus Solibacter sp. | reverse complement strand
CCCACCGCTCTCCACGCCAACCTCCTCTGTAAAGCCGGGCGAAGCGACCCGCCGGCAGGAAGAACGTGTACGCGAAGCCGGCATGTGCCACGCTCATGCCGAAGCGCTCGTACAAATAGAGTGACGTCCAGGTGATCACCACTCAGCCGGCCATCGAGATCAGTGCGAACACCGTCGCCATCGCCGGGAATCCAGGGATCCGCAGTACATTCGAAAACCCGATAGACGCACGGTCCATGGCGCCCCGAGTGTGAGGAGTGGGCGGCAGGGCCCAAGCCAGGAAGGGCGTATACAGCAGGCCGGCGCCGCCCAACAGGAAGAAAGGCATGCGCCAGCCGAAGTGCTCGCCCATCCAGCCTCCGAACAGGCCGCCGAGAATGATGCCCGTATAGAGGCCCGATTGATGCAGAGCCGTAGCGCGGCCGCGCGTGCGGTCGCTGTGGAACTCCGCCACCAGCGCCAGCGCCGCAGGCAGGTAGAACGCTTCGCTCAGCCCCATCACAGCGCGCGCCGCCAGCAGTTCCGCCGGATTGCGGGCCAGACCGGTGAGCAGGGTGATTGCCGACCAGAACGAGAGGCTCAGCAGGATGACGCGCCGCGCGCCCAAACGGGCGGCCGCGAAACCGCTGGCGAGGCTGGCCGCGGCGTAGATCCAGAGGAACGATGTCGCCAACAGGCCCATCTGCGTGTCGCTGAGCGCGAGGTCTTTGCGCAGCAGCGGCAACAGGCTGAAGATCACCTGGCGGTCCAGGTAGTTCAGCAGGACGGCAAACCAGAGCAGCGCCACCAGACGCCACGCGGCGGGCATGCCTATCGTGCCCCGAGCAGTTCTGCGAAGCCTTCACGCTGCAGGTCAGAACGCAGCGATTGCTCCTGGGCCGGGGTCAGGTTGAGCCTTGGCGAGAGCACGTGGCCGCAATCGAATCCCTGCCAGCGGAGAATCACCTTTGCCGCGGAGAGCATCGGGTAGCGCCCGCATACGTGGATCAACTGGCGGAGCCGTTCGCCGATCCGGGCGGCTTCACACCAGCGGCCGGCCTCGGCGTGAGCGTAGAGTTCGACCAGCCATTCCGGAACCAGATTGTAGAAGGTCCCGATGCCGCCATGCGCGCCCAGCAGCAGCGCGGACACCAGAACTTCGTCGCGGCCGAAGAGGACATTGGCGCCCGCTTGCACGGTCTCCGACATCCAGTCGAGATTGTCGGCGGTGTACTTAAGACCCGCGACGTTCGGCAGTTCGCAGAGCGCCAGCAGGTCGGCGCAGGTCTTCACGGCGGGAGAGAGGCTGGGGAAGTAATAGACGTACAGCGGTAGCGGCGAGGCTTCGGCCAGCCGGCGGTACCAATCGAGCAATTCGGCGCCGTCACTCGCGCCGGGCGGTGGCAGGCTGCTGATTGCGGTGGCGCCGGAGCTGGCGGCGTGGCGCGCGAGTTCGATCGAGTCCGCCACTCGCATGGCGCCGACATGGATCATCACCGGAGCGCCCTTCGGTGAGTTCCGCATGGCGACTTCGGCCAGCAGCTTGCGTTGCGCCATATCGAGTTGCCAGCCTTCGCCCGTCTGCCCAGCGACATAAAGACCGCGGACCCCGGCGCGGTAGAGGCGGGCAATGAGGGCCTCCAGCGGCGCTGTCTGGACGGCGCCGCCGGCATCGATCGGTGTTGCCAGCGCGGGGAGGATCCCCCGAATCATTGTCACGCGAGTTGTCTCCTGGTTATGGATAGAAGTCCAATCATTCTACAGAAGCCCGCCGGCCGCGGTTACCGGTATACTGCTGGAGACCATGAATCGCCGTGATTTTGCACTTGGAATGCTGTCCGCGCCGCGATACGGCCGCGCGGCGGAGACTCCGGCGGACCTCGTCGCCGGCGTCGAAAACACCACCCTGATCCGCTACGAGGACTACGGCAAGTGTTGGTTTTCTGCCCGTGCCTGCGTGATTCCCGGACGGCGTCCCAAGCTCATCATGACGCTCGGCCAGATCACCGGCAGCGACGTGTTTCACCACGTGCACTGGATGGAATCGGACGACGAAGGCCGCACGTGGTCCAAGCCGCAGCCAGTTCCGGGGATGGGCCGGGTGCAGCACGCCGACGGTCTCGAAGAGGGCTTCGGCGATACCACGCCCGAATACCACGCCCGCACGGGCACGGTGCTCGCCATCGCGCAGAACGTCTACTACCGGAGCAATGTTCTGACAATGCCGTGGGAGAAGCGCTGGCCGCTGTACACCGTGCGGACCGCGAAAGGCGAGTGGCTGCCGCTGCGCAAGCTGGAGTGGAACGATCCCGACGCCACCGGCATGTACGCCAGCAACTGCTCGCAGCGCGTCACTCTGGAGAACGGCGATGTGATCGTGCCGGTTACCTATGGGCCCCTGGGGCGGCCCGATCACAGCGTCTGCTCACTGTTGTGCAACTTCGACGGCAAACGCCTCACCGTGAGCAGGCGCGGCAATGAGTTGCGTCTGCCCGTGAAGCGCGGGCTGCTGGAGCCCTCGGTGACACGCCGCGAGAAGGGACGCTTCTGGATGACGATCCGTGCCGAGGATAACCGCGGCTATGTCACGACATCGCCCGATGGTCTTACCTGGGCGCCCACCCGGCCGTGGGCCTGGCAGGACGGTACGCCGCTCGATATGTCCACCACGCAGCAGCACTGGTTGCCGCATAGCGGCGGGCTCTATCTGGCTTACACGCGCAAAGCGCCCGGCAACCACAATGTGGCCCGTTGGCGCACGCCGCTCTTTATGGCGCGCGTCGATGAGCAGCGGGGCCGGCTGATCCGCGAGACTGAGCGGATCGTCCTGCCGCAGCGCGGCGACGGCGGCGAGAAGGGCTACGACGCCTGGCTGTCCGGCAACTTCCACGCGACGATTCTGAACGCCGAGGAATCGATCATCACCGACGGCCAGATCAATCCGGCGCGCGGCTACATCGGCGACGTGCTGATGGCGAGGATCCGCTGGAAGTCTCCGAATCGCCTCGCGAAATACTGAACGTATCCACCATGAAACGCCTTCTTCTTCTGATCAGTCTCGCCGCTGGCCTCTACGCCGCCCCTCCGCCCGACTGGCTCATCCACCCGGTGCCCGCGCGCGCCACCGTCACCCCCGCCCTCGACGGCCGCAGCGTCACCCTCGCCAACGGTCTCCTCCTCCGCCGCTGGAGCGTCAAGCCGGACTGCGCCACCATCGCCTTCGACAACCTCATCACCGGCGCTTCCATGATCCGCGGCGTCAAGCCGGAAGCACTGCTTGTCCTGGATGGCGTCGAGACGACCGTGGGCGGCCTCACCGGTCAGCCCGATTACGCCTATCTCCGGCCGCAGTGGCTGCCCACCCTTCAGGCCAATTCGAGTGCTCTGCACTGCACCGGCTACGAAGCCGTCCCCGTGCAACCCCGCTTCCCGTGGAAGCCCACCCGCTACGCCGCCCAGACCCAATGGCCGCCCGCCGGCGCCGGTATCGTCTTTCACTACGCCGCCCCGGGTCTGCGCCTCGACATTCACTACGAGCTCTACGACGGAATCCCGCTTCTCGCCAAGTGGTTCGTCCTCAGGAACGAATCCGGCGCGCCCATCCGGCTCACGCGGTTCGTCAGCGAGATCCTCGCACTGGTCGAGCAGGATTCCGCGGTCGACGCCGCCTCTCAGCCGCCCAACTACCTGCATGTCGAGAGCGACTACGCCTTCCACGGCATGGATCCCCGCACCGCCAATCGCACCACCTACTTTGTCCCGGATAAGCAGTACGAGACGCAGGTCAGCTACGAGCGTCTCTCGCCGGTTCAGCTCGAATCCCGCCCGCCCATCGGCCCCAACGCCGTCATCGCGCCCGGCGAAGCCTTCACCAGCTTCCGCACGTTCGAACTCGCCTTCGATTCGTCAGACCGTGAACGCAATGGCCTCGCCAAGCGCCGGATGTATCGCAAGCTAGCGCCCTGGGCCACCGAGAATCCCATCTTCATGCACGTTCGCCAATCCGATCCCACCAGCGTCAAACTCGCCATCGATCAAGCCGCCGAGGCCGGCTTCGAGATGGTGATCCTCAGCTTCGGCAGCGGCTTCCAGGCGGAAAACGAAGACGTGGCCTATCTCGATCAGCTCCGCCAACTCGTTCAGTACGGGAAGTCCAAAGGCATTGAACTCGGCGGCTACTCGCTCCTCGCCAGCCGCAAGATCAGCGAAGAGCACGATGCCATCAATCCCGCCACCGGCACGCCCGGCGGCGCCATCTTCGGCAATTCACCCTGCCTCGCCAGCGCCTGGGGATTGGAGTACTTCCGCAAGCTGCGGCGCCTCTACGAGACAACGGGGATGACCGTGTTGGAGCATGATGGCTCCTACCCTGGCGACGTTTGCGCTTCCACCCGCCACCCGGGCCACGAGGGCTTGCAGGACTCGCAATGGCGCCAGTGGGAGCTGATCCGCGACTACTACCAATGGTCCGCTGGTCGCGGCATTTACCTCAACGTGCCCGATTGGTACTTCCTGAACGGATCCAACAAGACCGGCATGGGCTACCGCGAAACCAACTGGAGCCTCCCCCGCGACCGCCAGTTCATCCTCGCTCGCCAGAACATCTTTGACGGCACGTGGGACAAGTCGCCCTCGATGGGTTGGATGTTCGTGCCGCTCACTCAGTACCACGGTGGTGGCGCTGAGGCCACACTGGAGCCGCTCAAGGATCACTTGGATGGGTACGCTCAGCACCTCGCGCAGAACTTCACCAGCGGTGTCCAGGCCGCCTACCGGGGACCTCGGCTTTTCGATT
>CAYVDY010000549.1:0-4777 GCA_964450255.1 uncultured Candidatus Solibacter sp. | reverse complement strand
GTGAGGGTCATGGGGCAAACGGGCTGCGTTTGGGAGCCGATGAAGTTCGCGTGCGACACGAACTTTCCATGGCAGAGCGAGCAGGATGAGGTGCTGGTGGGTGGCCGGGTGAAGTATGTCGAAGGCAGCGTGGTGATGCCGGACAAGCCTGGGCTGGGGATTGAGCTGGATATGGATCAGGTGGCGCGGCTGGAGGAGCGGTATCACAAGCTGCCGTTCCGCAAGCGCGATGACGCGGCGGAGATGCGGGCGCATGTGGATCCGACATGGCAGCGGGTGCTGCCGCGCTGGTAGCTGCGGGGGCCACACGAGCGGGGCACTGGGTTGGAAGAACGAACGATTCGGACAACGAAGGTTTTCGCCCGGAGGGACCCCTGGGGGCCCCTCCGAATTTATTCCAGCTCATCGGAATCACTACCGGTAGACGCGCTCCCACAAACTGCGGAGAGCGGCCCGGATTGGAAGCGGCCCACGCTATGTAGGGAGCCGCCGCTGTACGTAAGGCGATGGGTGAGTTTGCCGGCCGGCGTTTCAACCCAAGACCATTATACAGGACGGGCTCCAAATTGCGGCTCGGCGGATAGGCGACAACCTTATGAATACAGGGCAGATAGGGATATTTTGTGAGGCTGTGAACGGCGTTACCGGGGCTGGTGGATTATGGAACGCGGATGAATGCAGATGAACGAACGGGGGCCTTTAGTTCAACGGCTTAGAAGATGAAGCTGAAACCGCCGCGGATGGTGCGTGGGAACTGGATGAGGAGGAGCGATCCGCCGTCTGGGCTGGTCATGGGGATGTAGCCTGGGGCGAGGAGATTGCGGAGCTCTGCGGTCGTTTCGTGGCATCCGGGAATGCCTCCCATGGCGGGGAGGGGCTGGCGGACCTGGATATTCAGGCCCATCTGCGGCTGCCAGCGCTGGGTGAGGTAGGCGTGGGTGGACCCGAGGGTTCCGTTTGAGGTCCAGAGGTAGGAAGTGATGAAGCGGGTGCCGCTGTGCGGGAGCAAGCCGTTGATGCGGACGGAAGCCCAGGGGCGGCGCACAGAGCGGAGGACGGCTCGGAGGTCAGCGGGGTCGTTGGTTGGCAGATCGTAATCGGTGACGGAAAGTGCGCCGGCCGAGCCGAGGGCGAAGCTGGCAGACCAGCGGTCCCAGAAAGCCTGAGTGATGCTGGCGGAATAGCCGAAGTTCTGGTAATCGCCGGCGTGGGCGACGGAGCTGTTGGAGGCCAGATCCGGCAGCAGGCCGGGCATGTTATTGGCGCCGCCGCTGGTGGAGACGGTGATAGCGCCGTCGTGAGTGAAGTCCTGGAATACCGAAGCCGCGTAGGTGCGGGAGCCGGCGATCTTGCGGTAACCCACTTCGTAGGTCTCATTGCGCTGGACGCGGACCCTGCCGTTTTCAAGTGAGAGGCGCGGGAACATGGCGAGGCCGGTGAGGGAGTCTTGAGCAGCGCCTTCTGAAACGGGGCCCATGAGGTCGAGCGCTGGGGCGCCGCTGGAGAAGCCGAACTCGATCAGGCCGATGTCGCCCAGATCGTACCCGAGGCGGGCGTAGGGGCTGAAGACATTCAACTGCTGGAGGAAGGCGACCGCTTCGAGCAGGGCTCCGTATTCCAGCGTGATGTCGTCGGTGATTTGCTGGCGATCCGCCACCTTGGCGGACATGGTACGGAGAACGGGTTCCGATTGAGCGTTGCCGGGGCCGAAGAGGAGGCCTGCGCCGGCGCGCTGACGGACGGAAGCCTGGCGGACGGTGAGCTCGACGTCGGGGGACATGGCATCGCCGGCGGCGCCGCGGGTGTAACGGGTGCGGAAGCCGGCGGTGGGCGTTCCGACGCTGGAGGCGTAGCCGACATTGCCGCTGACGCGCAGCTCGCTATTTCCAAAAAGCGAGGTAGCGACGGCGAATGCGGTGCCGAGATCGGGTTCGGAGCCAAGGGCGGAGGAGAGGCCGGAATCGCCGGCCGAGACACGCATCACTCCACTAGTGGCAGAGAAGATGGAGGGCGAGTTTGAGGAGGAGGACCCGCCCTTCCATTGAGGATCCCAGACACGCATGACAGGCCTGGTGGAGGTGGAGCTGCGTAGAACCCACTTCCAGTCCTCATTCAACAACCCAGTCTGACCGGGTGTGGTATACACCAATTCGATGGTGCTGAACAGGTTGGCCAACTGGATGTTGAGAAAACTCTCCATCCCAGCACGGACTGGCACGTTACCGCGCATGGCGGGTACGAAACTGCTCAGATTGACTCGAACGCTGTACTGATCGGGAGTGAGGGATTCGAAGCGGAAGCGTCCGTCCGGGGCGGTGAGAGCCCGTTGGACAACGCGTTCGTGGCGATTCAACAGGAGTACAGTGGCGCCCATCTGTGTGGTGCCGGCGGTATTGCGCACCTGTCCCGTGATCGAGCCGAACAGCTTCAGCTCGGCGCCGGTCGCGGATACCCCGCCACAGAGGAGCGTGGCGAGCAGAAGGACGCTGGTATTGCGCAACATCCTGGTGATGCGGGCCTCCTGTTTAGCCCGTTCGGACCTACACCGGATCTACTCTAAGTTATAGAGAACTGTGCCGACTGGGTCAAGGTCTGATTATTGAGCTTGTCGGTCA
This sequence comes from uncultured Candidatus Solibacter sp., assembly GCA_964450255.1. Lineage (GTDB taxonomy): Bacteria > Acidobacteriota > Terriglobia > Bryobacterales > Bryobacteraceae > Paludibaculum. The sequence goes on along the minus strand of CAYVDY010000549.1, from coordinate 2,162 downwards.
CTTTGATTTTCAGGGTGTACTGACCCGGCTCCATGGAGGAGAGGGGCAGCAATTTTTTCAGGATCATCTGAGAGGCGGAGCCTTCGAGCGCCGTGATCTCTTCTGAGAATTCGATCACCTTACTATTGTCGGCGGTTTTGACGATCTCGTACTCGATTGTGCCGTTGGGCTTGTTGGACTTCTCGTCGGGCGAAAAGTTGTAGAGCTTCATGTAGATGCCCATTTTCTCTGCGCGCTTGAAGGAATCGCCCATGCGCGGGCGGACCTTCGAGGTGCCGATGACGAACTGGCCGGCGCCAATGGAGCGGGTGGGGACGTCTTCGAGGACGTCAGCGAGGACAAGCGAGCTGGCGAAAAGCTTGTCGTCCTCCATGCGGGGGACGTTCAGCGCCATCTCGTAATTATTCATGTTGCCGCCGACGATGTCCTTGGCGACGACGTTGAGGCGGTACATTCCGGGTGGCAGAGGGATGGACTTCTGGAAGATGGAGACGCCCTGGCTGGCCTGTTGCAGCAGTTCGGTGGGGACCTCGACGGTGACCACTTCCTCAAAGACGTTGGCGACGCGGCGGGCAATCGAGGTGATGCGCGCGTAGATGTTCACCACCGCCTTGGACATGCCCTGTTCCTGCTTGAACTGGAGATCCTTGCGGTTGAACTGAAGGGTGACGTTGGTGAGGATGGTGGTGCTGGTGGCTGGAAAGAAGTCCGCGCGGGCCTGCATGGGCAGCAGATTGAACATGATGCGCGAATTGACCTGGGCTTCCAGATCCTTGAACTTGATCTTGGGGGCCTTCTGGAGGTCGGCGAACTGTTGCAGGCGGTCGAACTGGTTCATGCGTGCGGGCAGGGGTTGGTTACCGGTGCCAAGGCGGGTGCCGTCGGTACGGCTGAAGCGATCCGCCTTGTTAGCCATGCCCATCTGCTCCATCATGGTGAGGCCGGCGCCAGGGACCATGAGGAGGGCGTCCTTTTCGGACGGGTCCATGGTCATGCGGTACTCACCGGTCATGGTCTTGTCGACGAATTCGATCTGGATGTCCTGCTGGTTGCCGACGCCCTGCAGGTAGCGGTAGCGCCATTTCTCGAAGGGGTAGGTGGAGGTAGTGCCGCCGCCCTCTTCATAGGGGCGCTCGTAGGTGCCACCGGAGGGATGGGACTCGATTTCGTCTGGCGGCCCGAAGGTGATGTAGATCATGCCGCGATCCGTCTTCCAGCCGGGGATGCCGGAAGCATAGCGCTCGTTGGCGTAGGCGATGCGGCGGTAGTGCTCTTCTTTGAACTCGTTTTCCTGCGTGTCGGGCGTGGGATCGCGGCGCATCCAGAACTGCTCGATGAACTGCTCGCGTTCCTCGTCGGTCTGCATGTTCTTGAAGGATTTGCGCTCTTCGTCGGTGATGATGTAGTTGACGTCCTCGCTCATCCACTTGCGATAAGGGGTTTCCAACTCCTTGCGCAGCTTAGCTTCGCGCTTGCGTTGTTCCTTTTCGCTCATGGGTTTGGCGACGGTCTCGCGCTGGCCGTCGGCCTGTTTCTTCTGGGCGGCGACGGGGCCGGGCAGGCCCACGAGCAATACCGTGGTCAGGAATACGGAGACCAACTCTTTATTCATCATACATTTAGCCATTCGGTTCCCAGAGGAAGCACCAATTGTAGTGTAACGCAATTCCGTAGAATAGACGCATCTGAATCAAGGCTGGTTTCAATCTCCGAAGGCGACGAACTTCTCACCGGCGGTTCCGCTGCCAAACGGATTGAAGTCTGTCTTCTCGTCGTAGACGTCCACGCCCTCGGCTCGCTTGAGTCCGTTGACGACCAGATAGGTGACCGGCGTGGCGGCGGCTTCGTACAGAACCTTGCCGATGTAGCCGGAGAAGATGAGGTTGACGATGGTGGGCCAGGATTCCCGGCCGGCAAAGGCCAGAACCATGATCACGGTGGAATCGACCAACTGGCCGACGGCGGTGGAGCCGATGGTGCGGGACCAGAGGGCCTTGCCGTTGCTCCAGACTTTCATGCGGGCCATGACGTAGGAGTTGACGAACTCGCCGGCCCAGTAGGCGGCGAGGCTGGCGGCGACCATGCGGGGCACGAAGCCGAAGACGGTGGCGAAGGCGGCCTGATCCCTAAAATCGGGTGCGGCGGGGAGCCAAACGACCAAC
>CAYVDY010000548.1:0-4798 GCA_964450255.1 uncultured Candidatus Solibacter sp. | reverse complement strand
GCTGGTAGAAGCGTTCGTCCTCCGCCGCGAGTATGGCCTGCTTCATGACGGCGGCATTCGGTTCCGCACTGAGGTCGGTCTTGATGCGGGAGCCGCCCGGGAAGCCATAGTGGATATCGATCAGGAGAGCGCGGATGCCATCCTGAAGCATGCTCGACATTCCGGCCTCGTGGTGGGGGAACATCCAGCCTGGCGCATCCTGATGGGACATGGCATTGTGCGCGCCGGGGAAGACCACCTGATCGAGGCGCCGGTCGCAGAGTTCCGGGAAGCCGTTGCATGCCAGAACGGTGGAGGCCTTGACCGGGACCTCGGCGGGGTTGCGCCAGCCGAACCAAGCCACACCGAGAATCGGCACGAGCAGTGCGATCAGGACTGTGGCCAGGCGTCCGTGGCGGCCCAGTTCCGGATCGACGTCGGGCGCCTGCTTCTCGATGGTCTCCAGGAACAGCCGGAACAGTTCGCGGCTGCCGATGTATGCGGCGCAGATGCCGATCACCGCGGCGGCGGCATTCAGGACGAGAGCGGGATAGGAGAAGGTGAGGCATCCGGCGATGAGAAGAGCGTTGCCCCAGAGGAAGCGCCCGGTGCGAGACTTTGGGGGCGTGGCGAGGGTGCGTGCGTGGTGGGCGATTCGCGCAAAGGGGTCCATGCGCTCGAGCAGGGAGGAAGCGCCGGAGGCAAGGAGCACACCGAGGCCGGCGAAGAGGAGGCCCCAGCGTGTGAGTTCTCCGAGATAGGTGCGCCAGAGGCCGCGGACGAGCCCCAGTTGTTTTTCATCGTGGAGCCAGATGCCGGCGAGCGGGTTGACAGCGGCAATGCCGGCCACGAGGAGGCCCACGACGATGAGTCCAATTCCGGCGCGAACCATGGCACGTTGACGGTCGGGAGCGAGCCAGAGCGCCAGGATGTAGAGCCCGAGAGCTACCGCAAACAGCACGGGCCAGATCCAGTTGATGCTCCGGCCGGCACGGGCGAGACGGAGAAAGACGGCCGTAGCCTTGCTGTTGGCCAGTTTTGCGACGCTGGAATCGAGCGTCTTGGGTACCTTGGCGGCGAGCGCCGGGCTCGCGTTGCTGAGGGCATCGTGGACGAGGATGTTCAGATCGGGCAGTGAGAGGAGGACGCGCTCGGCGCCTTCGCTGAAGGCCGCCTGGTGGGCTTGCGAAGCAGCCTGTTCCACCACCGACCCGAATGCCTTGGAGGAAACCGCGACTTCCGCGGCGGAAGAGAGCATGGGCCGGAAGGCGATGAGATCCGGCTTGCCACGAACGATTCCGCTGGTGACGAGGTCAGCCGTGAAGGCGGCCACGCCGGGGTCGGACAGGCTATCGGCGGCGCGGCAGACAGGATCGAAAAGATTCCGGGACAGGACGAACGAGACGGCACCCAACCCAAAGCAGACGGCTCCGATGACGAGGAAGACGGTGGAAATGCGGCGGGTCCGGCGGCGAGAGAAGAAAGAGGACACTGTCATGGTTCGACCGTTCTCGATCGTCTCTACGATACACCGGTGGCGGTCAGGATGCTGACGGCAGACTGGGACGCCAAAAGAAGTAGAATGTCGGTCATAGGCTCAGCTGTCACACAGCCTACAACAGACAGAACGCTTGGCCCGGTGACCCGGGTACGTCTTCAGCGGTTCAAGATCCATATAGGACGGTCTCGAAACCACACATGTCACCTGTTGCGCACGAAAACACTGCCGTCTCACAGCAAGGGGGCGCCAGACCTGGCGGAGCCAGAATTGTCATTACAGCCCCACTCACCGAGGTCATTGACCATGCGGGCTACTTCATTCAGATGAGTATGGCTTCCCTGCCCATCTGGCTGGAGGGGATCCTGAACAAGAAATACCCGCAATGGCGCAATCTGGAGTACAACGCGGACGGTTCGGCGCGCTACATGCCAGCGGGTGTTCGAGTGGTGGAGGCGGCGCTTCTGCGGCACTATGAGGCCGGAGAGGTGGCGGTCTGCTACCCCGGTGATATCGAGCGGTTTGTCGGCCCCGACACCCGCGTCGTCGCCATTTCGACCCACAACCCGCTGGGCGTCACATTTGCAGCCGGCGTCTATACATCGATCTTTGGCTCGTCCCGCCAGCCAATCAACTCCCACTACTCCAGGCAGTTGTTCGCACAGGTGAAGGGCCACCGGCATCGGGAGAACTTCAAGGTAATCGTGGGCGGTTCGGGCGGCTGGCAGATTATTCAGACCAACCTGTTCGACGAACTCGGCGTGGACTGCGTGGTGGAAGGCCGGGCCGAATCGGCCGACACCCTAGATATTTTCCGCAAAGCGCTGGCCGGAGAGCCGCTGCCTCGCACGATTGACGTCGGCCATCCGAAGGACCGGGAGTCGGTCATATTCCCGGACAAGCGGACCACATTCGGAGTGGTGGAAATGACGACCGGCTGCGGCCGCCGCTGCCAGTTCTGCCTGCCCGACCTGAATCCGCAATTGGATCTTCCGAAAGAGAGAATCCTTGAAGCCGTCAGGGCGAACGTGCGGGAAGGCAACAAGCAGATCTCGTTGGCCACTGAGGACCTGTTCATCTGGGGCCAGGTTCAGACGGACGTTCCTTTCTACTTCCCCAACCGCGAGGCGCTGCTCGACCTCTTCGGAGAAGTCGTGAATACGCCCGGAGTGGAGCAGCACATCCTGAGCCACGCCACCATCGCGCCCGCTGTCGTCGATCCGCTGCTCATCGAGAAGATGTCGGATCTGATGATCGAGAAGAGCCCGATCCACCTGCCTTTGCTGAGCAGCCATCCGAAGAAGAAGGCGATGACGCCACTGATTGGACTGGAGACCGGCTCCACGCGCATGGCCAAGATGATCATGCCCGGCAAGGGCGTGCCATTCCAGATTGAGGATTGGCCCAGCGTCGTCGTCCAGGGGCTGACGGTTCTGAACCGGAACAACTGGTTCCCAGCCATGACGCTCATGATCGGAAACCCGGGCGAGACGGACGATGACACGAAGGCCACGCTCGATCTGCTCTACGAAGTGGAGCGCCGGGGACTGTTTGCGTTCTTCATTCCGTCGATCTTCACACCGCTCCACGACACGAGGATGGCGGAGCGTACGGGAGTCACGGAAACGCGCCAACTGACACGATTGCAGTGGCAACTGATGATGAAGTGCTGGAAGATGAATCTGCGGCCGGGGCAAGTGAGCTGGTGGGCGCCAACGGCGTGGAAGGTGGGCTCGGTCGGCCTGTGGCTATGGCGTCTACGCAAACTGAACGGCCCTAACTTCACGTGGCCGCTGTTGATGTTTGCCAGCGCGCTACCGGAGAAGCTGATGGCCTGGCTGGGCAAGATCTACGTGCCCAAGCCGCTGGCGATCAAGTCGCGCGAGGAATTGCTGGCGACGATCAAACCTCATCATCAACGCCATCTTCGCGAGGACAACGGCGACCTCCCGAAGCACTTTGCGTCGGCTGCCGCCGCTGCGCCAGCGGCTGGCGGCTTTACGGTGCTGTAGGCGGGCTTTGCGCGGCAGTTGCGGCCAGGACAGCCTGCCCCAGCGAGATGCCTCCGTCGTTGGGGGGCACACGCTGGTGGGTGAAGACGGTGAAGTGATTCCCGCGCAGCAAGGTGCTGGCGGCTGACGTGAGCAAGTCGTTCTGGAAGACACCGCCGCTGAGGACAACGTTCTTGAGCTTGGTGCGTTGCGCGACTTCCAGGATGAGACGTGCCAGCGCGTTGTGGAAGCGTCGCGCAACGATGGGTCGAGCGACGCCGTGCGCCAAATCGCTGAGAAGCGCATGGATGAGGGGCGCCCAATCGGCGTGCTCGGCGGTCAGCGGCAGGGGGTAGGCAGCCGGATCGGTGGATGAGCGGGCGGCGCGTTCCAACAGCATGGCAGCCTGACCTTCGAAGTGGCTCTCCACTGCAATGCCGGTGAGGGCGGCGACGGCGTCGAAGAGACGGCCGGCGCTGGTAGTGATGGGGCAGTTCAGGTTCTTTTCGAGCATTCGGCGGATGATTGCCGGGGCGGCGCTCTCCAAATTCAGCTCGTATTGGATGGCTGCGGCAGCCCGCCATCCCTGACGAACCGCGGCATCGCCACCTGGGAGCCGGAAGGGCCGCAGATGGGCGATGCGCTCGTACCGATTCTCGCAGACGGTAAAGAACTCGCCACCCCAGATGGTCTGGTCCAGGCCGTAACCAGTGCCATCCCACACGACGGCAAGGTAGGGCTCGCGGAGGTCGTTTTCCGCGGCGCAGGCGGCGGCGTGGGCGTGATGGTGCTGGATGGCGATGACCGGCTTGCCGGTGGCGCGGGCCCATTGGGTGGAGTAGTAATCGGGGTGCAGGTCGCAGGCGATGATGTCGGGTTCGAACTGATAAAGGGTGTAAAGGTCGTGGATGGCGCGTTCGAAGGCGGAACGCGATTCCAGGGAGTCCAGGTCGCCGAGATGCTGGCTGATGATCACGTCCCGGCCACACGCGATGGCCACGGTGTTCTTCATATGGGGGCCGACGGCCAGAACGCGGGGCAGGGGGTCCGGGACGCGGATGGGGAGCGGAGCGTAGCCGCGGGCGCGGCGGATCAGTTGCTCCTTGCCGCCGCTGAGACGAACGACGGAATCGTCGCAAGGGCGGGCGATGGGCCGGTTGTGGGTGACGAACAGATCGGCGACCTGGCCGAGGCGCGCGCGGGCCTCAGCGTTGTCGATGGCGATGGGCTCGCCGCTGAGATTCCCGCTGGTCGCCACCAGCGGGAACGGAAGGAGCTGCATCAACAGGTGGTGCAGGGGCGAGTAGGGCAGCATGACTCCGAGGAACGG
>CAYVDY010000547.1:0-4802 GCA_964450255.1 uncultured Candidatus Solibacter sp. | reverse complement strand
ATGAACGCCAAGAAGGCCAACGTTGACAAAATTGCGCACAACCTCGCGAACGCGAACACTGTCGGCTACAAAGCGCGCAGGGCGCAGTTTCAGGATCTGTTCTACCAGACAATGATGCAACCCGGAGCGGCTGCCGGTTCCCAGACCGTCGTCCCTAGTGGCTTGCAGTTGGGGCTTGGTACCAGGATTGCCTCCAACGAGATCACCTTTGCACAGGGCAGTTTCTCGGGCACCAGCAATCCCCTCGATCTGGTAATAGAGGGTAGAGGGTTCTTTCAGGTTCGCCGCCCGACTGGCGAGATCGGCTATACACGGGCCGGGCAGTTTCACCTTGATCGTGATGGCAATCTTGTCACCTCCGATGGGGATGCGCTCGAACCGCAAGTTACAGTTCCGCCCGAGGCGCAGACTATCACGATTGCCGCGGATGGTACGGTTAGTTTCAGCCTGCCGGGGCAGACTGCAGCACAGCTTGGTGGCCAGATCCAACTGGCCAATTTCGCCAACCCGGCTGGACTGAACAGCATCGGACGAAACCTGTACCTGCCGACGACTGCCTCCGGAGAACCAACGGTCGGAACGCCTGGCGGCCAAGAAGGACTGGGTGCATTGTTGCAGGGCTACGTCGAACAATCGAACGTCTCCGTCGTTGAGGAGTTCATCAACCTGATCGTCAGCCAACGCGCATATGAAGCGAACTCGAAGGTCGTGAAGGCGGCCGACGAAATGTACCAACAGGCCAACAACGTCACCCGATGAAACTAGGCCTCATCTCAGTTCTCACGTGCGCGGCAATAGCCGAGGCTCAGTGCCTTCCCGTGGATCAGTCCTCGGTAACCGCCGGGATGCTGGCTGCAATAGTGCCCGCCTTCAGGGCGGTGCCAGCCGACCGCCATATGGTGTGGGCTCCCGCGCCGGGCTTGACCCGTTGGCTGAGGGCTGCCGAATTGCGGCGACTGGCGGCGAGGGAGGGTGTAATCGCAGAGGTTGGAACTGGCGTGTGTTTGCAGCGCCAGACCATAGTCTTGTCTGAGGAGCAGGTGACTCGCGCTTTGCGCGAACGACTTCCGTCAGATGCAGGCCTTCAGATCATCGACTACTGCCGTCTACCGCTGATGTCCGGTCGGTTACAGTTCGACGCGAGTCCCGCAGTCTCGCTCGCGGGTGAAAATCGGTTGCTTCACTGGAAAGGCAAGGTCGTCGGTAAAGACGGTAGGACTTCGCCTTTCTGGGCGACAGTCCGGCTTCAGATTCGACGCCGCGTGATTCGGGCGGCACGTGCCATTCCGGCAAGATCGATCCTCGTCGGAGAAGACGTCATCGAGACGATTGAGTCGTCCGCGATTCTCCCACGCGGTTCGTCGCCGGCCCTATCCGATCTGGTCGGCAAAGAGACAAGTCGTCCAATCGACGTTCAGCAGTTGATCCGTTCAGCTGACCTTCGTGTTCCGCAATTGGTGCGAATCGGCCAAACCGTTCGGGTGATGGTGGAGTCCGGACGGACCCTCCTCGGCCTGGATGCACTGGCGCTAAGCGGCGGGTTCAAGGGCGATTTGTTGCTCGTAAAGAATGGCGTCAGCGGAAGGACCTTCAAGGCCGAGGTTACCGGCCCTGGCACGGCGACGGTTAGGGTGGAGACCAAGTCGAAATGACATACAATCGCTACCTTTCTGTCTTTCTGCTTTCTATGGCGATGGGACCGGACGCGCCGGGTGCGCGGAGACCGAAGCCACCAGCGCTTCGTCCCATCGATCAATACATTAGCGATACCCAAGCCCGGGCCAGTGAGACAGTCCTGGCTCCTGGATCGCTCTACGATCCATCCGGCCGTTTGGCTGATCTAGCGAGGGACCAGCGCGCGCTACAACTGAACGATCTGGTCACCATCGTGATATTCGACAGAGCCTCTGCCATCTCAAAGGGGGGCACCGCCGCATCCAGAAAGGCCTCAGTGGCTGCGAGCGTCAAGGCCCTTGCCGGTCCAGTCAAAACGCCCGGCCCATTGTCGTCGTTGGCGGACCTGAGCGGGGAGGGGAAATTGGACGGGCAGGCCGAAACCAGCCGGGAGTCCCAACTTTCAACCACGATTTCCGCCCGGGTTACGCACGCACTTCCTAACGGGAACCTCGTGGTGGAAGGTACCAAGGAGATCACCATCAATTCAGAACGGCAGAGGATCTACGTTCGTGGGATTTTGCGTTGGAACGATCTCACGACCGCGAACCGGGTCTCATCGGACCGATTGGCGGAACTGGAGGTTAGAGTGGACGGCAAGGGCATCGTCAATGACTCAGTTCGCCGGCCCGGATTCCTGTATCGACTACTGTTAGGAGTTCTTCCTTTTTGAGCCATGCATCGCCTTTCTCTACTCTTCGTTTGCCTGAGCACGTTACCGGCCGCCGTTCGTGTGAAGGAGATCGTGGCTATCGAGGGTGTCCGGGATAACCAGTTGATTGGCTATGGAGTGGTCGTAGGCCTGAACGGTACCGGCGACAAACGGCAAACGTTCTTTTCCGCCCAAACTCTGGCGAATCTGCTGGAACGGATGGGTGTTCAAGTATCCGCAACAGCGATGCAGGTTCGTAATACCGCGGCCGTCCTGATAACCGCGAACCTGCCGCCATTTGCACAGCCTGGAACAAGAATTGATGTTCATGTCGCCGCGATCGGCGACTCCACCAACCTTCAAGGTGGTCTGTTGATATTGACGCCTCTCAAATCATCAGCCGGACAGATCTTTGCTGCCGCGCAGGGCCCGGTGGTGACTGGTGGTTTCGTTGCAGGCCGGGGCGCTGGAAATTCTATGACAGTAAACCACCCGACTGCGGGCAGGGTCCCGAGTGGCGCCATCGTCGAGCGTGTTGCGCCATCAGTCTCCCCGAGCAGCCAACTCCGGCTGCAACTCCGGAAGGCCGACTATACGACGGCAGCCCGCTTGGCAGCAAGCATCAATAGGCGATTCCCTGGCGGACCGGCCCGCTGTGAGAGTGCCGGCGTTGTGTTGGTTGCGATCCCACCCGATTGGTCCGCAAAGTCTGTTGAGTTCATAGCCGAGGTAGAGAGTTTGACATTGGACCCTGACCGCACGGCCCGCATCATCATTAACGAAAGAACAGGCACGGTGACGGCGGGATTGGAGATTCAAGTTCGCCGCGTGGCCATACTGCATGGGAATCTCTCAGTTGAGGTGCGAACCACGCTTGACGTGTCTCAGCCAGCGCCGCTATCTGAGGGCAAGACGACTGTCACCCCGCAGGTTGGCGTCGGGGTGAAGGAGGAACAGGCCCGGAGTGTCCAGCTCAAGGAGGGCTCCACTGTCGATGACCTGGTGAGAGGTCTGACTGCGGTTGGCTCGACCCCCCGCGATATCATCGCCATCCTCCAGAATCTGCAGGCAGCTGGGGCCCTGGACGCAGAGATTGAGGTAATCTAGCTGCCGTGACAACGTCTGCCCTCAGCCTTCCAGAGTGGAATTCGCCCATCGCTCGCAAGACGGGTCAGGATACGCCGGCCAGCATCCGCGACACCGCCCAACAGTTTGAGGCACTACTGATCGGTCAGATCATGCGCTCCGTGCGCGAGACCTCCGGTGGATGGTTTGGGTGTGGCGAGGACCAGACCGGATCATCCATGTCCGATTATGCGGAGCAACAACTGGCGCAAGTCCTAAGTGCTAGCGGAGGACTCGGGTTAGCCTCGCTGTTAGAGCAGGGCCTATTGAGTAAGGCTCAGCCGCAGACACTCAATGCCGCGGCTTCGGTGAAACCAGTTGAACCGAAATAGCCCAAATTGGACGCGGTCGCTTGGCTGGTAGGACCAATCGCCACCCAAGCCTCCAGAAGAGTGTTAGCGACGGCCTCAGCTTCCGCCAGAGGTTCATCCACTTGGCGGTAATTGCCGTCGAGTAGCCGCAAAGCGAGAAATGAGTAAAGACGATGCAACCCCGCCGCTACCTCTCCTCCGCGCCTGAGATCAAGAGTGCTCACGAGTTCGCCAACAATCACCATCGCCTTGCTCAACGAGATCGCACGTCCCGCGATGTCGTTCGTGGACAGTTGCCGTCGTGCGTCCCGAATAGAACCCCGAAGCTCTGTATACAGCATAACTACCAGCTCCAGAGGTTCCGCACAAAGAATCTCCTGCTCCATCTGATTCTGATACGGGTTCATGATGTAGTCCGACATTGTATCTCCTACTCTTCGTCGAGTTCTTCTGCCAAGCGGAGTAGAGACTCAGGTGGTAGTTGGCGTATGACTTCTTTGGTTTCCCTGTCTACGATCTGCAATACAGTTTTCCTGGCATGCCGGTCATAGGAGAACGTCAGCTCGGTCGACTGCCCAAACAGGTGACTCGAGTTCACCGAAGCAACCGCCCTGATCAACTGCTGTCGCTGAATCTGTTCTTGCGGCGTGAGTGGAGAGATGGATTCGATGTTCATTAACTCACTTAGGTTGGGGGTCTTCCCGATTTCCATGGCTCGGTTTCCTTCCGAGAGCTCACTGCTCCTGTCCACCACATCGTCAGAATTACCGACGCTATTAACCGATTTCGCACAGCGGGGATCAGCCACGTGAGAAGTTGGCAACGACTCTGAGTGGACTTGTCTGTCGGAGCCAAGTAGAAAGTTCCGCTTTCGAGCCAGATAGAAAGTTCCGGTTTTGAGGGCCCTCTGGGATCCCCATGTTATGTTGGCACAGGCGCGTCGGGGTCGCGCCCGGTGTGGTTGCCCAAAGCCGAAGCAACGGGGTTGGGTCCGAAGCAATCGGCGAATGCCCTCCTGTGACGCAAAACCCGTGAGTCTT
>CAYVDY010000546.1:0-4805 GCA_964450255.1 uncultured Candidatus Solibacter sp. | reverse complement strand
GGGCCAGGCCCGCAAGTACTTTGCCGGGGGCGCGGCGGCGCTCTCGGGGTTGACGGATAAGGGGTACTTCCAGGGCTCGCTCAGCGATTTGCGTTCGGCGCGCTCCATCGCGACGCTGCCCGTGCTGCGCAAGGACTTCACCATCGACGAGATCGACGTGATCGAGGCGGCGGCGGCCGGCGCGGATGCGATTCTGCTGATCGCCGCCATCCTCTCACGGGACGAGATGGAGCGGCTGCGACTGCTGGCGGCCAGGTACGAGATGGACGCCTTGGTCGAAGTGCACGATGAGGCCGAGTTGGACCTCGCGCTGGAATCGGGCGCCGAAATACTGGGCGTGAACAATCGCGATCTGCGCACGTTCGAGATCAGCCTGGAGACGGGCGAGCGGCTGGCCGCGAAGATGCCGGCGGGATTGTTGCGCGTGGCCGAGAGCGGCATCCATTCGCGGGCGGACGTGGAGCGGATGCAGGCCTGCGGCTACCAGGCGCTTCTGGTGGGCGAGCATCTGATGAAGTCCGGTGATCCGGCCGCGGCGTTAAAGGCGCTGACCGGGGCATGACACTCGTCAAGATCTGCGGCATCACGTCGCTGGATGATGCACGGCAGGCGGTTGAGGCGGGAGCCGACGCTCTGGGTTTTAACTTCTGGCCGGGCAGTCCGCGCTACGTGACCGCTGCAGCGGCATTATCGATTATCGATAGTCTTTCGAACCCCATCCTCACGGTCGGCGTCTACGTGGACGAGTTCCACGCCACCGGCATGGACATCGCGCAGATTCACGGCGGGCCCGATCCGGAGGGCACGCGATTCTGGCGAGCGCTATCCGCCACGACGCCGGGCTTGCGAGAGACAATAGAGGCTAGCCGCGCCGAGGCGTTTCTGATCGATACGCCGGCGGGCGCGCAACGCGGGGGCACCGGCAAGACGTTCGACTGGCCGCTGGCGGCCTCGCTGCCGGGCCGAATCGTTCTGGCCGGCGGGCTGGGACCGGACAATGTGGCCGAGGCGATTCGGACGGTCCGCCCGTGGGGCGTGGATGCGTGCTCGCGGCTGGAGCGCGAGCCTGGGAAGAAGGATTACGCGAAGGTCGAGGAGTTCATTCGGCAGGTTCGCCACACACAGTTATGAATCAACTACCGCAGATGCCCGACGCCGGCGGCCACTTCGGCCCCTACGGCGGCCGCTATGTGCCCGAGACGCTGATGGCGCCGCTGGAGGACCTGGAGAAGGCCTACTACGCCGCGCGCCAGGACCCCGCTTTTCAAGCTGAACTGGCCGACCTGCTGGCCAATTTCGCCGGACGGCCCACTCCGCTGTATGAGGCCAAGCGGCTGAGCGAGGCGCTCGGCGGCACGCGGATCTTCATCAAGCGCGAGGACCTGCTGCATACCGGGGCGCACAAGATCAACAACTGCCTGGGACAGATTCTGCTGGCCCGGCGCATGGGCAAGAAGAGGATCATCGCGGAGACGGGCGCAGGCCAGCATGGGGTCGCCTCGGCCACGGTGTGCGCGCTGTTCGGCCTGGAGTGCATCGTGTATATGGGCGAGGAGGACATGCGGCGGCAGAAGCTGAATGTCTTCCGGATGCGGCTGCTGGGGGCGAAGGTCGTCAGCGTGACGTCGGGCAGCAGGACGTTGAAGGACGCGGTCAGCGAGGCGATGCGCGATTGGGTGACAAACGTTGAAACGACGCACTACCTGCTTGGCTCCGCGCTGGGCGCGCATCCGTATCCGATGATGGTGCGCGACTTCCACCGCTGCACGGGGGACGAGGCGCGGCAGCAGATTCTGGCGCGGATCGGGCGGTTGCCGGACCGGATCTTCGCTTGTGTCGGCGGGGGATCGAATGCCATCGGGATTTTCACCGCGTTCCTCAACGATGAAAACGTGAAGCTGACCGGTGTCGAAGCGGGCGGCCGGAGTCTGGCTGCCGGGCAACATGCGGCACGGTTTGAAGGCGGGGCTCCGGGGGTGTTGCAGGGGGCGTATAGCTATTTGTTACAGGATGGCGACGGGCAGGTCTCGCTGACGCACTCGGTTTCGGCTGGGTTGGATTACGCGCTGGTTGGGCCGGAGCACGCCTGGCTGCACGATCAGGGGCGGGCGGAGTATGTCTCGGCTTCCGATTTGGACGCGCTGAACGCCGCGAAGACGCTGGCCCGGACGGAGGGGATTATTCCGGCGCTGGAGTCGTCGCACGCTGTGGCGGAGGCGATCCGGCGAGCGCCTTCGGACACGGGGTTGGTTTATATTGTGAACCTCTCCGGGCGGGGGGATAAGGATACGGATATTTATCGTGAGAATTTCCCGGAATTGGATGCGGGGAATGAGTAGATGCTGCCGCGTACTGCTCCCTCACGGTCGCGGCTCGGAAACGGGCGGCGTTGAGAGTGGCGGCACGGGGTTTAAGTTGGCGGGGGTGGTGTTGAGAATGGCTGGAGGGGGTACGCTCTCTGAAATGGAATCTGACAATGGATAGCAGTCAACGCATCGCGGACCGCTTCGCGCAGACGCACGCCGCCGGCAAGCCCGCACTGATCGCATACATCACGGCGGGAGATCCGACTCCGGAACGCACTGTGGAACTGGCGCTGGCGCTGGATCGCGGCGGCGCCGATATTCTCGAACTGGGTGTCCCCTTCTCTGATCCGATTGCGGATGGGCCGGTGATCCAGCGGGCCTCGGACCGCGCATTGCGCGCCGGCACGACGGTGGCGCGGGTGCTGGACATCGCCTCTGAGATTCGCAAGCAGAGCGACATGCCGATTATCCTGTTCAGCTACCTGAACCCGCTGCTGCGCTATGGCTTCGACAAGCTGTGCGCCGACGCGCGGGCGGCCGGCATCGACGGCTGCCTGTTTACCGACCTGAGCGTGGAGGAGGCCGACGACACGGTGGAGACGATGCGCAAGCATGGGCTGGACACTGTGTTTCTGGCCGCGCCGACCAGCACGGAGCGGCGGCTGAAACTGGTGGCGCAATACTCCAGCGGGTTCGTCTATGTGGTGTCGCGCACGGGTGTCACGGGCGAGCAATCGACGGTCGCTGGCGGCGTGGACACGCTGGTGACGCAGCTTCGGCAACTGACATCGCTGCCGCTGGCGGTCGGCTTCGGGATCTCGAAGCGGGAGCATGTGGAAGCCGTCGGCAGCTATGCGGATGGAGTGGTGGTGGGCAGCGCGCTGATGCGCGTGATCGAGCAGTACGGCACTTCGCCGGACCTGGCGGCTCAGCTCGAAACATTCACGAAGGAGCTGACCGGGCGGCCATGACGAACGAAGAAGCGCAACTCGCGCTGGATGCCCTGCGCATCTCCATCGATGAAGTGGACCTGCGCATCCTGGCGCTCTTCAATGAGCGGGCGGTGGTGGTGTCGCAGATCGGCGATATCAAGAAGCAGATGACGATGCCGATCTACGAGCCGAAGCGGGAAGAGGAAGTCTTCCGCAATGTCATTGGCGGCAATCAGGGACCGCTGTCGGAGGGCGCGGTGCGGCGGCTCTTCGAGCGCATCATCGACGAGATGCGAACGCTTCAGCGCGAGCGCATGGCGCGCGATACCAGCAAGGAGAACTCCAAATGATCGTGGTGATGGAACGCGGCGCGACGGAAGAGAACATCCAGAACGTCATTGATAAGTTCATCGTGCTGGAGTTCTCAGTGCACCGCTCGACCGGCGTGGTGCACACGGTGCTGGGCGGAGTGGGTCCGGCGGAATTGGTGGATCCGGCGGAATTCAAAGTGATGCCGGGCGTCAAAGAGTGCTACCGGATCATGTCGCCGTACAAGCTGGCCAGCCGGGCGTTCAAGCCGGAGGGCACGGTGGTGACATTCGAAAGCGCTTCGGCGGGTAGAGTGGAGATCGGCGGCACGCAGGTTGTCGTGATGGCGGGGCCATCGTGCGTGGAGAGCGAGGAGCAGATCCGGCAGTGCGCCGGCATTGCGGCGGCCAACGGCGCCCGCTTCCTGCGCGCCGGCGCGTTCAAGCCGCAGAGTTCGCCATTTGGTTTTCAAGGCCTCGGCGAGCAGGGGCTGCAAATGCTGAGGCAGGCGGCCGATGAACACGGACTGTTCGTCGTCAGTGAGGTGCTGGACCACACACAGATCCCGATGATGGAGCAGTATGTGGACCTGTTGCAGGTTGGCGCGCGTAACATGCAGAACTTCACGCTGCTGCGCGAGCTGGGCGAGGCGAAGAGGCCGGTGCTGCTGAAGCGCGCCATCAGCGCGACCATCGAGGAGTTACTGCTCTCGGCCGAGTTCATTCTCACGAGGGGCAACTACAACGTGATCCTGTGCGAGCGCGGGATCCGCACGTTCGAGACCTACACCGCGGCGACGATGGATATCGCGGCGATCCCGGTGGTGCACAAGCTATCGCATCTGCCGATCATCGCGGATCCCTCGCACGGCACGGGCCGGCGCGACAAAGTAACGCCGATGGCTCGCGCCGCGGTGGCCGCAGGCGCAGACGGGTTGCTGGTGGAAGTCCATCCCGATCCGGACCGGGCGTTCAGCGACGGCGCGCACTCGCTGCGTCCGGAGCAGTTGTCCGAGCTGATGGCCCAACTGAAAGCGATCGCGGCGGCAGTGGGCCGCAGCGTTTAGGATCCTCATCATGCAGTCCGTTGTCATTGTCGGAGCCGGTCTCATCGGCGGCTCATTCGCACTCGCGCTGCGCCGCGCTGGATTCACCGGGGAGATCGTTGGCGTGAGTTCGCCGCGCACAATCGAGGCGGCACTTGAGCTTGGCGTCATCGACCGTGGTCACCGCCCGCACTGCATCGGCAACGCGGTAGA
>CAYVDY010000545.1:0-4815 GCA_964450255.1 uncultured Candidatus Solibacter sp. | reverse complement strand
CCGTCAGCCGTCTTCAGACCCTTACTCGCCAGCAGCGGCACGGTCTGCTCAGGCCCGCCGTTGACCGAGTACTTCAGCTCAACGTTTTGGAGTCCGAAGTCATCCTCGGCGTGCACCTCGACAGCCACCTCTTCAATTGGGCTGACTTTGGCGTCCTTACCGGGACGCGAGACCCGGATCACGGGCGCCTTCTCCGGCTTGGCCTCAATGAAATAGTCCTCGCTAAGCCGGACGGGCGAACCCTCATCCAGCGCGGCAATGTAGTAGATGCCATCCTTCTTAACACTGACGCGGGCCTTGTACCAGTTGCCCTCGGCGGGTGAGAGGTCGGCTCGTGAACCGTCGTCGAGCAGCAACATGCCCCCCTTCAGGGCACTGGTGGTCTGGACATAGACATCGGCCTCAGTGCCCGTCACTGCCCGGATGTCGCCGCCCGGATCTTCGGTGGCGTCCTGCAATCCCAGCCAGGAGGGGAAATGATACGTGATGCGCAGTTTCTTGACGCCAGGCATATCCACAACGGTCAGCTTGTGCACCGGAGAGCGCAGCCTGCCTGCTTCCACCATGTATTCGAGCGTGTCCGCGATGCCGGCGAACAGAAACGCGTAACCGCCGCCGCCAGGGCGCGGCTCCATCTTGAGAGATTCCCATTGCGCCGAACCGGCGGGCCGAGCCTTGAGCCGGACGTCCGGCGTATCGAAACCAGTGAGCAGCGCCTCGATCACCTGGTCACCGCCGCGCCGGACTTTCGCGTCGCCCGGTTTGACGGCGATCTGATACATCGGACCTTCGCCGGCCGGCGGGGTTCCAGCCCACAGGAGATGAGCTCCATATCCAAGCGATCCGGGGCCGGCCAGCGTCAGCCATAGAAGCGCGATTACACCGGCCGCTGATCCGGCGGCAAGTCCGCCCAGCAGCCGCGAACTGATGAGCGACGAGGGTAGGGCCAACTCCGCGCGGCTCATGGCCTCTTCGGCGACAAGCTCGCTGAATGGATTCGCTTCGGGAGTAGCCGCCAAAGTCAGAGCCCGCTGATCCAGGCCTTCCACGTCCCGCTCGACCCGCGCGGCCGTCGCCTTGCGGTTGATACGCAGGATCGGAATAGCCAGCGCAAAGACTATGCTCAGCCCGATGACGAGGAACAGCAGCGCACGAGTCCAGAACAGGCTCGCTTCGGAAAAGGCGTAGCGATCCGCAGTCAGTGCCAGCAGTACGGTCGCAACCAGTGCGGCGCCTGCCAGGATCGCCGCGCCAGTGGCGATGGTCTTCCAGCGCAGGCGTCGCTCGACGGCTTCGAGATAAGACTGGAACCGTTGTAGGGCTGTCATGCTGTCTCCCGACTAAGATGTCTACTGCTCACAACTGCTTCTAACAAACCCGCCGCTGCGGCCGCAGCCAGTATCCACGCAGCCAGTGGCCAGCGTGTTTCGCTCTGCTGCGTGCCCGTTTGTCCGGTCGTCGTCCCGGCGGTGGGGGACTGCCAAAGCTGCGCCGATTCGGCCGGCATCGGCTCCAGATCGGACTCGCGGCGATCGATATTCGCAGCCAGCATCTGCGACTTCCCTGCCCCCCGGCGGACTTCCCAGAATCCGGCGCGGGACAAAATCAACGGCGCGCCCTTGGATGATTCCTGATACGAAAGCGCCCGGTTGCCGTCCGGATCCATCGCCTCAAATGCGCGGGACCCGGCACTTGCCTTGAAATCGAGCGCACTGTCCACGGGTACGTTGAGGGACGCTTCCTCCCACCCGCTCAAGCGATGGGCGATCTGCTCCACAAACGGAACGAAGGCGGGCTGCACCGGAAAATCGTTGGCGATGTTGTCCAGCGCAGAGGCGAGCACAATCACCGTGCCGTCGCCGATCTTCTGCTCCAACAGAACTGGGGAGCGATCGGTGAGTCGCCCGAGTACTCTGGACGTCTTAGGCTCTACTTCGGCACTCTGGTAAAAGCGCACGGACTCCCAGCGAGCGGCGCGCGCGATGGGCGGATAGGAGTCGTCGGCGGCGCCCAGGGTCTGGTAGCGGTCACCGATGCGGGCGTTGTAGCGCGAAGACTTGATCGACTCGCCGGTGATGGGGACCTTGCCCGCGGCGACGCTCAGCGGACCGAGCACGACCAGGGCTGAACCGCCCCGTTCCACGTAGCGGCGCAGGGCTGCGTCGTCAGTGGGGCCAACGTCGGAGAGCACCACGAAGGCGGCACGGTCGTAGTTGATGTCCTGGGCGATCGGCGTGGCCTCCACGTTGTAGGCGCCGGCAGTGGCGGCCTCCAGCGCATTGCGGAAGTAAAGCGCTGAGCCGGCCGATCTCTCGCCATAACGGAAGACCACTCGCTGCGGGTCTGTCCGCTCCACGGCGAACAGGTAGCGGTCGTCACTCGAGAGGTTGTCGCCGCCCTGAACCGCCACCGCGCACTTGGCGAAGCCGTAGGGAATGTCGAGGCCGTTGAACTCCACCTTCACGCGGCCCGCCGCGGGGACCTGTACAGTCTGCCGCGCAATCTCCCGGCCGCCCACCTCCAGCGTCACGATCTTCTGCGCCGCTTCCGTGTGGAAGCCGGCGACGGTCGCCTGGACCTTCACGCCCTTGCCGTCCCTAATCCGACTGGGGGCAGTGACACTATCGACGGTCCAGTTCGGCTCGGACTTGTCGGCGAGCGGATGGAGGACGAGCTTGATATCGGAGTTGAGGCGCAGGTCGCTGAAACCGGCGGGCATCGAGCTCCGCTGGAGGTCGCTGATGATGTGCACTTCGAGTGGGGTCTTGATGCTCTCCTGATAGGCGCGAAGGGCGCGGGCGAGTTCGCCCAGAGAACTGCGGGCCGTGCCGGGCTTCAGTCCCGGAATGTCGGCGGCAGTAATCAACCGGAGTTGGGAATCAAACACAGCGACCTTAGCGCCCTCTGTCAGCAGACCGGTGGCCTCACTCCGAGCACGCTCCATGCGATTGCCGAACGCCATACTGGCTGAGTCGTCGATGACGATCAGGCGTGGCACCCTGGCGCCGGCAATGGCGCCGTGGCGCGTCAGGAAGGGCTGAGCGAAGGCCAGCACGATCAGCGTGAGAAGTGCCAGGCGCATGGCCAGCAGCAACAGATAATCCAGGCGGCGGTGCTTGAGGCTGGCCTCTGTGCTCTTCTCGAAGAACATTAGCGAGCTGAATTGCTCGGGTACGCTCTTGTGACGCTTCAGCAGGTGCAGGTAGAGAGGCAGACCCAGTAGACCCAGGCCAGCGAGAAACCACGGCGAGAGAAGCCCCACCTAGAACCTCCCCGCGCGAACAACGAGATAGCGGCGCAGCGCCTCATCAAGAGGCTGATCGGTGACGGCGCGGAAGTAGCTGAGGCCAGCACCGCGGGCGCCTTTCTCCATGGCCTCCAGATGCGCGTCGATCTTCAGCCGGTACGGGCCGGCGGCATACTCAGGGCTCACTTCCATTTCGTCGCCGGTTTCCATGTCCACCAGAATTCTGGATCCCGCTAGCTCCGGGCGGATCTCCTGCGGATCAAGGACGTGCATCAGAATCACGTCGTTGCCTCGCTGGCGGAGCGGTGCCACGGTTTTGATCACTTCATCGGCCGGCGCGAAGAAATCGGAAACCACCAGCACGATCCCGCGGCGATGCAGAAACTGCTGGAAGTGCACGAAGGGCTGAGCGAAGTCGGTCCGATGGCTGGGCTCCGCGCGGTTCAGCGAGTAGAGCACCTTGGTCCACTGGCCGTGCCGGGAGGACGGCTCCACGTAGTCGCGAACCACGTCGTCGAAACTGATCAGTCCGACCGCGTCGCGCTGCTGGTGGGCCAGGTAGGCGAGCGACGCGGCGAGGAAGCGGGCGTAATCGATCTTGCGGACGCCTTTCCCCTGGAACCCCATCGACGCGCTACGATCGAGCAGCAGCGTGAGGCGCGTATTCGTCTCACCGCGGTACTTCTTGAGGTACAGCCTGTCTGTGCGGGCGTAGGCGTTCCAATCCACATAGCGCAGATCGTCGCCGGGTACGTAGGCGCGGTACTCGGCAAACTCCTGGCTGAAGCCAAAATCGGGCGAGCGGTGCATGCCCGCAACGAACCCGTCCACCACGGTGCGGGCGGTGAGTTCGAGATTGGCGATCCCGGCAAGGATCTGCGGATCAAGAAACCTTTGCAGCATCCAGGATCCTCTTCAGCACGTCGTCCGGAGTCAGGCGGTCGCTCTCCGCCTGGAAATTCAACAGGATGCGGTGGCGGAGCACAGGTCTCATCAGGATTGAGACGTCTTCGAACGTGACATGGTAACGGCCCAGCATCAGCGCGCGGGCCTTGGCGGCCAGTACCAGATTCTGGGCGCCGCGCACGCTGCCGCCAAAATTCACATATTTTTTGACGAAATCGGGCGCCGAGGCGTCGGAAGCGCGGGTCATACGCACCAGTTGGACGGCGTATCGAGCCACCTCATCAGCGATCGGCACCATCCGGACCAACTGCTGGAAGGAGAGGATCTCCTCAGCCGTCGTGACCGACTGGAGATTCGCCTGCGCCGTGGTGGTGGTGAGGCCGATGACTTTCAACTCATCCTCCATGGGCAGGTAGTCCAGCAGCGTGTTGAACAGGAAGCGGTCGAGCTGCGCCTCCGGCAGCGGGTAGGTGCCTTCCTGCTCGATCGGGTTCTGCGTCGCCAGCACGAAGAACGGCTCGACCAGCCGCCGGATTTCGCCACCCGCCGTGACGCTTTTTTCCTGCATGGCCTCGAGCATGGCCGACTGCGTCTTGGGCGTGGCCCGGTTGATTTCGTCCGCCAGGATCAGGTGCGCGAAGATCGGCCCCTTCTGGAACTGG
>CAYVDY010000544.1:0-4831 GCA_964450255.1 uncultured Candidatus Solibacter sp. | reverse complement strand
GGGGGCTCTGCCGAATGAGAAGGGCTGGCCGCTGCGGCTGGTGGTGCCGTGGAGGTATGGGTTCAAGGGCATCAAGTCGATCGCGCGAATCCGCTTCACGGCGAGAATGCCAGCGACCTCGTGGAATCTGATGAACCCCGGGGAGTACGGGTTCTATTCGAGCGTGAATCCGAAGGTGGATCATCCGCGGTGGTCGCAATCGAAGGAGCGGCGGATTGGCGAATTCTTCAAGCGCGACACGCTGATGTTCAACGGTTATGGCAACGAGGTTGCCGGATTGTACTCGAACATGGACCTGCGGAAGAACTACTAGCGTGCGGTGGGGCAAAGTGTTGGTGTTTGCGGCGGCACTGGCGCCGCTGCTGATCCTGACATGGCGCGGCTTCCGGCAGGACCTTAGCGCGAATCCGATTGAGTACATCACGCACGCGACGGGGGACTGGACGCTGCGGTTCCTGGTGCTGACTCTGGCGATTACGCCCTTGCGGAAGATTCTCGGCGTGCCCGATCTGATCAAGTACCGGCGCATGATCGGGCTCTTCGCGTTCTTCTACGGCTGCCTGCACCTGCTGACCTACGTGTGGCTGGACAAGTTTTTCGACTTGGCCGACATCTGGAAGGATGTCTGGAAGCGGCCGTTCATCACAGCGGGGACGCTGAGCCTGGTGCTGATGGTTCCGCTGGCAGTGACGTCGACAGCCGGCTGGATCCGGCGGATGGGCGGCCGGCGCTGGCAGTTGCTGCACAGGCTGGTATACGTGAGCGCGGCGGCGGGCGTAGTGCATTACTACTGGCTGGTAAAGAGCGACGTGCGGCTGCCGGTGATGTATGGGGCGATCACCGGGATACTACTGGTCTGGCGCGCAATGAAGGCCTTTGCGAAGTAGCGCTGGGAGCCCCTTGCAGGACGCCGAGGAAACTGATTCCGGCGGGGATGGAGGTACCGAAGTTGGCGGCCACGGTCTGGCCAATGTCGGCCAGCGAGGAGCGGGTGCCGAGGTCCACTCCATTCGGAGCGGTTGGCCCGTAGGCGAGGAGAGGCACGTACTCGCGGCTGTGGTCCGTGGAGGGCGTGGTGGGGTCGCAGCCGTGATCGGCGGTCAGGATGACAAGGTCTCCGGGCCGAAGGGCGACATCGAGTTGCGGGAGCCAGGCATCGGCGGTTTCGAGCGCCTGGGAGTAGCCCTCGGCATCGTTGCGATGGCCGAAGAGCATATCGAAATCAACCAGATTGACGAAGATCAGACCGCTTTCCGTGGAGGCCAGGGCCGAGAGAGTCTGGGCCATGCCGTCGGCGTTGGTCTTGGTCTTGTGAGATGCGGAGACGCCGCGACCGAGGAAGATATCGGCAATCTTGCCAACGCTGACGACGGGAACGCCGCTGGCAGCGAGTTGATCGAGCAGCATGCCAGGAGGAGGCGCGACGGCGTAATCGTGGCGATTCGACGTACGGGTGAAGGCGCCAGGCTGGCCGACGAAAGGCCGGGCGATGACGCGGCCGACCTCGTGGGGGCCGGTGAGAAGTCCGCGGGCGATCTCGCAGATGCGGTAGAGCTCCGGGATTGGGATGACCTCTTCGTGCGCGGCGATCTGGAAGACGCTGTCGGCGGAGGTATAGACGATCGGCTTGCCGGTCGTCATGTGCTCGGGTCCCAGATCGCGAATGATATCGGTGCCGGAGGCGGGGTAATTGCCGAGCGTGCCGCGGCCGATACGGCGTTCGTACTCGGCCATCAGATCGTTAGGAAAGCCGTTGGGGTAGGTGGGGAGCGGCTTCGGCAGCAGGATGCCGGCCATCTCCCAATGCCCCGTGGTGGTGTCCTTGCCGGGCGAGGCGAGGGCGCAACGTCCATAGGCGGCGCGCGGCCTGGCGGCGGGTTCCAGATGGGCAAACGGGCGGATGTTGGCGAGGCCGAGCGCGATGAGGTTCGGCAGCTTGAGCGGGCGAAGCCTGGCGCAGTTGCCCAGGGTGTCGCTGGGCATGTCGTCGCCGAACTCCCGCCAATCGGGCATGGCGCCGATTCCAACGCTATCGAGGACGATCCAAATGACGCGCGTGTAGGGCATGGCTAGTCGACCAGGGCATCATTCACGCGATCGGCAATCATGTCCACGAAGCGTTCGGCGATGAAGCCGTTGAGGCGGCTGATGATGTTGCCCTGCTTGTCGAGGATGACCGTGGTGGGGATGGAGTTGATGCGCAACAGCGTGGCGAGGCCATCCTCGTAATAGACCTGCTTGTTCCATTTGTTGACTTCGAGGAATGGCTTGACGACTTCGCGATCCTCGTCGGTGGAGATGGCGAGAAAGACGACGTCCTTATTGTTTTTGAAGCGGAGCTTGGCCTGCTCGTAGAGAGGATGTTGAGCCCGGCACGGCCCGCACCAGGTGGCCCAGAAGTCGATGACCACCACTTTACCCTTGAGGCTGGCCATGGCGAGCGTGTCGCCCTGGACGCCGGAGATGGTGAAGTCCAGCATCGCCTTGGCGTTGGTGTTGGGGTCGAAGGCCTTGAGGCGCTGCTCGCGGGCGGTAGTGACGACCGCGACGCGATCATAAGCCGCCAGAAGCGCCTCGCCAAACGAGGTCTCGCTGCCGGTGGCTTTTTGGGCGAGCTCGGCCAGGCGGGCGCGGTCCTTGGTGACGTCAGCGCTGCCTGTGCGCTCGTCGTTCAGGGCAAGCGCTTCGGCATAGGCGGCCAGAGCCTCCTTCGGCTTGTTGGCCTTTTCGAGCCACTTGGCGCGCTCGCGTGCGTTTTCTGAAGTGGGACAGACGGCCCAGCCGGTGAGCGTGGCGGCGGCAGCTTCATCAAAGCGGCCGAGGTTGCCGATGGCGCGCGATTCAAAGGTATGGGCGCGGGCGATGGCATATTCGGTCTCGTCGAGCCGGCGGCCGCGGGACGGGGCGAGTTCCTTGGCTTCGAGCTGGGCCTTGCGCTGATCGGTGAGGATCTCGATGAGCTGGCGAGAGTACTTCAGGGCACGCTCGTTGGATTCCTTGTCTTCCTTGTCGAGCAGGGCGCGGGTGACGTGATCGAGAATCTGGGGGCTGCGGCTGCCGGCTTCCAGGGTGGGAACACCGTAAAGCAAAATGCGGCGTTTGTCTCGCATCTCGATAGATGCTTGCGTGAGGACCCGCTCCATTTCCTCCCGGCGATCGGTCCCGGGGTACTTCTTCAGGTGGCGTTCGATGGCGCGGGCATACTCGACGGGGCTGTTGCCGGCTTCGCCGAGCGATTGCTCCAGGTCCTGATCCTCCTTCGAGGGGCCCTTCTCTTTATCGGCAGGAGCCTTGGCCTGTGGAGCCAAGAGTGCGAAGAGTAGGAAAGAAAGCAGCATGATTAGGGTTTGGCGGGCGCGGGCGGCGGTGGCGGATTGCGAAAGATGGCGGCGAGCCGCGCGGCGCGTTCGCGCGCCATGTTGAGATAGGACTCGTTCTTATCTACGCGATCGAGAAGAGGCAGGAAGACCGGCAGCGCGACGAGGCGGCGGCGATCCCAGGCGGATTCTAGCTTGAGAAGAGCCTGATTGACGCCGAGCTTGTCGTATTTGGCGGCCCGTTCCAGGTCGATGAAGTAAAGCGCGGACTCGTTTATGCGTTCGAACCAGTCGTAGATGGCTTGACCGTCGGGATCCATCGTGTAGTTGAACTTGGCCTCGTGCTTTTCGGCGCCGTTCTCCCAGCGGAGGAGTTTGTCGCCCATGCGCGCCACCTTGAGGCCGGATTCCAGTTCGCGGTTGAAATGGTCCAACTTGTCGGCGAGGGCGTAAATGGTATCGGCGTCGTCCTTGGTGAGCTTGAGGATGATAGGGTTATCCTCGTCGGGGCCCTCGCGGTATTCGGCGCGGCCGTCGCGTTCCAGGCGGACTTCCATATAGGCCGGCCGGGAGCCAGGGAAGGTCTTCGAGAAGAAGATCTTCGGTGGATCCTGAGCAACGGCAAGGAAGGGGATCAGGAGTGCGAGGAGAATTTTCATCGAGTGGCTCCCACTTGCCGGTCGACTGGGCGGCGGGCAGCGTGACAGATAGCGACCGCTAAAGCATCGGACGCATCGAGTTGACGAATGGGTTCGGGCAGTTTCAGCAAAACGCGCACCATCCACTGTACCTGTTCTTTCCCGGCCCGGCCGTTGCCGACGAGGGCGAGCTTGACCTGGGCCGGGGGATACTCGCCAACGGTGAGTCCAGCCTCAGCCAGCACGAAGAGCGCTACGCCGCGGACGTGGGTGAGCTTCAAGGCGCTGCGCGCGTTGGCGGCGGTAAATGTGTCCTCCACGGCGGCTTCGTCGGGCGCATGCCGGGCAACGACGTCGCGGATGCCGGCGCCGATGGTGAGCAGGCGTTCCGCGAAAGTATCCTTGGCGCTGGTTTTGATGACGCCGAAGTCGACGAGGGCATGGCGGGTGCCGTCGGAGTCGATGACTCCGTAGCCGGTGGTCTGACTGCCGCAGTCGATACCCAGAATTCGCACGCGGTACTTGGAGGGACGCGCCGGCTTACCTAGGCGTCGTCTTCCTCATCGCCGAAATCGGCATTGGTGTACACGTTTTGGACGTCGTCGTGTTCGTCGAGGAAGTCCATAATGCGCATCATGCCAGCTGCGTGCTTGGCATCGACGGCGTGAAGGTTCTTGGGGATCATCGCGATCTCGGCGGAAACGGTGGCGATCTTGGCCTTGGCAAGAGCGTCCACGACGGTGTTGTGGGCTTCGGGCGCGGAGAGGATCTCCCAACTATCGCCTTGGTCGCGGACATCGTCGGCGCCGGCTTCGAGCGCGAATTCCATGAGCTGGTCCTCGGTGGCGAGTTCCTTCTCGATTAAGATCTGGCTCT
>CAYVDY010000543.1:0-4851 GCA_964450255.1 uncultured Candidatus Solibacter sp. | reverse complement strand
CGAAGAAGGCCAGCCTGGCGTTGGCGATTCACCAGATGCCTTCGCCTTCAATCATGGTCGCCTGGCAGGGCACAGCGCCGGGCAGTTTCGGCGGGAGCGACGTGTGGAAACACCAGGTGTCGCTGTTTTTGCGCGCGCGGGAGACCTTCGACGGCGATCCTCCCACTGCGTACTGCCGGCTGTTCCGGCTGATCACCAAAGGTGTTCCCGACAGTACCGGCGTCCCGATGCTCAATTCAACCGCCCACCCCTCCTGCTACCCGATGGACATCCCGTCCATTCAGCGATCTACGGACGCGGAGGGCCTGGACTACTTCGAGGTGAACATGTCCTTCACGGAGATTGGCGATGACTGACGAACGCGTGTGGCTGCGGCCTCCCCACGGGCAGGGTGAGCCGAAAGAGGTCGAGGCAAAGCCCGAGACGCTTGTGCCTCTGATGATCACCGGGTGGTCGCAATGTCCGCCGCCGAACTCGAAAGAAGAGGTGAAGCCCGATGTCGACGAGTAGGTTGCAGGAAGTTCTGATCTGCTTCGGCAAGCAGAAGCAGACCGACATCGCCACGGCGAACTCGGCGGTGCAGATGTGGCAACTGCGCAAGCTGAACGCCGCACTGGCTAATCCGAAACTCAACACGGAAAACGATGCCGACGAGTTCGGAAAGGGTCACGAATTCCCCACGCAATCCTTCCAGACGTCCTGGGATGCGGGGAGCACCATCGAGAAGTACCTGAGTGCGGAGATCGCGGCATGGGCCATGGCGTTCTCGCTCGGCAAGGTAGTGAAGTCGGGCACCAACCCGAACTTCACGTACACGTGCACGCCGCTCTTTCCGGCCGCCGGCGACGCGGCCGAGTTGCCCTACTTCTCGTTCGTCGAGCAGATCCGGCCGGGCGCGGGGATTGTCCTTGATCGCATGGCGGTCGGGTGTGCCATTGAGGGCTGGACCATCTCCATTGGCAGCGGGCCCGGTCGCGCCAACTCGAAGATCAACATCGAATTCGTTGGTTCGGGCAAGCTGACCGAGCCTTCCGGCATCGTCGTCCCGGCTGCGACTCTCGAAAAGCTGCTGCCCTCAGCGTCACTCGCCTTGGCAATCAACGGCGTCAACTACGTCTCGAACAAGAACATCGTCTCGCTGGAAACCAGTTGGAAGAACAACATCCTCATGGATGCGGGGTTCTTTCCCGGCTCGGGCTTCCAAACGCCAGGCGATGCCACGAGCGGCGCCATCCGCGGCCGCCTCGAGTTCGGCAAGCGGCAGGGCACGCTGCGCTTCACAGCCCGATTTGAGAACGGCTCGACTGAGTTGACGAAGCTCAAGAGCCAAACGACGGGCACGGCGGTAATCACCCTCACCTACGACGCGAACAACTCCCTGCAGATCACATGGGAGAAGGTCTCCTTCGCCACTGCCGAGGTGGGAGAGACCGACGGTATCGTCACGGTGGCGGTCGAGTGTCTGCCGATGTACGACTCCATTAACGGCATCATCTCCGCCGTCGCCAAATGCGGCGTCGATAGCATCTGCCAGTAGAAAGGACTCTGATGGAAACGACTTCTGTTGTGTTCGACGCCGCGCGCCCGATCGCGCTGCAACTGCGCACGCCTGCGGGCCTAAAGACTGTTCGCGTCCGGTTCCCCAACGATGAGGAATGGATCGAGCGGCAGCGGAAGCGTAAGGTCATCGTGAAGCAGTTGGGGCGTGGCGTCTCAGAGACGACCATCCCGAACTCCGAGGATGCCGACGCCGCACTGCTGGCGAAGATCCGCGTGCTCGAAGAGAACGGGCCCGATGTGGACGCCTTTGAGGCCAGCCGCGTCATCGAGCAGCTCAGCCAAGCCGAGGTGGACGACGTGATCCAGGCCGGCGACGCGTTCCGTGTGACGCTCCGCGTCCTCGGCGGCACGGTAACGCATCTGCTGAAGATGCCATCGGCGAAGGATGTGTTCGAATACAGGCGCGGCTTCGCCCGCGTGCTGGATCTTCCTTACAATCGCCAGGAGTTGATCATCAATCTGGCGCCGGCGGGCGCGCTCTACAAGCGGTTAGCCCAGACGGCGGAAGGATACGCGGGCGAGGTCCCGGTAATTCACCAGGCCGTGGCCGTAAAGGCGGCCATCGACGCGCTGGATGCCTCCTTCCAGGAGACCGTGGACCCAAACTGACGAGCGGGGAGTGGCCCGAAAGGCCCTCCCTGCGGTTCCTGATTCACTGGACGCTGCGCCGCGATGATCTCTGCGTTCCTGAGCTTTGCCACGACGCGCCGGACGACGGTGGACGGTGTGATCACTGCCCGCTGGATCGGCTGGATGCCGCACAGTCGTCGGAGGCTGGAATGCTGTTGCGGCGGGCACTGGATCTCCGGAACGCACTGCGGATGGGTATCCGGATCGGGCTGGATGAGATTCGTGCGGAGGGGCTTGGGGCAATAACGGTCATGCAGGAGCAGCGGAATGTGCAAGAGGCTGAGGAAACCTGATCGGTAGACCGGAGGGGAACTCTTCCCGAGTAGCCGACTCAGACAAGCCGAGGTGTTGTCAGCCAGTCGCGCTATCAGGGGATCTGAAGGCGCCAGACGGAGCGCGCCAGGAGAGCAAGCTGTTCCTGGCGATCGGTCACGGTGCGATCATTCCACGACGCGAATGGATCGAGATCCGCGACGGCCACGTCAATCTTCGTCTTTGTGCCGATCTTAGGACGCTCCGCGAGGGCCTTGGTCAGTAACAGCTGAGACTGCGGGTAGACCTGCTTCTTCTGAGAGTAAGGACGGTTCCCCAGTGAGGCATTGATGGACTTTTCGACTAGTACGAGGTTGCCGAGTCGGTCAGCGATGTTTGGATCCTCGCTGTTACCGTACTCCTCCAACGCTGCGCTGCTGGGTTGCTTTGGGTAAATGTGCTCGATTTCAAAGCCACTCCCTATGTAGCGACTCAGCCACTTCGTCCCTTCGGTTTCACCGTAGGCGGCTACATCAATGTGCTGAGTCAGCTTCGCCAGAATGTAGCGCAGCCGATACTGCTGCACTGAGTGAGCATAGAGTCGCCGGAAGGCATCGTCAAATCGTGTCGAGAGATCGGCCTTTGCCGGCGCAAAGCGGCCAGCAATGAAAGCCTTCAACGCCTCGTCGGTTGTGACTCTGCGTAGATCCATGGCCCAACGGGCGAAGTTCTTTTCAAAGTCGCGCGTATGCTCGCGTGTGATGACGTAGACAAAGAACAGGTCTTCGACTTCACGGGAGAGTTGATCGAACAGCGGGGCCGGCAGGTGGCGGCCCGCGAGCAGTAAGATCAAATGCTGTCTCGCCGCTTTGCCGCCGAGTAACTGGAGGTTCTCGAGGTAGCGGTTCTTGGTGCCGCTCTGATCGTGACCGTTGAGGAAATTCCGGTAGGCATGTGCCGCTTGCAGGAGCTCTTTGGCGAAGCCAACGGGGTCGACGGCATAGCCGCATAACTTCTCGTTCTTCGCGAACCACCCATAGATCTCGTCCTCACGAAGGACTTCCACATCATAGCGACTGAAGATGAAATACCGGAGGAACCGCAACGGCTTTTCCCCGATGCCGAAAATCGTATCCTGCAGCTCCTTCCAGTGGCACTTCAACTTTTCGAAGGCATCACGGTTCGCTTTCATGAAGAGGAGGTTCTTCATTAGATCCATCGAATCGAGGCCGACACCGCGGTCGTTGATTGTTTCGAATACCTTGAGCGCTTTCGCAACGTCCTTGGTTTGGATCCGGATGAGCTTTACCTTGTTGATGAGATAGCCATAAAGGGCCCTCAAGCCACCTTCCTCTTCTGCATACTCCCGTCGCAAGAAGTCGAGCGCCGCCCTGTGAGCGTTTTGGATGTTATTTACCGACCGCGTGTTCCGCACCTCAGTCCCATCCGCCTTGCGCTCAGCCAACCGCTCCAAGACGTCGCCGCTGTCTTCGTATTGAAGGTCGAGCCGATATCGGAAGTGGTCTTGGCCCGCCGCGTCAGTTGAGGTGGCAGCGATCTGATGGCTCAATGCACCCGGAGGTTTGATGCCAAGGTCGACGAAACGATCGCGAACGGCGCAGAGGGTCAGGAAGAGAGTAGTCATTCGCTGTTGCCCGTCGATCAATTCGAGCACGTTGTCCTTGCCTGGACAGACTACGATGCTCCCGATGAAGTACTCAGGCGCAGCGGCTGGATGGTTACCAGAAAGCTCGGCATTGATGTCGCTGAGAAGCTGTTCCACCTGCTCCGTTTCCCACACAAACTCTCTCTGGTAATCTGGCACGGCATAGAAGGCCTGAAAGACATCCCCGACGCTAATGTCCTGACTCTGGATTGCTTGCTCGGTCATGTCTACGAGGTTATCCTGTTCCCTCCCTCGAATGGACGGCATTGCTGGCTACTCTCTTTGGGCATCAGAGTGACCGCAGTCCACTGAGCGAATCGCGACAGTGGTGATCGCATCAATGGCCGATAACAAGCTCGAACTCGTCGTCGAAGTCGATACCAACAAGGCCAATGCGTCCATCAAGAGCGTCAACGCGAGTCTGTCGAGCATGGAGTCCGCCGCGGCGAAGAGCGCTAAGGGCGCGGCGCAGGGGATTGACGGGATGACGGCCGCGATGGTGAAAGGCGCCACTGCCGGAAACCTCTTCGCGGACGCCATCCAGAGTGCGATCACCTGGGCGAAGGAATTCACTGTCGGCTCGGTCATGATGGCAGCGGAGAACGCCAAGGCCGAGGCATCCCTCAAAGCGCTGGCCACCGCGCACGGCGTGGGAGCGGCGGCGGCAACGAGGCAAGTTGCAGCTATTGAAGAGATCGGCTTCGAGTTCACCGAGGCAGCGCACGCCGTTCAGCGACTGATCG
>CAYVDY010000542.1:0-4873 GCA_964450255.1 uncultured Candidatus Solibacter sp. | reverse complement strand
GGATCAGGCCCACCATCGCCAGCAGCACGTACAGAGGCTTCGAATACTCGCGGCGCAAGCTGCCCAGGCCGGCCCCGCCGGCGTTCAGAATCAGCGCCGGCAGTTTGGCGCGCTCACCGTCGCTCTTCGCGGTGGTGGCGACCCATTGTTGGAACCGCGGAGCCAGCAGTGCCTGTGCCTGCGCCATGCTGACCCCGGGACGCAGGCGGCCCATCATCTCGATCCAGTAGAAGTTCTCATCGCCATACATCCGGGCGGACCCCGCGCCGTCTACCAGCACATTCGCGTGCATCGGAAGGTACAGGTCCGGCGCCGTCTTAGGGTCAACTCCGAAGAACTCCGGCGGCGCGACACCGATCACCGTGAAGGCAATGTTATCCACGTGAATCGGCTGCCCGATCGCACGCCCCGGTCCTCCAAAGCGATTCTGGCTCGCGGCAAAACTGACTACGGCCACCGGCTCCGCGCCCGCGCGGTCGTCTTCGGCTTCGATCAGCCTTCCCGCCGCCGCCGGCACTGCCAGGCCGCGGAAATACTCGCCGGTGACGAACTCAGTCTTCGCGCTCATGGCCTGCCCGCGCACGGCCAGGGTACGTTCATGTCCGTTGAAGTAGCCGAACACCGTGGAAAACGCGGGATTCTCCTCGCGCAGCGTCTCGAACGCGCGGTACGGGAACATCCCGCTCACCAGGTACCCTTTGTCGCCAGGCCACAGAATGCCCTGCACCCCGTGCACCACATGCACCCACTCCTTGCTGGCGTTCTGGGGCGGCCGGCTCTGCCAGTTCAGCACCACCAGCGACTCCGGATCGGCCACCGGCAGCGAGCGCAACAGAATCGACTCCATCAGGCTGTAGATCGCGGTATTGGCCCCGATGCCCAACGCCAGCGACAGGATCGCCAGTGCGCTGAACGCCTTGTTCGCCATCATCGCGCGGCAGCCAAAGCGGAGATCCTGGCCAAGCTCGGACCAGAACCGCGCAATCCAAATCTCCCGCGACTCTTCCTGCTTCAGCCCGACGTTCCCAAACCGCCGGCGCGCCTCAGCCCGGGCCCGCTCCGCCGTCATCCCGTCTGCCTGCAGCTCGGCCGCTTCTTCCGCAAGGTGGAGTTCCATCTCCTCGCGCAGTGCCTCGCTGCGCTTGCCGCTTTCCATCCAGTACCGCAGTCGTCGTAACATGGCGTCACTCCATGCCCATCACGTGTGAGATCGCCAGCGTGAGCTTGGCGTACTGCCGCGTTTCCACCGCCAGTTGCTTCCGGCCCGCCGCCGTGATCTTGTAGATCCGCGCCCGCCGGTTATTCGACGTCACGCCCCACACGCCGTCGATCCAGCCGTTGAGCTCCAGCCGCTGGAGAGCCGGGTACAGCGAGCCCTCCTCGATCAGCAGTTCATCGCCCGATGATTGTTGAATGAACTGCACGATGCCGTATCCATGCAGGTCCCGCAGCGACAGCGTCCGCAGGATCAACATGTCCAGTGAACCGGGCAACGAGTCGTTCTTTTTCGGTTTGCGTCCCATACTAAGAATTCTTAGCTTACGGCCGCGAGATTCTGCGAGTCAACTTCAGATTGGCGGGCCCTCGCGCCGCAATACGATTTCGGGGTGCTCACGCTCGCCGGATGTGAATGGAATGCATTGCCGCTGTGAACAACAGGCTGCGTCCGATCTCAACTGGCGTAGAGCGTCACAACGCGGGTGCAAGTGGTCGGCGCTCGGGAATTGATCCAGTTGGAAGAGAAACGCCTAACCGCCGAAATGTCGCTGCGCCGGATAGCCCCCGCAAGTCGGCATGGCGACTGGAATGGAACGGTTGACGCTGACCTCGACGGTTTGGGCGCTTCACGTCAGGTGAAGGGTTGAGCACGGCACCGGGAATTCGGGCGGACCATTCTCCGAGTCGCCGACGATACGGACGGGATTCCGCCGTTTATGGCGACCGCCATATCGTTGGGCTACTCTGGTGGAACTTCCGGAGACTGGAATACGTACCCTTGGAAGGTCACAAATCTTGCACACAGAAAGCAACAGGGAAACGGTCAACGAAGAACTGCGCAGCTCCGGCCCGAGGAATTCATGCCGCCTTTGAGGACATACCGGCGTTGGCCGTTCGTGGTCGGCGTGGTGTTCTGCTCGTTCGGCTGGCTGGCCTTCGTGCTTGTTGGGACGCTTTATGGTTGGAGGCGACAACCGCTTGCACCCACGGGAGATGCCCGAGCTTTCGCGGAGGCTGTGGTTGACAAGATCAATGCAGAGCGTCACGGCAATGTTGTCTTCGTGCTGATCCAAGCGGGCAAGCCAGTTCGCGAGTACGCGACGTCAGTTCGTCAGCCTGTTGATCGCGACACTCTGTTCCAGGTAGCCTCCCTGAGCAAGTGGGTCTCGGCCTGGGGAGTAATGACGCTCGTGGAGGCGGGAAAGCTCGATCTTGACAAGCCAGTTGGCACATACTTGAAACGCTGGAAATTGCCTAAAGGTGAATTCGATAACGACGCCGTCACGGTGCGCCGACTGCTGAGCCACACTGCTGGGCTTGCCGACGGCCTGGGCTACGGCGGATTTGCTCCGGGCACCGAGGTACAGTCGCTTGAAGACTCGCTCACGCGCGCCTCCGATGCTTCCCCGGACGCAGATGGCCGTGTGCGGGTCGGCATTGCTCCGGGAACCAAGTGGCGGTACTCAGGTGGCGGCTATACGCTGTTACAACTCATCGTCGAGGAAGTAAGTGGTGAGCCCTTCGAGTCGTACATGAGGCGAGCCGTCTTTCAGCCACTAGGCATGAATCGCTCCACGTATTCGGTAGATGCTGGCACATCCAATGTCGCGGCGTTTTTCGATGAACAGGGGGCTACCGCCACCCACTACCGCTTCACTTCACTCGCCGCCACATCTCTCTATACCAGCGCGGTGGACATGACGCGCTTCGTCGCGGCGCACATGCGCGGTCCAGCAGGGGAGGCTCCCGGCCGTGGTGTGCTTACTCCGGCTACACTCGCCCTCATGCGCAAACCGCACGCTTCGCAATACGGCGCCGAAATCTGGGGGCTCGGCACCATGCTTTATGCCTCGAATGGGTCGGAAGACTTCCTCATCGGCCATGACGGCAACAACGAGCCCGCAATCAATACCGCAGTCCGGCTCGACCCGGCCACCGGCGATGGCATCGTCATTCTAGAGACAGGAAATCGCCTCCTGGCCACGGAACTAGCTGGCGAATGGGTGTACTGGAAGACCCGAAGCGTCGACTTCTTGGCGTTCTCCATGGCAAGCGCCAACATCATCCGTCTTTTACTTTGTGGGTGGGTTGTGTTGTTGGTGATCACTTTTCTACTTTTCCGCAGACGACGGCGAACCTTCCAGCCCGTCTAGGCCAGGCCACGCGCTGAGCGCCCTTCAAACCCGCTTGTTCCCGCCTTGTCGTGCAGGGTAGAACTACTCATCCCGGATGACGCGCCACTCGGAGAAAGGTGGGCTGTGGTCTTCACGCGGCAACTGCTGGCTGCACGAACTGCTGATCACGCAGTTCAACTTGACGGGTTGTCGCCAAACCACCGAAGTGGTCGGTCGTGGGATTAGGAACGATAAGTCGTTAGCGCCCTATCGGGACTGCCTCGGACGGGAAGGCCCGAGGACGGTGAGCGGTGCGAACCGAGGCAGTTTCGATAGGGGCGACTTGAAGTAAGCCGGTGGCGGGGCGAGCCGCGCTATGGAGCCGCTATCGTGTTTTTGGATTTGAACGCCGGTCCTCTTGGCAGGGAGACGCAGAGAGAGGTGGGCGCGGCCACCTTTGAAGTGTCCAAAGAGGTAGGTGCGAGCTTGAAAGAGCCAGTCAGGACTAAAGGGGAGCGAGCGGCAAGGGAATCGCGCGTGGTGCAGAGACACGAGTACGCCCGCGCCAGAGGGCACGTGATCGGGCCGCGGCGTACGCCGTGATCTACGAACTGTCCAAATACCTGCACTGGGAAATCAACCGTCCGGCGGATAGATTTGGGCCAATCCGCATTTGTCCATCGCAGTGAGGACATCGGTAGGTAGCGGTGTCGGCGATGCTTGGCGCCGAACACTCGGGTGGTTCTGGCGCGACGGCAAGTAGTTGCCGTGCGAGGGCCAGTCGGGCCGAGCGCCGCGTGTTTGTCAGGTGTCCAAACTGCCGGATGCGGACGAAACCTCGTGGCAAAATGTGTTGGGTGAAACGGCGAAGGAACTCGCCTGCCGCAAGGGTCATCTTCCGCCGCTTGTTGCCATGAGCGTAGTCCTTCCAGCGGAAGGTCACGCTCTCGCCGTCGAATGCCAACAAACGGTGATTGCTGATGGCAACCCGGTGCGTATACCGCCCGAGATAGCCAAGCACCTGAGTGGGCCCCCCGAATGCGGATTTTGCGTATACAACCCACTCCTTCTGGAAGAGCGAATCGATAAAGGCGGTAAAGCATTCTGGATCCTCAAGCTCGGCGATCGATCCCGGAAGGACAAGCTTTCCTTGCTGATACGCCATTCGCAACCCATCTACGAACTTGGCTCGAAAGACGGAACTGAGCGCGTCCACGGGCAGGAAGAAGGAGGCACATTTCGGGTGAATCCAGCGTTGGTGGTCAGAGGAGAATCCACCTGCTGGAACCAGGCAGTGCATATGGGGATGCAGGAGCAGGTTTTGTCCCCAGGTGTGCAGGATGCTGATGAATCCAATCTGCGCGCCGAGTCGTTCGGGGTTGGCAGCGACTTCGAGCATGGCCGCGGCACTGTTTCGAAAGAGCAAGTCGTAAAGAATCCGGGCGTTGTAGCGGCAGAGAGGGTTCAACTCATGCGGCAATGTGAATACGACGTGGAAGTAGGGGACGCCGAGGAGTTCGAGGAGCCCCTGCATGCAGCCG
>CAYVDY010000541.1:0-4883 GCA_964450255.1 uncultured Candidatus Solibacter sp. | reverse complement strand
ATGGCCAGACACTGCACGGTGACCACGCATACGTCTTCTACCAGATCCCGGTGAATCGGCGTAAGCTGCCGCTCGTGTTCCTGCATGGCTTTGGCCAGTTCTCCAAGACTTGGGAGACCACTCCCGATGGCCGGGAGGGCTTCCAGACGATCTTTCTCCGCCGCCGCTTTCCGGTGTACGTGATCGATCAACCGCGCAGGGGGAATGCGGGCCGCAGCACGGTCTCGGCCACGATCAACGCCACGCCAGACGAGCAGGGGTGGTTCGGCACCTTCCGCGTCGGCATCTGGCCGGACTACTTTCCAGGTGTCCAGTTCTCTAAGGATCCGGAAGCCCTCAACCAATACTTCCGGCAGATGACGCCGAACGTGGGACCCTACGATCCCGATGTCAATTCCGACTCGTTCGCGGCGCTGTTCAACAGGATTGGGCCGGCGGTATTTGTCACTCACTCGCAAGGCGGTGGACTGGGATGGTTGACCGTGCTCAAGACTCCCAACGTGCGAGGAATCGTGTCATACGAACCGGGCAGCGGCTTCCTCTTTCCCGAAGGAGAAGTACCGGAGCCACTGCCCAGTTCCGGTGGAACTCTCGCGGCGACCGGTGTGCCGATGGCGGAGTTCCTGAAGCTGACAAAGATCCCTATCGCCATCTACTACGGCGACTTCATCCCTGAAAAGCCCAGCGACAACCCCGGCCAGGATGGATGGCGAGTTCGGCTGGAAATGGCCAGAAAGTGGCGGGACACCGTCAACCGTCACGGCGGCGACGTGACCGTGGTGCACCTCCCGGAGGTGGGCATCCGTGGAAATACCCACTTCCCGTTCTCTGACTTGAACAACAAGCAAGTGGCCGATCTGATGTCGAAGTTTCTGTCGGAGAAGAAGCTCGACTGACACATGCAGGAGGAGCCCGAAATGACTTGTCAAATTGAACGGCGCAACTTCCTGAGAGTCTCCGGGCAGCTTGTGGCGGGCGCCTCCGCCGCATCTGCGGCAGCGGCCGCGGTGAAGGAGCCTGCCGTGATCGGATATCCCAACAAGAAAGGTCTCACGATCGAACGCGTCACTTACGCGGCGAGAAACATGGGCACGACGATCGTCGCGAATCTGTTCAAACCCGCCGGTTTCGATACGAACCGAAAGTACGCGGCGGTTGTGGTGACGCATCCCTTCGGCGGCGTGAAGGAGCAGACCTCGGGACTTTATGCGCAGCATCTCGCCGAGCGGGGTTTCA
Organism: uncultured Candidatus Solibacter sp.; assembly: GCA_964450255.1. Lineage (GTDB taxonomy): Bacteria > Acidobacteriota > Terriglobia > Bryobacterales > Bryobacteraceae > Paludibaculum. The sequence goes on along the minus strand of CAYVDY010000541.1, from coordinate 3,647 downwards.
TCACGCTGGCGTATGACGCCTCCTACCAGGGGGAAAGCGGCGGCCAGCCGCGGCTGATGGAAGTACCGGCGCAGCGGCTGGACGACATCAGTTGCGCCATCGACTTTCTTGTCGGACATCCTCAGGTGGATGCGGCGCGAATTGGTTCACTCGGCATTTGCGCCGGCGGCAGCTATGCGCTGTGCAATGCCACGACCGAGTTGCGCGTGAGGGCGGTCGCTGCCGTGAGCACCTTCAATCTCGGCGAGGCCCGGCGGGAAGGCATGGGCACAATCTCCTACGAGGAGCGAATGAAGCGGCTTCGGGATGCCGCGGAAGCACGGTCGCTCGACGCGCGAGGCGAATCGGTGCGGCTGGTGCCGGTGGTCCCGGACAGCCCGGCCGGCTTCACGGAAAGAACGCCGCAGCTCTATCGCGAAGGCTACGAATACTACCGCACGCCGCGAGCTCAGCATCCGAACTCGCCGAACCGGTACGTCTTTTCGAGTCTCCCGCTGCAGATGGCCTTCTTCCCATTCAACCAGCTCGAAACGATCGCGCCCCGGCCACTGCTCGTCATCGCTGGATCCAAGGCCGACACGCTCTTCTGGAGCCAGGACGTGATGAAGAAGGCGAAGGATCCGAAGGAACTACACATTGTCGAAGGCGCGACTCACATGGACATGTATGACCGTCCGCAGTTTGTGGCGCCTGCGGTAGCCAAGCTGGCTGCCTTTTTCGGCCGACTGTGATGGGGAGAGAGTACCGATGATACGCAAGCGTTTTGTGAAGACACATCGACCGGGCATCCTGATCGGCGCCGCCCTGCTGGGGCTGGCGGCGATGGGCAGTAGCAATGGCGCGCCGCCCCCAGTGGTGCGCGTGGACAGCGGCGAGTTGCAGGGCGTGGTTGACGACGGCGTGGCGTCCTACAAAGGCATCCCCTTCGCCGCGCCGCCGATGGGTGACCTGCGGTGGCGGCCGCCTCAGCCAGTGGCGCCGTGGACCGGCGTGCGCCAGGCGGCGGAATACGGTGCGGACTGCATGCAGGGACGGTTCGGCCCGCCACCGGCGCCTGGTGCGCCCGCGGCGCGGGTGCCGTCGGAAGATTGTCTGTTCCTGAACGTGTGGAGTCCCGCGAGCGCCGCGCGAGGGGCGAAGCTGCCCGTGATGGTCTGGATCTACGGGGGCGGGTTTGTGGGCGGCTCGAGCTCCTCGCCCAACACATCGGGGACTCAGTTCCCAAAGCAGGGCGTTGTTCTGGTCGCCGCCAATTACCGTGTGGGGCGCTTCGGGTTCTTCGCCTTCCCCGCGTTGAGCCGCGAGCGTCCTGACGAGACGAAAGGGAACTACGCATACATGGATCAGATCGCGACGCTGCAGTGGGTCAAGCGGAACATCGCCGCGTTCGGAGGCGATCCGAACAACGTCACGATCTTTGGATTCTCGGCAGGCGGTGTCTCGGTGCACAGCCTGCTGGCTTCGCCCATGGCGCGCGGCCTATTCCATAAAGCGATCGCCGAGTCTGGCGGTTCGCGCGACAGCGTGCTCACCGCACGGCCGATGCGCGCAGACGGCGTCGATCCGGACTATCCGGTGTCAGCTGAGACGATCGGGATCCAATTCGCGCGCTCAATGGGGATCGAGGGTACAGACCAGGCCGCGCTGGCCCGTCTGCGCGCTCTGAGTGCGGAAGAGGTTCTTCGCGGCGCGCCGGCCCAGGCGGGCGTGAATGTTCCGCGCCATGAGACGACGCCGATGCTGGACGGAAAACTGGTGACGGAGACGGCCGAGACCGCCTACAAGGCCGGCCGCCAGCCGCGCGTTCCGTTCCTGGCCGGAAGCAACAGCGCCGATACGGCGGGCAACCGGATCCGGGCGACCACCAAAGAGGAGCTATTCGCCCGGTTCGGACAGTGGAGCGCCCAGGCGAAGGCAGCCTACGATCCAGACGGGGCGACAGATTTGGCCACGTTGATATCGAGGGCAAACGACGACTTCGGCCAGGCCGAGCCGGCCCGCTTCGCCGCGAGTGCCTTCGCGGCCAAGGGTTCTCCCGCGTATCGCTACCGGTTCTCCTATGTTCAGAGTGCGATGCGGGAACGGATGCGGACGGGGGCCCCGCACGGCGGCGAAATCGCCTTCGTGTTCGGCACGCTGGCGAACCGCCCAGGCGCGACCGTCTCGCCGGAGGATCAGGCTGTGTCGCGGATGGCACAAACCTATTGGGTGAACTTCGCCAAGACCGGCGACCCGAATGGCGCCGGTCTGCCGGCTTGGCCGCGTCACGATCCCGGTAAAGACTTGATCTTCGAATTCCGTCGGGATGGCTCGGCCGGGGCGGGCCCGGATGCCCGGAAAGCGCGGCTTGATGTGATGCAGTTGGCCACCGATTCGGGGAAGCGGGCCGACTTCTGATGCCGAATTGCGGAGGCGGCGGGGCGGACGGCAGTTGGACCGTCATGTGCGTGCCGGCCCGCTCTTGCCCAGCGGTTCAGAACCTCAGAGTGGTACAGCATGAATAGTCATGCAGCCAGTGCACCGGCAAAGGTTGAGAAGTCGTGGCACCGTGAGAGCGCCTTCGGAATGCCGTGTGATCACGCTTTGGAAATCGGCGCGAGAGGTGCGCCGGGCTTCCTGCCTTCTATCGGGGCCGATGCATGGCGGCGATAGCGGGCGCGGTAGCTGCGATCCCGATACTGATTTACGCGCCCGGCTTGAGGAATAGGCCGGCGCCGACTTTGGCGGCTTCCGATCCGGTGATGGGATGGAGGTAGTTTCGCTTGGTCTGGTCGCGCTCGATCACAACCGGTTCGGCGGAGATCCTGGTTCCTACGAGTTCGAGGAATGTAGGTTCCATGTCCTGATACTCGAGCCGGGCTCCTGTGCCCGAGCCCGCGACCTTTCGATTGTTGGCGAAATAGCTATCGATCACCTTGTAGTGAGTGAGTTCGCGCGGCACGGCGGGTGCTGGTGCTCCACCCTGACGGCCGCCGCGACCTCCGGCATCGGCAAGAGCGGAGGCTCCGCCCTGATAGGTCCAGGCGTAGTTGCCGTTGGCGACAACATTGTTCCGATAGTCGAAGTCGCCCTTGATCCCGGCGGTCCAGACACCGCTGCCATATACGCCGTCGCAGAAGCAATTGCGCATCGTGTGCCCGCCGCTGCCGCCGGTCCAGTAGACCACGGAGATTTTGAGGCCCCGGAAGATACAGTGGTGCACGTTCACGCCATTCCCGTTGGCGATGACGGCGACGTGGTTAGGGTTGGTCAGGTCGTCGCCTGCGAAGATGCATTGGGCGATTTCGAGGTCTTCCAGGTCGCGGCGCAGCCGGCTGACGGCGTACAGCCGCTGGATCATACCCGGCTTCGGAGTTTCGACCACGGGCAAACCAAGGACCTTCAGTCCCTGGACGGTGACGTGGCTGGTTTCGACCATCATGCCGTCGGCGGCCCCGCCCAGAGGGTCGGGCCGGCCGTTCCAGGTCTTAGGAAGCGGCATGGTGTGAATGAGGGTAGGCATCCGGCCTGTGTGCCACTCTGGATCGTCCGGGAGCACCTCGGCGCGGATGGTCAGACGTGCGGACTTTGTGAAAGACCGCCGCTCGGGCTTGAGCAGCGTCGTTTCGCCGCCGAGGCTCAAGCCGTAGCAGCCAATACGGTGGGAT
>CAYVDY010000540.1:0-4890 GCA_964450255.1 uncultured Candidatus Solibacter sp. | reverse complement strand
CAGTCCATTGAGGTGGCAGACACGATGATGAACATCGCGCTGCCCGCGCCGTCGGCGTCGATCTCCAGCCAGGCGATCGAGAATCTGCCCATCAACGGGCGGCGGTTTCAGGATTTCGCCACACTCACGCCTACGGTGCAGGTGGACCCGGCGCGCGGTCAGCTCTCGTTTGCCGGTCAGCGCGGCATCAACGGCAACATCATGGTGGATGGCGCCGATTACAACCAGCCATTCTTTGGCGGCATCCGCGGGGGTGAGCGCTCCAACTTCAACTTCACCATCCCGCAGAGCGCCATCCAGGAGTTCCAGGCTGTCAGTTCGGGTTACGCGGCTGAGTATGGCCGCTCCACCGGCGGCGTCCTGAATGTGATCACGCGCGGCGGCACCAACGACATTCACGGCGACGCTTTCTATCAGAACCGGAATCGGGAGATGAGCGCGGATAACCCCATCTTCAAGCGGCAGCCGTCGGAATCGCTCCAGCAGTTTGGCGGGTCCGTGGGCGGCCCGGTGATCAAGGACCGGCTCTTCTTCTTCGGCGCCGTGGAGCACCAGATGGCCGATACACCGGGCCAGGTGATCTTCACCGCGCTGAACGGCCTCACGCCCACAACTGCCACCCAGGAAGCGCTGGCGCACTTCAAGTCACTGGAGGAGACCTTCAAGCGCGAGAACAAGGCGACCGCCGTGACGGGGAAAGCCGACTATGCCTTCAGCCGCGGCCACCGCCTCTCCATTCGCTTCAACCACTCGCGATCGGACGAGCCCAACTCCGTGACTGTCGGCGGCGCGCTGAATCCCTTTACGAACTCGGCCGTCTCGAACGAAGGCACCGAAAAGGACCGCACCTGGTTCGGCACGGCTCAGTATACGCACCTCTTCTCCGCCAGAGTTGTTAACGACCTGAAGTTCAGCCAGACCTACGAGTTGCGCCCGCGCCTCGCCAATACGGAATCAGTCACGGTTGGCGCTGGCAATATTGGCACCTACGGCACGCGCAGCTTCATGCCCACTACGCAGGACGACTGGCGGACGCAGATCACTAATTCCACGACGGTGCTCGCGGGCCGTCACAGCCTGAAGTTCGGCATCGATTACAGTCTGCTGTCAACGGTACAGACCTTCGGCTTCAATCAGTTCGGCGCTTTTGGTTTTCAGAACTCGGCCGACATCGCCGGCATCCTGGATATTCTCGGCACGGGCGGTGCGTTCGCCAATCGCTTCGACAACTTCAACGTGCGCTACAACCGCCAGATCGGCAACCTGATCGCCGACTTCGGAGCGAAGCAGATGGCGCTGTTCGCGCAGGATTCGTGGCGCGTCACCAATAACCTGACGCTGGACCTCGGCATCCGCTGGGAAGGCCAGTGGAATCCACAGGTGGAGGCCAACAACGCGCCGCTGATCAGCCGCGTGAACGGCGCAGTCTACCAGGTGAACGGTAAGCTCGATGTGACGCAGATCAAGAACTCGCTGGATCAGGTGATGCCGCGCGCCGGCTTCGCCTGGACTCCGTTCCAGAGCGCGCGCCGCACGGTGATCCGCGGCCACGCCGGAATGTTCTATGCCGCCACGCCGCTGCTGCTCTATTCGGGTCCGATGAACAACTTCCGCACGCCTCCCGGCGACGTTAGCATTCAGATTGGTCCGTTCGCCTCCACCAGCACCAACACGGTGTATTCGCTTTTCAAGCAAGTGGGCGTGGACCTGAACACTTCGCAGCTCGGCGGCCTGCCGATCATCCCGCTGGAGAAGGTGCAGCAGGCCGCGGCCATCGCTGCCGGCGGCACTGCGCCGGATCCGCTCACGGGCGCGAACCTCACGACGCTGGCACCTGGTTTCCGCAATCCGCGCAGCTATCAGTACGGGATCGGTGTGGAGACCGAGTTGGCCAGCAACTGGATTGCCGGAGCGCAGTATCAGCAGGTGAAGGCGGTGAATCTGCAACGCAACCGCGATTACAACCTACCGTTCCCCACCATTCGCGCTACCGACGGCCGGCCTGTGTTTGCCCGCGCCAACCGCCCGGTTCCGCAGCAGGGCCAGTACACCGTGCGGGAAAGCTCGGCTAAATCGCTCTATCGCGCCGTGGTGCTCTCCACGCAGTACCGGACGAAGAAGTTCTCGACGGGCGTCTTCTACACCTACTCCAACAACTACTCCGACGACGACAACGAGCGCGACTCCGGCGGCAGCAGCATTGAGAACGCCTTCAACTTGCGGCCAGAGTACAACTTCTCCAATCTCGATTCGCGCAACATGCTGTCGGCCCACGCGCTGTATTCGCTCCCCTGGGGCATCGAGATCAGCGGCATTCTGCGGACCCGTATCGGCCTTCCTTACAAGCCCCTTGTCGGTAGCGACCCCAACGGCGACGCCAACAACAGCGACCGCCCCTATCTGGCGGTGGGCGTGCCGATGCCTCGCAACTTCGTGCGCAATCGCGGCGTCATCCTCAACAACGATCTGCGCCTGATGAAGAGTTTCCGGCTGAAGGGGGAAAACATGCGCCTGCAACTCTCGGCTGAGTTCTTCAACGTGTTCAACGCTGATAACGTGATCTTCGCCGGCCAGGGCAACGTCTTCGGAGCGGGCATCAACCCTACCACCGGGGCGGCGGCGCCGATTGACGCGCGGTTCATGCTGCTGCGTAACTCCGCCGGCGATTACAACCAGCCCACCACGTCACAGCTTGGCAATCCCTTCCAGGCGCAGTTCGGCGCGCGCTTCTACTTCTAGGGCCGCGCGATGATGGGGGCCGTGCTTCCCGGCCCCCGTCACTGTTCCTAATCCGTCCGCCGCGCCCGGCTGTCATAATGGAAGTACCACCTTGACTCACACCGGCGCTATCTCCCGTTTGATTGAACAAGGCCGCCGCCGCTCGGCGCTGCAACTGGTTCTCGATCAGTTCGGCTGGGGCGCCGCAGCTTGCCTTGCTGCGGTCATCGTCCTATTGCTGGTTGGCACACAGGTGCTGAACTGGTACTGGCCGGTACTGCTGCTCTTCGTCACTGCCGCCATCGGATGGTGGCGCAGCCGGAAGCGGCTGCCTGGCGAGTATCAGGTGGCGCAAAAGATCGACGAAGCGCTCTCGCTGAAGGACTTACTATCGACCGCGATCCATTACCAGAACGTTGATCGCCGCGCCGATCCGGCGTTTGTGCGGACGGTCGCGGAGCAGGCCGAAGATGCCGCCAGCACGGCTGACGCACGGATCGCAATCCCGCTCTACATGCCGCGCGGGGCTTGGGCGGCCACTGCCATGTTTACCGTGGCGTCGGCGCTCTTCATCGCGCGTTACGGCATTCTACGCACCTTCGATTTGAGTGCGCCAATTGCTCAGATCAGTTTCGACACCTTGACCGGCGCGCCGCAGGCCGTGAAGAAGCCGGTGCAACTAGCGCAGAAGACCGCGTTTCCCGATCCTTTCAATCTCAGCGTGCCGGATAGCGAGCTGAGCAACGTGGATGAGAAAGACATCGCCATGCAGGAATCGCTGCGGACGATGGACGTGACGGATCCGAACAAAGCGGGGCGCCAGGGGCAGAAGGGCGAGCAGAGCGCGGCGCAGGACGAAGAGCAGTCTGACGAGTCCGAAGAAGGTGAATCCGCGCCCGGCGATAAGAAGCAGTCGCCTGCCGGCGCCAAGGATGGACAGCGTCCGGGCGAGCAGGATCCGCGCCAGAAGCAGGGTCCGCAGCAGAAGGACGGCGGGCTGATGAACAAGATGCGGGATGCGCTGGCCAACCTGATGGACAAGATGAACATCGAGCAAAAGGGCGGCGATCAGAAGCAGAGCGCACAGAACAAGGACGGGCAGAAGGGGCAGGGCCAGCAGAAGGACAAAGGCCAGACGCAGCAAGGCAAGCCCGAGCAGGGTGAGCCGGATGCTTCTCAGCCCGGGCAGCAGCAGGCCGATTCCGACAGTGCGCAGCAGGCGAAGTCGAACCAGCCCGGCAACAGCCCGGAGCAGGCATCGAAGAGCGAAAAGAGCGGCGTCGGCAAGCAGGACGGGAACAAGGATACCGAACTGGCCGAGCAGCGGGATGCCATGGGCAAGCTGAGCGAACTGCTGGGCAAGCGCTCGCTGAACATGCAGGGCGAGGTGATGGTGGAGGTCACCAACTCGAAGAATCAGCAGTTGAAGACGCCTTACGTGACGCGTTCGGCCTCGCATGTGGAAGCGGGCGGGGAAGTCAGCCGCGACGAAGTGCCGCTGCATTTGCAGGACTACGTGCAGCGCTACTACGACAAAGTACGCAAGCCGGTTGTGCCGGCCACCAAGCAATAGTTATCGAGTCAGTCTGCGCAACCGCAGCATTGCCACCGTACCCAGCGCGGGGCCGATGGCCAGCATCGTGAATGCACCGCGCCAGCCCACATGGCCTTCCAGCAGCGGGACCAGGCGGATGGTCAGCAGGGTCAGGATGAAGCCAAGGCAGGTTTGCAGCGTAAGGGCCGTGCCGATGTAGCGCGGTTCGCAGAACTCGCTGACACAGGCCGAGAACTGGGCGGAATCGGCCACCACGGAAAAACCCCATAGCAGGCAGAGCGGTGCGAGCAGCCACCACGGGCCGTCCAGCACGAAGCCGATCAGGAGTGCGCAACTGCCGCTGGTGATCATCGCGGCGGCAGTGACCTGCGGGCGCCCGATGCGGTCTGCCAGGCGTCCGGCCCAGAGGCATCCGGCCGCGCCGGCGGCGATGGATGCAAACGCCAGAAAGGCGCCGCCGCGCGGATCGCGGGCCACCAGGAATACCGGCAGCCACCCCCACAACCCGGAAAGCCCCCACATGTGGCCGAGGTAACCGAGGTTGGCTAAGACCAACCCCCCGTTGCCCCCCACGCCCGCGGTGGCCCCCCCGACCAAAAGCGGGGGCGGCGCTCCCC
>CAYVDY010000539.1:0-4906 GCA_964450255.1 uncultured Candidatus Solibacter sp. | reverse complement strand
CGAGGCCGTGGCCGAGAGCGAACCGGTGTCCTTCATCGACGGCGCCAGATCCGGCCGCGTCGCCTGCAACGCGGGCAGCAGCCCGAACGCCAGGCCGGACACCAATGACACCGCGAAGAGGAACAGCAGCGCTCTCAGATCCAGTTGCCAGGTGAGCGTGCTGACCGTCGGATCGCTGCCCATCGTGCGCCGCAGCGCATCCAATGTCCAGGTAGCCACCATCAGGCCGGATGCGCCGCCGGCCAGCGCCAGCAGGGTGGATTCCACCAGCAGTTGCCGGATCAACTCACCACGGCGCGCGCCCAGCGCCAGGCGCACCGCAATCTCCCTCTGCCGGGAGGCCGCGCGTGCCATCAGCAGATTCGCCACGTTCGCGCAGGCGATCAGCAGGACCAGACCGACCATCGCCATCAGAATCATCATCGGCAGCGAGGCATCCCTCCGCATGGTCGGCATCCCGCCCGAGCCGTCCGACAGCACCAGCTTCTTTTCCAGATAGCGTTTGGCGAAGGTCGGCGGCCCGCCCGCGGGCATCGTCTTCAAGTCTTCTTCCAATAGCGCGCGGAAGTAAGGCTGCAGAGCCGCTTGGGCCTGCTCCCGGCTCACTCCCGGCTTCAGCCGCCCGAACAGATGCGTGAAATAGGTGCGGGGATCGTCCAGCCCGTCGTAGGTCGGTGTAATCTGCGCCTTCATCATCATCGGAACGAAGATGCCCGGGGTGTAACCCATCTCAATCCCGCGGAAGCCCTTCCGCGCCACGCCGATCACGGCATACGGATGTCCGTTCAACCGGATCGTCTGTCCCACCACGCCCGGATTCCCGGAGTAATGAGTCTGCCAGAACTCGTGTGAGAGCACCGCCACCGGATGCGCACCCACCGTCATGTCGTCAGCCGGCATCAGAGTCCGACCCACCTGCGCATGGACGCCGAGCAATTCAAAGTAGTTGCCGGACACCAGTTCGGAATCGACCTTCAAGCCCTGACCATCGGCTTGCAGGACCGTCACTGACACCGGCGATCGCGCCATAAGACCGCTGAACACGGTGTTGTGGTCCCGCAGGTTCTTGTACATCGGATGCGGAAAGGTGTGGGGGCCGTAGGAGCGCCCCATGCGTGAGCCGGGCGAATCAAGCATTACCAGCTCGTGGGGATTCTGCACCGCCGCCGGGCGCAGCAGGATCTGGTCGAACAGGCTGAATATGGCCGTATTGGCTCCCAAGCCAAGGGCCAGCGACGCCACCGCGATGGCCGTGAACAGCGGCGCCCGCCGCATCGCCCGAACGGCGTATTTCAGGTCGGAGGTGATGTTCAGGAACATGGCAGTGCATTTCTTGGACGCACTGCGCGGGCCATTGTCACGGCAGAATCATTTCAGGCACTTACCAAACAGTTTTGGATCGGCACGCTTGTCACGCGTGGGACTCGCTGTCCGATTCCGGACATTACTCGTAACGCAGCGCCTCCGTCGGGCTCAGCTTCGATGCGCGGTTGGCCGGCAGAATCCCGAACACGATGCCCACCAGAAACGACACGCCAAACGCCACCAGAATTGACGCCGCCGAGATCGGGATCCGCACCTCGTCCTGGAAGTAGTTGGCCGCTACCGGCATCGTCACTCCCGCCAGAATGCCCAGCACCCCGCCGCCCACGCTGATCAACACCGCCTCCAGCAGAAACTGAGTGAGCACCGCCCGCCGGGACGCGCCCAGCGACATCCGGATGCCGATCTCCCGCGTCCGCTCCTTGACCGTCACCAGCATGATGTTCATGATGCCGATGCCGGCGATCACCAGCGCAATGGCCGAAACCAGGATCAAAACCAGCGTGAGCACCGACGCCACCGTGGCCGCCGTCTCGAGAATCCCTGTGAGGTTCTGCACCGTGTATCGTGCGCCCTCCCGGTGCCGCGATGCCAGCAACTCGCTCAGCGCCAGTGTCACCGCCGGCACGTCGGCCGCATCGCGGACCTGCAGGTACATCGGATCCACACGCTCTACCGGCTCAAAGAAGCGCTGAACCGTGAACGGGATCAGTGTCGCCCCGTTGTCGCCCAACTCCGACTGCCCAAACGTCGAGGTTCGCTCCCGGAACACCCCGATCACGGTGAACTGCAGCCCGTGGATCTTGATCAGTTGGCCCAGCGCGGCCGACGCCGAGCCAAAGACCACCGTCGCCAGCTTGTCGTCCAGCATCGCCACTTTTTGCCGCAGAGCCACGTCGGAGGGATCGAAAAACCGCCCCTGCCCGACGATTTTCAAGTTGCGCACCTGCGCGTAGAACTCATCGGTGCCAATCACGCGCACGTCGCGCTCGCGGCCATCCAGCACCAGCCGGTCGGTGGAGTTCGTCACCGCCGACGCCGCCACGATGCGCGTGCCGAGCTGTTTCCGCGCCGCCTCCACGTCCGCCAGTTTCACGAAATCAGCGTCCGCCTTGGCGGAGTCCTGCGTACCGGCGTCGTAGTAGGCCGAGACGAGATTCGAGCCGATGCCGCGGATCTTGTCCAGGATCAGGTCGCGGGAGGTAATTGAGATGGTGACGACCAGAATGACGCTCGCGTTGCCAATCAGCAGCCCCAGCGCAGTCAGCAGCGTGCGGACGCGGTTGGCCTGCAGAGCCTGATAGCTGAATCGGAACGCTTCCAGAATGAACTGCAGGGAGGTCATCCCTTCCAGTCTATTCGCCCGACGCCCTACGCAGGAGGCGACGCGCCTCTTCGCGTGAAGGATCGTCCGGAGTCAGAGGCGAGCGCAGGTATTGCTGCAGAAGCTCTCTGGCCGTCTCCAGGTTGCGCTTCGTCTCCACGTACGTCTCGGCACGCGCGTAAAGCACCAGCCGGCTGTCCGGATCTACCTTGGCGGCTTGCTGGAACTCACGGTCAGAATCGTTGTACTTCCCGCGCCGGGCCAAGAACTTCGCCAGATCCACCACACGGCCCACCTGCTTCGGCGCCAGTGCCGCCGCCCGTCGTAATTGGCCTTCCGCCAGATCGTACTGCTTCTGACGCTCGGCGATCTGCGCCAGAGCGGAGTGATATCCGGCCGGATCAATAGTCTTGACCTTCTCCGCCAGCGCCATCGCCTTGTCCAGGCCGCCGCCCAGGAAGCCGGGCGCCTCCAGATAGTAGGAGAGCAGATCGTTCACGGCATCCTGGTCTTTCGGGTTCAACTGCACGGCCCGCTCAAAACTCTGGCGTGCCTTGGAGGCGTATCCGGGCGCCGCCAGCGGATTCGAGGTCTCCGCCCGGCGTCCCCACGCCCGGCCCAACCAGTTCTGATAGCGGGAGTTATTGGGTTCGGCCTGCGTGGCCTTCTCAAACGCTTCGATTGCCTTTTTGAACTCGCCGAGCTGATAGTTGGCCTTGCCGGCCAGTTCCCAGGCTGCCCCGCCCTTCGGCTCTGGTGACTTGGAAAGCACTTCCAGTGCGGCCGGATACTCTGTCCGATCGTACAGTTTCTGGGCACGATCCAGGTCTGCGCCGAGAGCCGCGGCGGCCAAACCCAGCAGCAATACCAACTTCTGCCCCATGTTCATCCCGTGACCCTCATTCTAAGAGACGCACCGCTCCCCGATCCAGTGACAGGAAAATGGCACCATAGACACATGCGCGTACTCGCCTCGCTCGCCCTGCTATGCTCCGCCGGATTCGCTCAGGGGACGTCCGACAACTACTACAGTGTTCCGCCCATCGACGCGCCGGAACTCGCCGCCCGCGGCCCGCACTCCGTGGGCGTCCGCACGCTGACCATCACCAACCCGGACCAGCCCGATATCCTCCAGTTCGACAAGGCCACCGGCAAAGCCCCGCTCACTGCCAGGAATCTCACCATCGAGCTCTGGTACCCGGCCACGATCCCGGCCGGCCAGCGCGAGCACACCACCTACGAAGGCACCCTCACCCCGCGGGGCGCCCCGCCGAAGACCTACCAGACCGCCGGAAAAGCACTCCGCGACGCGACGCCCAAAACGGGCGAGCGCTATCCGCTGGTGATCGTCTCCCACGGCTACCCCGGCTCCCGCACGTTCCTCACCTGGCTGACGGAGAATCTGGCCTCCAAGGGCTACATCGTCGCCGCCATCGATCACACAGATTCCGTTAGCGGCGCGGTGCGCGGCTTCGCCAGCACGCTGCTCAACCGGGCGTCGGATCAGCTCTTCACCATCGACGCACTGGCCGCCCTCTCCCGCCAGGACGGCAACCCGCTGAACGGCATTCTCGACGCCGGCCGCGTCGCCATCGCCGGCTACTCCATGGGCGGCTATGGCGCTCTCGCCGCCAGCGGCGCCGGCTACTCCAGGCAGGGCGGCTCCGCCAGAATGGTCCCGGGCGGTTACCTGGAGGATTGGACAGCAGGCAGCGCCAAATTCGACGCCCGCCCCCGCACGCATATCAAGGCAGTGGTGGCACTGGCCCCGTGGGGCGCACAGCCGCCGATGAACAACTGGGACGCCGCCGGCCTGGCCGGCCTGCGCATCCCGTCGCTGTTCATCGTCGGCGACAACGACGACGTCTCCGGCTACGAGCAGGGCGTGAAGCGCGCCTACGAGGGCGCAGTCCACTCCAACCGCTGCATGCTGGTCTTCGAGAACGCCCGCCACAACGTCGGCGGCAATCCCGCGCCGCCCGAAGCGCGCCTCGCATTCCCCACCCTGGAGTCGTTCGAAGAACCGGTGTGGCGCAAGGAGCGCATCGCTTCCATCAATCAGCACTTCATTACGGCGTTCCTCGACCTCCACCTGAAAAGCGACGAGACCCGCCGCCCCTACCTGACGGTCGCCGTACCGCGATCGAACGACGCCAAGGACGCCGCCACGCTCTGGAAGGGATTCCAGAAGCGCTGGGCGCTCGGGCTGCAGCTACACTGCGCCACTCCACAATGACGTGGCAAAGGCCATTACTGCTG
>CAYVDY010000538.1:0-4923 GCA_964450255.1 uncultured Candidatus Solibacter sp. | reverse complement strand
GGGGTGATAATCAGGAACAGTCTCAATGGCAGGTAATGCTGAACGTCCTGGATTTCGGCATGAACGCGCAGCAGGCCGTGGAAGCGCCGCGGTTTCATACGCGCCATCTGGTCTCCAGCTTTGACAATCACGGCATGTCGCCAGGAGAAGTCATCATCGATGAGCGCATGGGACAGAGATTGATGCAGGATCTTACCAGCCGCGGTCACAAGGTGGAGATGCGGACGCGGTATGGAAGTGGAGCCGCCCCGGTGGCGGTTCGCGTACTGGCAAACGGAGTCATCGAGGCGGGCGCCGACCCTTACGGGTACCGCTCAGCCCGGGCATGGTAGAACACGATGCAAACAGACTTTGGATTGATGCTTGTCCGGCTTTGCTATTCCGGCCCGCTGCTCTACATCGGGCTTTCGATGGCGCTCCATCCAGACGGCTTCGTCGCGGGTTTGAGCAATCTGATTCGCGGCATTCGGAACTTTGAGCAGCAGATCCGGGAACCTGGCTGGCAAGGACCGATGCGTGAGACGGATGTCATCACCGTCTCCAGCTCTACGCGCGCGGCCTTCCAGATGGCGGGTGCGGCGCTGGCCGTCACTGCCGTCCTTCACCTGGCCGGCATCATTACCTGAGCGATACTCCTGGCCAGGTCCCGGCCCAACGCCCTCGCCGCATCGGCGGTCACTACCGCGCCTCCCGCGTTCGCATAGGGGATCTCTATCGTGCCCGCCGCCCGGATTCCCGGCAATTCGGAAGCCCATCGACTGAACGATCTCCCCGCTGTTGTGTTCGCGGCCGTGTTCCAGCTCGTGCCGTACGGCAGGTTGTTGCGCGAGCGAAACGGTAGCGGCCCGTTCTGAATGGACTCCAGCGTGGCCGCTAGTTTTTGGATCTGCGCCCACGACTCCTGCGACGGCACTCCGACGAAGTGGATCTGCTCATTGCCCTCGCCTCTTATCCACGGACAGTGCAGGTCGAGCGCAATTTGAAGTCGCCCCGCCGGCCAGGGCTCCACCAGCTTTCGGATCGCGGCCACCGATGGGTGGATGCTCACACCGTCATAATCGCGGTTATGGTCCCGTGGCCTGCGGTTCTTGCCCTGGTCACCATCCTCCACGCCGTCTTTGTCCACCATCGGGACCGCCACGAAATGGACATTCTGGCGCAGCCAGCCGCCTGGTTCCCCGGCATCGAGAACCGCTCCGAGCAGTCCCTCCAGAACAAAGCTGGCGATCGATTCACAACAGTGATGGCGTGCCGTCAACAAAACCCTGGGATGCTCCGCGCCATCCAATGCGCCCGCTTCCAACAGTTCCACGCGCCTGCCTTTCCCGGTCTGGCATAGTGTCCCGACTTTCAGGTGGCGATGGTCGCCATAGCGGGCCAGAAACGCGCTCAGGTTCGCTTCCAGGTAGGGAATAGTGAAGCAGAATCGAACGTCCTCCGCATTTGCGGGGAACGTGTAGGTGAACGAGGAAGTGCTTCCGCCCTCCATCCCGAGCCACTCCCAGGATCCACCTCGATCCAGGCTCACCGCCGGCCCGCGCACACCCACCACCGCGCTGCCGGTGAAACGGAAGTTCAACTTGCGCCCAGCCGCCCCGGTCACGCGAAAGTGCCAGAAGAACCAGTCTCCCGCCGTATCGCGCAAGTCCTGGTGAAGCAGAACCGTATCGCCCTCGATGGAGTCGACCACGATGTTCCCCCCGGGAAAGGCGCAGTCGATCCGCACTGCGCCGGCCGCTCCGGCAAAGCTCCCGGCAAAGCCGAGCAGCGCGGCCCGCCGCGTCAATTCCGGTTTCATCACTTCGCCGCGACGGCCCAAAGATGGCTGGCGGTGCGGATATAAAGCCGCCCGTTGGCAATCGCAGGCGACGCATGGGCCGCTTCATCCAGCGTGTTGCTGCCCAGCACCGCATGCTCCGGGCCTGCCTGGATGATGAAGGTCTCGCCCTCTTCGCTCGTCAGGAAGATCTTCCCGTCAAACGCCACGGGCGACGCGCTGAAAGTCGCCGGCTTCGGCACGCGCTTGCCCTCGTAGATCAGCTTTCCGGTGCGTGCTTCCAGGCACGTCAGCAGACCGCGGTCCGTTGGAATGTAGAGATAGTCGCCGTAGAGAATCGGCGACGGCACATAGGCCGTACCCTTCTCATAGCTCCATGCCAGGGAGCCGTCCATTGTGATGCCGTACACGCGCTTGTCCGGGTAGCCGGCGCTCGGGAAGATCATGCCCAGGCCGGAGACGATGCTCGGCACCGTATTGCCCACCACGCCCTTGGTGCGCCACAGCTCCTTACCGTTGCGCGGGTCGTAGGCGATGGTGTTCTTCATTCCCGGGGCCACCAGCATCGGCTGTGAGCCGTTCTGCACGATGCTCGGCGTGGACCAGTTCGCCGCCTCTTTGCGCTCCACCTTCCAGGCGAGCTTGCCGTCCTTGGCCGAGAGCGCCGCCAGAAACGAGCCTTCGCCTTCCTCCTGGTCGCACAGCACCAGCACTAGGTCTCCAAACAAAACAGGCGACGATGCCGGCCCCATGCCGACCGTGCCGATGGGGCCCAAGGACGTCTTCCACTTCAACTTGCCGTCGGGCGTGTAGGCGTAGACGCCCTGCGATTCGAAACTGACGTAGACTGCTTTGCCGTCGGTCACTGGAGTCGGCGTGGCGTAGGTGTTCTTCTTGTGCCGATCGTCGTAAACCCGGCCCTCATAGGCAGTGTTCTGCCACTGAATTTTGCCGGACGGCGCGTCCACGGCGAGCACGACAAGGCGATGCGCGCGGTGGCTGCCGGCGGAATCGGGATGGCGGAACTCCTCGCCCTCCTGCATGTGTTTGGGAGCCTTGGCGCCTGGAATGGTGTCCAGCTCCAGCGACGTGGTGAGGAAGATCTGCTTGCCCCAGACGACCGGCGAAGAATGCCCGCGCCCCGGGATGTCAGCTTTCCAGGCGATGTTGCGCGTGGCACTCCATTCGCTAGGCAGACCCTTTTCGGCGGAAACACCGTTGCCGCCCGGCCCCCGCCACTGCGGCCAGTTCTCGGCATGCGCCCCCATGGCGAAGATCAGCAGCGGCAGGATGTGTTTCATTCCGTTTCTCCCAAACAGTAGGTACCAATTGCACCGTACCCGCCCTTTTCCGACCCGCGCCCGTGTGCGACCCGCGCCCGCCAGGGAGCGGTGCCGCCCCAGCCCCTAATCCAACTCCGCGTATTCCCCGGGCACGATCTGGCGGGTGCGCGGCAAGTGCCCGCGAAAGCTCTGATACCCGACAAAAGCCAGCAGCCCCAGGAAGACCACCAGCTTAATGACATCAGACGCTTGAGACCGCGGAAGGACTCGCCACAAAATGCCAAGCACCGGCTGGGCGATGCACATGGCCCACACCGTGCCGTAGAAGTAGCGGCGCTCAGTGCCTTCCCCTGCAGTGGAGGGGCCCACGCGCGGCAGCTTGCCCAGCGCGCCGAGAATCCAGATCGGGATCACGATCGGAAAATAGCCATACCAGTAGATCTGCTTCATGATCCACTGGCCCGTGGTGATGGCCACAACCAATCCCGTGATGTTCAGCAGCCCATAGCTGATGGCGGCGCTCCACGCGAACGCGTAGCAGACCCGCCGGTAGAGAGGATTGGGACGATCCTCGGTGAAGCGGATGATGTAGGGCGCCGGCTCGCAGCCTGGCAGCTTTCCGCGCAAACCGGCGATGCCGGTGCCGATCAGCACGGCTGCCAGCCACCAGATCATGTCACCCTGGAAGCCCTCGTTGAAGAGCGTAAACGTGACGGGGCCTGGGATCAGGAAGAAGACAAATATCCAGATGGGCCAGTGGTTGAAGCGATAGTACGTCTTGTTGCGCGTGCGGATCTTGCGCTCACTGGCGAATTCGAGTTTTACCTGCGGGTTCATTGCAAAAACTCCAGTTTGGCATATGGGGCGCACGCGGCGTGGCGGGCTCGGTACAATCGAGTGCTATGAGGCTGGACTTGAGTGGCCGCAGAGCACTGGTAACGGGTGGCGCCAATGGCATCGGGCGGGCGATTTCAGAAGCCCTGGTGGCGTGTGGAGCGCAGGTATTCGTGGCGGACCTGGCCTCTGAGCGGGCTGCCGCGCGGGCGCCCGAATTCGGAGCCGTGGGCCTGGAAGCTGACGTGACGGATCCCGATTCCCTCGCCGCTGCATTCGCGGCTTCCGGTCCACTCGATATCGTCGTCGCTAACGCCGGCGCGGTTTCCGTGGCTGCCCTGGATGCCACCACCACGGAGGCCTGGGAGCGGACGCTGCGAATCAATCTCAGCGGCGCATTCCACACCATGAAGCTGGCCGCCGGGCAGATGAAGCCGCGCCGCCGCGGCGCCATTGTGCTCACCGCGTCAACGAATTCCTACGACGGCGAGCCGGATCTCTCCGCCTACAACGCCACCAAGGCGGGGCTATTGGGCCTTCTGCACACCGCCGCCGGCGAGCTCGGCCCCTTCGGCATTCGCGTCAACGCCGTGTGTCCCGGCCTGATCCGCACGCGGCTAACGGCCGATCACTTCGCCCAGGGTGCGCTGCTGAAGGAGTACTTCCGGCACATTCCACTGGGTCGTGGCGGGCGCCCCGAAGAGGTGGCGAACGCCGTCGCGTTCCTGGCCTCGGACCTTGCCTCCTTCATCACCGGAGCCGCACTGCTGATCGATGGCGGCCAGATGGCCACCAAGTTCGGCACCTGGAAGGAAACCTCCGCCGACTTTATCAACGATCACTGGGAGCTGAAATGATTCCGACTTTAGCGGCCGAGGGGCTCAGCAAGTCCTTCGGCGATGTTCGTGCCGTCAGCGATGTCTCGCTCCATGTGCAGGCTGGCGAGGTAGTGGGCCTGCTGGGCCCCAACGGGGCGGGGAAGACCACCATCCTGCGGATGATCGCCGGAATCCTCCAGCCGGAACAGGG
>CAYVDY010000537.1:0-4929 GCA_964450255.1 uncultured Candidatus Solibacter sp. | reverse complement strand
GCAGCGTAACCCGTGAATCTGCGAACTTGGGTT
This sequence comes from uncultured Candidatus Solibacter sp., assembly GCA_964450255.1. Lineage (GTDB taxonomy): Bacteria > Acidobacteriota > Terriglobia > Bryobacterales > Bryobacteraceae > Paludibaculum. The sequence continues at coordinate 4,896 of CAYVDY010000537.1, read as the reverse complement.
GGTCGCTCCATAATGACTAACCTGGATTGATGCTGTAGAGCCCCATCGGGCTTGACAGTTGCTTTGAGGCCGGCTCGATTCCGCAAGGAGGCGAGCCGGCCTTATCCTTTTGGATGGGGTGCAGGCGGGCGCACGCGCCGATGAGGCTTCGCGCAGTCGCTCTCCCGCGGGCGATAGCGGCTCTGACTCCATTGGAAGCGTTGACGGCGAACGCGCACAAGAGGAAGCCCCGGAGGTTGTGGGGCTGACATGGCCTTCTCACGCTCAGCCGCGGGCGCGCGCGCCTCATTACGAGTGACGGGCAGGCATACACGGTGAGCCGCACGGACTGCGTCAACCGGCGCGGCGGAAGCCGCAATCGGTGATTGAGTAGACCGTCCCCGAATTAAGGCTCACCGCCCGGGCGGCAACACGGGCTGGGTCTTCTCCAGCGAAGCCTCCCGCAGAGTGTTGTAGCGGGTCCGCGCCGACGCCGCCTCCGCCTTGCGTCCGAGCGTCTGATACGCGCGGGCCAGTTGGAACCAGACGGCCGCCTCTTCCGGGTTTAACTTGGCGGCGGTCTCCAGATAAGTCAGAGCCTTCGGTGCGGCGCCCTTCTGCATCTGCGCGCGGCCCAGATAGTAGTAGGCGCCCCACGCGTCCGGACGTGCCGCACGGGCCTGCTCCAGCAGCGGCAGCGCCTCGTCCTCCCGCGCCAGCAGAACCAGCAGTGAGCCCAGGTAGTACGCAGCCTCCGAGTGCGCCGGACGTGTCCGCAGAACCTCGCGGAGATTCGATTCCGCACTCTCGTTGTCTCGAAGGCTGATCTGCGCTTTGGCCAGTTCCAGCCGTGCCGGCGGCAGTTCCAGCGCCTGCTTGAATTCGGCGATCGCCTCATCGAACTGTTCGTTATCCACATACGCCCGCCCCATCAACAGGCGCGCCTGCGCGGACGACGCCACAGTCAACATCTCTTCGAACGCCGCCTTGGCTGGCGCCGGCTGCTTCAAGCGCAGGTATGAAGTACCCGTGAGGAAGAGGATCTCCGGAGTGCGCGGCAATGCCTTCAGCAAATCCAGCGCGCGCGTGGGGTTACCCGTAAACAACTCGCACGTCGCCAGGAGTTCGAGCGACTGGTTGGTTCTCTGCAGGCGCGCGAAGAGCGGCTTCGCTGCTGCATAGTCCCCCTGCTTCAGGTACGCCAGACCAAGGTTAAGCAGAAGTCCCGGCTGATTGGGCGCCAGCTTGAGGGCTTGGCGATAGACCCGCACTGCATCGGCGAAGCGTTCCATGCGCGTGTACGTCACGCCCAGGTTGCCAAGTGCCGGGACGGAGTTAGGCTCCAGCTTCAACACCTGCTCAAAGCCCTGCTCGGCGGCAGGCAGATCGCCCGCTGAGAGCGCGGCTGCGGCACGCTGAAATACGACGGCGGCGCCGCCCGATTGGGGAGGCGCCGCCGTGAGTAGCAAAACTAGAACTGCGATGCTCACACCGCGATTCTAAAACAGGAACTTCAGGCCCATCTGAATATTGCGAGGATCGCGCGTTGAGGTCACCTCGCCGAATGTGCTCTTATTGGCCTGCACCATCGTCATACCAGGGTTAGGCAGGTTCATCGTGGTGTTCACGCCGGCCCATTGCGTGTGGTTCAGAGTGTTAAAGGTCTCCATGCGGAACTGAAGATTCATCCGTTCCGAGACGCGGAAATTCTTAAACAAAGAGATATCCCAATTGTTGATGCCGGGCAGACGAATCAACGTCTTGCCTGTGTTGCCTAGGCTGCCATCAACCGGGCGGGCGAAGGTATATACGTTGAAGTAGTTGTAGCGATCCTGAGTCTCTGGCATCAACTCGCCGCCGAGGTAGTCGCCACGGATGCCGCCGACAGTCTGCCCGGCGTTGCCGTTGGAGGCGATGCCGGCGGGCGGTCCAGTCCAGAAACGAGCAATGCCGTTCACCTGCCAGCCGCCGAGAAGCGCTTTCGCCGCCGCGCTGGCCTTGTTGAAGAACGGGATCTCGTAGATGGCGTCGAGCGTGACGATGTGCGCGCGATCGAAACTCGCCAGGCCATGCTCACGCCGGCGGTCATAGGCGTAGCCAAGGCCGGTGGTGTCGTTGTCCACCTGGCTGAAAGCCTTGGACCAGGTGTAGTTGAAGTTCCCGGTGAAAGCCTTGGCGAAACGGCGGCTGACACGCACCTGCAGCGCATTGTAGTTGCTGGTGGCGCCGTACTCTGTGAAGTTCACGTTCGTGTAGCCCTTGAAAGGCCGCAACGCGTTAACGGTATTGTTGACCGAGGCCAGAACGCCCGGCTGCAGTGTATAACCCAGCGGCAGCATGTTCAAATCACGCCGGTACTGGAGGTGTCTGCCGAGGTTGCCAATGTAAGAAGCGTCGAGAGAGGTGCGGGCGCCGAGCTCGCGCTGAATGCCGAACGACCAGGCGTAGATGGTAGGAATCTGGCCCGCTCCATCGAAGGTGGAAAGGCTGACAGGGAAACGGACGCCAGAGGAAACCAGAGCCGGGCTGAGGTTGTCGATGTTGCCCACGTAGACCGATGGCGTATAGGCGAGAGGCGGGTTGCCGAGACCGTCGAAATTGTTCGTGGCCTGGCGAATCCGCTCGTAGAACATGCCGCCGCCGCCGCGGATGGAGGTCTTGCCGTCTCCGAACGGGTCGTAGGCGAAGCCGAAGCGCGGCGCCCAGTTGTTATACCGGTGCTTGGCGAAGCCCTTGGGGATTCCGCCCGACCCTTCCTCGACCATGCCGTTGAACGGGTTGCCGATACCTGGGATGATACTGCCATTCCGCAAGCCGCTTCGGGTGTCGATCTGCACGGCGTTGGCAGCAGTGTAGAGCGTCGGATCGAAGTAGTTCTGGAGATATTTTCCGTAGGTGTACGTCGGGCCGAGATAAGCCCAGCGCATCCCGAATTCCAGCGTCAACCTGCGGTTCACGCGCCAGCTATCCTGCGCGTACAGTTCGAGTCCAGTGAACTTGAACGAACCGTAGAAACGCCCGTTGGTCTGCGAGACGCTGGTGTAGTTGCCGAGCAGCGTATTAGCAAACTGGCTGCCGCTGTCATTGATGTTCTCGACGTTGGAGCCGAAGTTGATGTTCGGCACGTCCGTCCAGGAGGGCTGCTGTCCGTTGATGTTGAAGTTGTACAGGCCGCCGAACTTCAGCGAGTGGCTGCCCTTAATGATGCTGAAGTTGTCAGTGAAGGAGAACTGCTTCGCTTCAGACAGCCAGCCCGAGGGGAACCCTGCGTAGTTGCAGGAGCCGACGCCGCAGTTGAAACGCGGGAAGCGGCTCTGCAGATTCACGCCATCGTAGAGCTCTTTGTACGTGAAGCCGAGCTTGTCCTTGTTCCAGATGGAGGCATCCGAATCCGAGGAGTTGTCAACCAACTGCGTGAGCCGGTTGTAGCCAAAGATGAACTCGTTGGTGGAGGTCGGTGAGATCACGTTCACCAGGTTGTAGGACCATGACGAGCCGGGCTTCTTGCGGTACTGCGGGAAGATCGGCGAGGGCAGCGTGGCAAAAATGCCCAGGGGCTGCGTCTCCAACTGCGCGTCATCGGCCCAGCGGAAGAAGAAGTTCATCTTCGAGCTGATGGCCCAATCGACGCGGCCGACTTTGGCATCCTTCTCAAAGCCGTAGTTCTGTTGATACGGATGGCGCACGGTCTCCGGAACGTTGGGCGTTCCAGGATCGCCGGTGACGTTGGCGAACTTCATCACGTTCACGAAACCGGTGGCATTCTTGGCCCACTCGGACTTGGGAATGATGTTGCCGACATAGGGCGAGCCCCCGATGATGCGCCCATTCCCTTCACGCACCACGGTGCCGGGCCGGAACACCTGGCCGACCTGGAATCCCGTTGGCTGGCCGGTGCTGGTCGTCAGCGGCTGGTTGCGATAGAGGCGACTCAGATCGCCATTGAGCAGATCCGGGTGGGGCAGATCGACGAAGTTGCCACCGATGGGCCGCGATGCGCGTGTGCCCTCAAAGTTAAAGAAGAAGAACAGCCGGGGATCGGCCTTGGAGGAGACCTTGGGGAGGTAGAGGGGACCGCTCAGGTTGCCGCCGTACTGATTGAAGCGCAGCTTGGCGGTCTTGCCCGTCGTGTCGAACGGCACGCGCGCGTCCATCGCGTTATTGCGGAAGAACTCATAGGCGGTGCCGTGGAACTGCTTGCCGCCGCTCTTGGTGTTGATGGAGATGAAGACGCCGGGGTTGCGGCCGTACTCGGCGTTGAACGTGGAGGTCTGCACTTTGAATTCGCCGACCGCATCGAGCGACACTTGCGTGAACTGCCCATCGTTGGCGCCCACGTCGGTGTTGATCGTGCCGTCCAGGAACACGTTGTTCATGCTGCCGCGAAGGCCATTGACGTTGAACTGATCCGTGTTGTTGAAGGCGAGCCGGAAGTCCGACGAGTTGTTCGACACCACGCCGGGCAGCGTGCGCATCAGCGATTGAAAATCACGGCCGTTCAGGCTCAGCTCGGTCACCTGGCGTCCGGTGACGACAAAGCTCTTGTTGGCCGACGATGTCTCGACCAGCGGGACTGTGGCTTCCACGGTTACGGATTCAGAGGTTTGCCCGATCTGCAGACCGATCGAACCAAGCTCCATGGTCTGGTTTTGATCCAGACGCAGCCCTGTACGTTCCAGTGACTTGAACCCCGCCGCCTCGCCGCGAATTGAGTAGGAGCCCGGAAGTAGGTTACGAAGATAGAAATGGCCGTCAGTTTGAGAAACGGTTTCGCGGATAACGAGCGCTTTGGCCTCGTCGGTCGCTGTGATCCTTACGTTGGGCACTGCCGCGCCGGAGGCGTCGAGCAGAGTGCCCTGAATGGTTCCGGATTGCGCAAAGCCCACGCTCGCGCAGATCAGCAGAAGCACTCCCACT
>CAYVDY010000536.1:0-4956 GCA_964450255.1 uncultured Candidatus Solibacter sp. | reverse complement strand
TGCAGGTCCCTCCGTATTGGGCGGCAATGCCGAAATTCAGGCATACCGATTTGGCGTGTCCGATATGTATGTAGCCGTTCGGCTCCGGAGGAAAACGCGTGTGGACGCGGCCGCCATTCTTGCCGTTGGCGATGTCCTGAATCACGATGTCGCGGACGAAATTGGACTGCCGCGCTGGTGCGGCGGCCGTGTCATCAGTGGACATGGTCATGTTAGTTTCTCAGCTTCCGAACGGCCTGATCGATGCGAACGAGGCAAGTCTCGCGGCCAAGTACTTCCAACGTCTCAAACAGCGGAGGGGCGATCTTGCGCCCGCACACGGCAACACGAATCGGCTGGAACATCTGGCCCGCCTTGATGCCGAGCGCCGTGGCTTCGGCCCGAAGGACAGCATCCAGCCCGTCATGCGAAAACTCGGCGGTCTCCAGAGCCACGCGAGCCCGCTCCAGCACACGCAGCGCCATGGCCGCGTCACCCTTCTGCGGCGTCAGTTCGCCCGTATCGTAGTCCGGCAGATCCCGGACGAAGAAGAAGTCAGCCACCGCCAGCACGTCGTTCAGCGTCTTGATGCGCTCCTGGATCAGCGGCGTGATCTTCAGCAGCTTCTGCGGCGCGATTTCGATACCCGCCGCTGCCACCACCGGCGCGAGTTGCACGGCAAGCTCCTCCACCGGCATCGCGTAAATATGCTGCGAGTTCAGCCACAAGGCCTTCGGGTCGATCGGGTCTTCCTCGCTGAAGTTGACCACCGCATTGGAGCGGTTCACGCCCTCGAAAGAGAACGCGTCCGTCAGTTCCTGCCGCGACATCTTTTCGCGGTCGTCCTTCGGATTCCAGCCCAGCAGGCACAGGAAATTGACGTAGCTGTGCGGAAGGAAACCGGCGTCCTTGTATGTCATCACCGAAACCACAGGACCGTGCTTCCGCTTTGAAAGCTTTGCGCCATCGGGCGCGATCAGCAGCGGCAGATGCGCAAACAGCGGCGCCGGCCCGCCCAGGGCTTCGAAGATCAAAATGTGCTTGAACGTGTTCGAAAGATGATCCTGCCCGCGCACTACATGCGAGATCCGCAGATCCGCGTCGTCCACGCAAGAAGCGTGGTGATAGGTTGGAGCGCCATTCGAGCGCAGCAGCGCGAAGTCCTCGATGTCGTCGCAGGATTTCGATTGCGTCCCGTAAACCAGGTCTGTGAACTCCACCCGCCGCCCCGTCTCGCGGGGCACCCGGAATCGCAGCACAAACGGCTCGCCCGCCGCCGCGCGTCGCTCACTCTCCTCGGCCGAAAGCGCCCGCATTTCGGGATTGCACAGCCACGCGCCTGCCTCAGAGTTCCGCTCTTCCGGCGCCGCGTTCATCGGGGTGAAGTCGCGATACGCAAAGCCGCGTTCAAAGATCTCCCAGGCCTTCACCCGGTAAAGCTCCAGCCGCTCGCTCTGCTGGTAGAACTCGTCCCACTCGAGGCCGAGCCAGTTCAGTCCGTTGAAAATGGAGTCCAGTGATGCCTGCGTGTTTCGTTCGACATCGGTGTCGTCGATACGCAGGATCATGGTGCCCTTCTGCTTTCGCGCAAAGAGCCAATTGAAAATGAACGTTCTGGCGCTGCCAATGTGCAGGTAGCCTGTGGGGGAAGGGGCGAATCGAACTCGAACCATTAATCTACTAGTGTACCTGATGAGGGTTTTCGCGGAGGATTTGGTACCCTGGAAGTTCCACTCACACCATGCCTCTGTTGGGATCTCTTTACGGTCGCTGGATGAGCCGGTGGGAACAACGGCTCTGCTTCGCGGCTACCAATCGTGTTGTGCGCCCCTTCGATTGGGGCCTCGAATGGGCTAATCAATGGCCTGTCGCCCAGTCGCATCCGCGCAACGGGCACGACCCCCTCTCCTGGCTCCTCGAACTCAGCCAGGCTGCTATCGGCAACAGCCAGAAGTTCTTTCAGCATCAGTCACCCACCGATGCCCAACTGAGCGGCAATCTGCTCCGTTTCACGTCTTCCGTGCAAACCCCCTACGCCGAGAACAACGTCGTGCACGGCCAGTGGTTCCCCGGCAAGAACCCCAAACGCGCCGTCCTGGTGCTGCCCCATTGGAACGCGCCCGGCGACGCCCATAACGCCCTAGCCCGCGGCTTCCAGAAGTTTGGCGCCTCCGCCCTGCGCCTCAGCCTGCCGTATCACGATTACCGCATGCCGGCGGAGCTCGAACGCGCCGATTACGCAGTCAGCTCCAACCTCGCCCGCACCATCGACGCCACGCGCCAGGCCGTCCTCGATATCCGCGCCGCCGCCGATTGGCTCGAAACGCAGGGCGCCGAGCGCATCGCCATCGTCGGCACCAGCCTCGGCTCCTGCCACGCCTTCCTGGCCAGCGCTCACGACGAGCGCTTCCGTGTGAATGCCTTCAACCACTGCTCCACCTACTTCGCCGACGTGGTATGGACCGGCCTTTCCACCATTCACGTGAAGCAGGGACTCGAAGGCAAGGTGGATCTCGACGCCCTCCGCAGAATCTGGATGGCTATCAGCCCCAGCGTCTACTTTGATCTCTACGCGGCCAAGAAGAAGAAATCGCTCTTCCTCTACGCGCAGTACGACACCACATTTCTGCCGGAGCTCTCTCGCGAGACCATCGCGATGTGCCGCCAGTACAAGCTGGATTTCAAGGAAGTCGTGCTGCCCTGCGGCCACTACACGCTGGGAGAATCGCCGTTCAAATTCATGGACGGCTACCACCTCATCAACTTCGTGCTCCGCAACCTCTAATTCGGGGACGGTCTACTCAATTCCCAATTAGGGCGCATGCCGCACCTGCCGCCGCAACTCGCACGGCTGGCTGGCGACGGCTGGCTAGCGCAGGCTGGCGGAGCGGCTGCTCAATAACTTTTCGAACTTGGCTTGCTGCTCGGCGGTCAGCGCGGTCATAATGCGCTTCTTACCGTCGGTGCGCCAGTCGTCCATCTGACCCTGCAGGTTCTGGTAGTACAGCACGAAATCGTCGAGGACAGTTTCGATCTCCTGGGCCTGGGCGGGGGTGAGGTTGAGTTCTTTCTTGAGAAGCGTGATCGTCAGTTCGCGCTGGCCCTCTTTCCACTGAGGGGCGTTAGCGGCGACCCGCGGTGCGGCAAGTGCGTTGCTGAGCCGCACACTCAGTGCACCAGCCGCTGCGCCGCAGAGGAATACTGCGAGCAGGACCATCAGAATCCTGGGGTGGTGCCACGTGGGCCGATTATCGCTGAGACTGCTTCGCACGCTCACCGGATTCTCTTAGTCGGAAGAAACAGGCAGCAGCGGCGAGGGGCCGCGCTCGGAACCGAAGCTGGCGAGGTTGGTGAGTACCACCGTCCGGTCCCGGCTAGGGTCCGCGCCGGTGACCGCCGGCATTTCCTCGGACGCCAAAATCGAAACCGGGTTGTTCTCATTCAGCACGGGCGACGGGTTGGTTTGCCAGACCGCGGACGAAAGCACCACAAAGAGAGCCAGGCATGCCAGTGCCAACCGGTTGGCGAAGACCGGTTCCAGAAACACTCCCCAAAACGATTTCGCTGTTTGCGCTTCAATCCGATCCATGACGCGGGCGTAGAAACCGGGGGATGGTTCCGCGTCGGCCGGCGGACGCAGTTCGCGTATCCAATCGGCCTGCTGCTTCATCTCACCTACTTCCGTGGCGCACTCCGCGCACACGGCCACATGGGCTACAAACTCCCGGTAGCTTTCCGTGCCTGCCCTGCCGGTGAGGTAATCCTCAAGACCGTTTTCGATGGGCTGATGCATATCCGTCTTCCCTCAAATTCTCAGTCGTTCGCGGAATCCGGCCGATCATGAATCTTCGCCCCAACCTGAGCCTGGTTGATGGTCTCACTTTCTCGTTGCTGCTGGAAAGCCTGTTCATGTCTCTGCCTATCATATCCGGACTCCGGCATAGTGCAAGGGTCCGGGGAATCGCTACTCGGCGGCCAACCGGGAACCTGAACTCCTGGTGAGCCGCTGCGCTGCCTTCAACAACTTCTGGCGGGCGCGGAACAACTTGACCTTTATCGTATTCTCATTCATTCCGGTCATCTCCGCCAGTTCCTCGACGGAGTGACCTTCCACTTCTTTCAACATCATCAGATTCCGGTCTTCTTCCGACACCTTGGCCAGAAGTTTGTTGACCAGGTCACGCTTGGCCAATGCGGTATCGATCGGCTGCGCGGCGTCGGGTTCGCTACGTTCCATGCTGACGGCGTCATCTTCGCTGAAGTCGCTCTCGTAGACGAGTTTGCGCACCTTCTTCTTCCGCAGATAGTCGTAGCATTCGTTCACTGTGATCTTGTAGATCCAGGTCAGCAGGCTGCTGCGGAAATCGAAGTTGTGGATAGAGAAATAAATCTTGGTGAAGACCTGCTGGGAGATGTCTTCCGCGTCATTCCGGTTTCGCAGGATTCCAAAGATGATCGAAAACACCTTGGACTGGTAGCGGTCCACGATCTCGCGGAACGCCAGTTCGTCACGAGCCTGGACTCTGCGGACCAGTTCGGCTTCTTCAGTCTTCCGGTAATCCACGCGTGTCTTGCCCTGGCGGGAGGCCGATGCCTGTATCCCGGAACCAGGAATTGGGAAAACGCCAGCATAGCCACTCATGCCCTACCGACGCGCTCCACCCATGCCCGGTTTCATCGGACTGAACTACCATACCAGATCCCCGCAACCTTTCGCCCCCGTTCCGCATCTTCGTATAGTGAAGAGGCAGGGCCTGCGGCCGGTGTTATACTGGTCATACAGGACAAATTTGTAGGAGGTCGATCAACTCAATGATTACATTGACCCAAACGGCTGTCGGCAAGGTGAAAGAGATTCTTGGCGCCCAGGAGCCGAAGCCGGCCGGTCTTCGCATTTCGGTCGGCGGCGGCGGCTGCTCCGGTTTCAGCTACTCCATGGCCTTCGAGAAAGAACCGGGGTTCCTGGACAAGACGTAA
>CAYVDY010000535.1:0-4989 GCA_964450255.1 uncultured Candidatus Solibacter sp. | reverse complement strand
GGGGCCGGTGGGGATTTCCCCGGCCGCTGCCGGGGGGCTGGTGTTGCTATTCGCGGTATTGCAGCGGGGCGGGACGGAGCGGCAGCCATTGCTGGGCCGGGTGGGTCCCGCGCTGGAGCGGATCCAACGCCTGCGCGGCGATTACAACTGGATCGATCTCTGGCAATCCGTGTGGTTCTGGCAGTACCCGCTGCTGATGTTCTACGTGACGCTGGCGTGGCGGCGGCTGCGCGGTACGATGGGCCCGGTTGTCACGTTTCTCACGTTGGCCTTACCGCTCTACGGCCTGCTGATGGTGCCGGTTCAGTACATGCTGCTCGACGTAGGCAAGTGGATTCTGATCCCGCAGTTTCAGCCCGCCCGCGGAGTTCTCTTCATCACGGCCATGGCCGTTGTACTCGGCGCCGCCGCCGGATGGCGCGCCGCGCAGGCCCGCCGCTGGCTGGAAAGCGCGGCGTGGTTTGTGGTGGTGTTCGCCATTCCCGCCAACGGTCTGGTGGTGCAGCTGTTTACGTGGATGCAGTGGACTCGCATCGCCCTGGTGGCACTGTTTGTGGCGCTGGCGATAGCATCCGCCCGTTGGCGAATAGCGTTGCCCGTGGCGGTGCTGGCGCCGTTCCTGCTGATCCCCACCGTTGGCGGAATGAAGAACTATCCCCAGCTCCACACTCCGCCGCTGGACGAACTCTCTGCGTGGGCGCGCCAGAATACGGACAAGGACTCGGTCTTTCTCTTCGCCGATGCCTATCGAGGTCTCCAGGCCGGCGTGTTTCGAGCCAAGGCGCAGCGCGCCTTATATGTCGATTGGAAGGGCGGCGGACAGGCCAATCTGCTGCCCGGCCTGGGTGAGGAATGGTGGCGCCGCTGGCAGGCCGTGCGCACCGCCAAGCCGCCGCTGCTGCCGCTGGAGGAGTACCGCGAACTGGGGATTGATTATCTGGTCGTTCGCGCGGCCACGCATCCGTCGCCGGTGGTGTTTGCCAATCAGGAATGGGCGGTGATCCCGCTCAAACCGGGGCGCTGACCAGAGCGTCCACTTCGGCCCGCGACGGCGCGGATGCCTGCGCGCCGAGCTTGGTGACGGAGATGGCGGCGGCCGCATTGCCAAAGCGGAGAGCGTGCGCTATGTCCATTCCCTCGGCCAGCGCCACGGCGAAGCCGGCATTGAATGTGTCGCCCGCGGCGGTTGCGTCCACGGCCGTGACGCGGAAGCCGGGCACTGCGAACTCGCCCTCCGGTCCCGAGTAGAAACATCCCTGGTCGCCGAGTTTCAGAATCACGGCGCCCGCGCCGAGTCCACGCAGGGCGGTTGCGATCTCGGGCGCTTCGGTGAAGGTCACGCGCGCCGGTTCGCGGCCCAGCAGGATGCAGGCTTCACTTTCGTTGGGGGTCAGGATATCCACCTGGCTGAGCAGGCTGGCCGGCAAGGGCCTGGCGGGGGCCGGATCCAGAATCGTGCGGGCGCCCGCCGCGCGCGCGGCAGCCAGCGCTGCCTCCACCGCGGGCAGGGGAGTCTCCAATTGGAAAAGAGCGCAGGCCGCGCCGTCGTAGGCTGCGCGCACGGAATCCACGCACGCGGGTGTCATCTCGCCATTCGCTCCGGCCGCCACCACGATGGAGTTCTGGCCGGACCGCTCCACCCAGATCAGCGCGACGCCCGTTGGTTGGGTGAGGACGGTATGAACCGCGCTCACATCCACGCCCGCGGCCTCCAGGCTGGCCTTCAGGTGATCGGCGAAAGGGTCCTGCCCTACACGCCCTACCATGCGCACCGGCGCGCCCTGGGCCAGCCGGCCGGCCGCACAGGCTTGATTGGCGCCCTTTCCGCCGGGGATCATCTGGAAATTAGAGCCTAGGGTGGTCTCGCCGGGGGCGGGCAGGCGTTCCACCTGCACGACGAAATCCATGTTGAGGGAGCCAGTAATCACCAATCCACGCGATGGCATGGAAGGTATTCTATCGGAACGGCGACTGCGTTAGCGCTGATCGGCGCGGCCGAGATCAATGCCGAGGCTCTTCAGTTCCTCAGCGTAGTAACGCCTATGCAGCAGATCCCATTCTTCGCTGCCTTCGGGGATCTCTTTCTTTTGCGTGCGGATCTTAGTACGCGCGGCTTTGTCCGCCTTGTCCTCGTTCTGGAGGATCTCCGAAATCAGACGGACCAGTTCCAGCCGCACGTCGTTGCCGTCCTTGCGGAAGCGGCAGTCTCTGGACTTTTTCAGTGCCGTCACCAGCTTGTGGGATATCTCGTTGATCTTGTCCCGGCTCAGTTTCATGGGATCGCCGGAGTCTCGTCCGCTGGCCCGCACGATCTTCTTCTGAGCGATGAGCTGGTTCTTGATCCTCCGGAACATCTCGGAGTAGCTGATGCCGTTGTTCGACATATAGACCGAGTACTGCTCCAGCAGATCCCGCACCTCGTCGTTGAGGCGGTCTTCTACGCCAAGTTCCTCCAGCACCACCGTGTTCATCAACTCCGCCACGGCGGTGGGGTTTGAGATTTCAATGATGTTGGAGCCAAGCTTGGCGGCCAGTTGGCGGGTGAGATAAGCGACGATTTCTTTAGCGAGCAGCATCCTGCAACTTAGAAAAACAGAAGTCTATAACCAGTCTAGGGGCCGCTCCAGGGGGTGTCAAATACTGTTGGAGCCCGGAGGCGCTGCCAGCATCGTCCGGACCCTTTCAGACAATTGCTCCGGGAGGAATGGTTTGGCCAGAAATCCCGCATCCCCACCCGCGCCATCCACCGGCAGGCGCCCGGCCGAATAGCCGGAGACGAACAGCACTCTCAGCCCGGCGAAGCGTTCCTGCAGCAGTGCGGCCAGCACGGAGCCGCTCATGCCGGGCATTATCACGTCGGTGATCAGCAATCGAATCGGCTCGGCGTCATCGGGCACCATCGAAAGGGCAGTGGGGCCGTCGCCGGCGGCCAGCACGCTGTAACCCAGCGACTTGAGTGTTTCTGCCGCCAACGCCCGTATTTGCGGCTCGTCCTCTACCAGCAGAATCCGCTCATGGCCGCCGGCCGGCTCCGCGCCTACCCTGAGCGAAGCCGCTTCTATCCCGCCGGTCTGCGCCGCGGGGAACATCAGACGGAATGCCGATCCCTGCCCCGGCACGCTCTCCACCCTGACCATCCCGCCGCCTCGCTGGACCATCCCGTAGACCGTCGAGAGGCCCAGGCCCGTCCCCTTCCCCACTTCCTTTGTCGTGAAGAACGGCTCAAAGATCCGATCCCGCGTGCCGGGTTCCATCCCACAGCCTGTGTCGGAGACCGTCAACACGACAAACCAACCCGGCGTGATCTCAAAGCCCTGGGACGACTGATAGCTGCCGATACACTCTCGCGCCGTGGAGATGGTCATTACCCCGCCGTCCGGCATTGCGTCCCGGGCATTTGTCGCCAGGTTCAGAATCGAGTGCTCCAACTGCATGCGGTCCAAAAGTGCCGGTTCCAGATCCGGCGCCAGTTCCAGGCGCAGCCCGATCGTATTGCCCATCACCGGCCGCAGCAGCCCGTCCATTGCCAGGACAACTTCGTTGATCTGCACGGCAGCCGTGTGGAGCACCTGCTTTCGGCTTAACGTCAGCAGCTTTCCGGTCAGTTCCGTCGCACGCATGCCGGCACGGTGGATCTCAAGCAGCTGGCGCCGCGCCGGGTCGTCCTCGCTGAACCTCCTAAGTAGCAGGTCGCAATACCCGTTGATCACCGTCAGCAGGCTGTTAAAGTCGTGCGCGATCCCACCCGCCAGATTGCCCAGTGAATCCACTCGCAGCGCATGCTTTACGTGTGCTTCCATCTCCTTCAGGTGAGTGACGTCCTGCACGGTGCCGTTCACACGGATACTCCGATCCGGGAGCCGGATCCACTGGCCTTGAACCTGGAAGTTGCGAATTGTCCCATCGGGCCGCACCACGCGGTATTCCATTGCACGATCGCTTTGCCGGGCGTCCGCCTCCTTCGAAAGCAACCGAATTCTCTCCCGGTCCTCCGGGTGGATCCGCCCGAACATCGACTCCAGGCTCGGGTCGAACGACTCTCGTGTCTCACCGTAGATGCGATAGACCTCGTCCGACCAATGCAGTTTGTTGGTGGATACGTCCCGCTCCCAACTGCCCAGCCGGGCAATCTCCTGCGAGCGCTGGAGCTGCGCCTGGCTGCCGAGCAACGCCAACTCGGCCCGCCGCCGCCTGGATGTGCTGACGTAGAGAGCGGCGATGACGGCGGATTGCAGCAGAAAGAACCATAACGCACCCCACACCCACAGCGGGTGGCTTTCATAGAAATCAAGCCAGCCGGCCGGCCGGTTAACGATTCTGGCGCCCGGCGGCAGGTCAGACGGCGTCAACCCAAACCGCCTCATTGCGGCATGGTCCACCAGCATCTCGAGCGCACTATGGCGTTGGATTCCAACGTGAGCCGGGGACTCGCCGTTGAGGACCCGCAGCGCCATTTGTGCCGCCACCACGCCGTGGCCGTATCCCCCATTCGCATTGCCTAGCAGGAACCCCTGACCCAGTTGACTGGTGTTCTGGCTAATCACAGGGGCAGCCGAGGCCGCCGCGATGCTGCGTCCGGAGTCCATCGGAGCCAGATAGCGGCCAGCCCGGTCGTGCGTGAATGCGGAGCAGATCACCAGGGCATCTGCGGGGACCCGCCGCAGCGCCGCCAGAATCTGCTCGAACTCCATCTGCCGGCCGGCCAGGTATTCGATGGGCAGGTCCGGGCGCCGTTGTTTCAACTCGCCCAGCAACTTCCGGTGCACGGCGTTCGATGGGGCGTTGTCATTTACGACGACGATTCTGGATGTCTTGGGGAGCATCGTGAGCACGCGATTCAGCAGCGTCTCCAACTGGAAGACTTCAATGAGGCCCAATACTGTTCACTTAACAACATTTCTGTGCTGTTCTGTTTTGGGGCGGGAGGCCCCCACGAATGGCCCGTACCGTTGCGTCCTTGCCCGCCGGGAGCCGCATTACCGACTACAT
>CAYVDY010000534.1:0-4992 GCA_964450255.1 uncultured Candidatus Solibacter sp. | reverse complement strand
GAAGGCTCGCCACGCCCGCGGCACGGGATGACGGTCACCGGGTCCTGCCGTGACGTGCCGCTCGACGCCCGCGCCGAACCGGAAGCGCTCTCCCGCGTCGGCCGCCCCGAGCTCTCCGGACCGCTGACCCGCCTCTAATTCGGGGACGGTCTACTCAATTCCCAATTTCAGGCCCCTTCTCGCAGGCGGGCGCTGCGGGTTTCAAGGCACAAGCTCGGGCGGCGCGACCCGGTTCGTATGCACGTGCTCGGCATGGTAGATCCGCACAAGCTCCGCGAACGCTTCCTGCAACGCCGCCCCGCGCGGCTTGCCGCCGGTCTTGTTCAACTCATCGTCGATCAACGCACGCAGATAGAGGATCCGCCATCTCCAGCCGCGGCGCGCCTGCGGCGTGAGCTTCCCCTCCGCCCTCACCAGCAGCTCGCGGGCTTCCGCCGTCTGCTGCGGCGGCCGTTCAAACCCGCCCTTCTTCCGCCGGTGGTTCGCTTCCAGGATCCTGACGGCGCGGAGCACGTCGTCAGCCACCTCGGGCGAATACTCCGCGGCGGCATATTCCCGCACCGTCTCTTCCGCAGTCCGCTTCGGATCCCAGTAGAACTGCGCGGAGATCACCTTGTTCAGGTCTTCGTAGATGCCCTCGGAATACGGCAGTCCTCCACTGACCTTGCCCGCCACCTGATTCCAGAGCTGCTGCAGATGACCCGGCAACGGGTTCGCGCCGTAACCGCCCCACGGCGACATGCCCCACATGCTGATCTCCGGGAAGTTCACCAGCGGCAGCCCCCCGGGTACGCCGCGATCCAGCGGATAGCGCGGGAAGTCCTCGTGCGCATCCGCCATGATGTAGTTCACCCAGCTCCTGTCCTCGGCCAGGACCTTCGTCAGCCCCTCCCACTCGCCGGCAGGAGGCGAATCGTACATCCACGTAGAGAGCACTACTTTGCAGCTCGGATACTTTGTGCGAGCCAGCTGCGTGAAGTCGCGAGAGATCTGAACGTACCCCCGCGCTCCCCACGGCCAGCACTGCGGACACCCGCAGCCGCCCTCGTCATAGGGCCAATAGGCGACGAAGTCCAGGCCGGTCTCGCGATACTCGTCCAGCAGCCGTGCCCAGGCTTCCATCAGATACTCGTGGCCGGCGGGCTGGCTGGGGCACAGGTTCACGCCGAGATTCCCGCGTCTGCCCCAGTCGTCCGGATAAGGCTTCGCTCGCAGTTCCTTCGGAGCGGTGTGGAAGACCTGGTTCGGCGCCACCAGCGCGCCCACCTGCATTCCAGCCCGGCGCGCCGCCTTCATCATGGCCCGAATCCGTTCCAGATTGCTGTGCGCCGCCGGATCGTCGAACGAAGCATACTGCCACGTGGGAAACGAAAAGCCAACAGCGTTCACCCCCCACAGCGCCAGGTCCTCGACATACGTCTCGAGTTCCTCAATGGGCGCAGCCTCATAGAAGTTCCCGAAGTGCGAAGCGAGGTAGACTCCGCGCAACGAACCGGCCGGTTGAGACGTGCCGCGCCACGCCCCCGGAGTGAACGCGCCCGAGTCGCACCGGGAGGTCCGGAGGAGCTTGCCCAATCCGTAGAGCACCCCGTGTTCGTCATTCCCGGTTACCTCACCGAGCCGCGCGAGCCGCTGGAAATCGTGAATCCTCCTGCTCCGCCGCCAATCCTGACGCGCAACTCGATGGTAACGGTCGTCGCGCGGGCGGGGACCTCCGGAACTCCGCATCGTTCATTCACGCGCCGCGTGAAGATGGCAACAGCCTTGTCCATCAGCGGCCCGTGCCGTTCAGGGAGAACCAGGCGGACCGGCTCCGCAGCCAGTCCGGGAGCCAATGAGAGAACCACCGCCGCGGCGCTCGATACCAGGCGCATGCGGGTACTCCGGCTATCGCTTTCGTTCTGGCTGGTCATCCCCGGCCGGCCTCCAGCCTTGTCAATCCCGCTGCAGGCTGCTGCGAAGAGCCCGCGCCTCCTCAAGCACCGCTCGGGCCGCCTCCAGCGCTTCAGCCCGCGGCGCAGCGGCAATTTCCGGATGCTCCCCCAAACCGGAGTCCCTGTAGACGCGCAGTCTGTCCACAATGATGTCCCGGATCGCGTCCGCATTGTCCACGCCCTGAAACCGGCCAATGTGGCTGGATCCCGTGCCGTGCGGTCCGCCGCCCCCTCCGCCGGCCGAATGCACTTCCACATCCGCCAGGCCCAGAAACACCTGCAGTGGCGTGGCGCTCACACGAATCTCCTGAATGTTGGCGAAGGTCATGGTGATCTCCTGCACCATCACAATCCCGCTGCGAATGCGCAGGCTCCTGTCCGTCACCAGATACCATCGCATCTCGTAGTTGAGGCGAATTTGGAAATACGTGAAGATCCATAGCGCGGCCAGAAGAAGGAAACCACCGCCTTCGAACGCATGAATCGTCCGCTGCGCCCAGACGGGAAAACGGAACATCCGGAGTTCGAGCACGACGGCCACAGCCAGTAACGCCACCAGGATAGAGAGATGCGAAGCGAACCAGATCAGGAGCTGGAACCGGATGAAGTTGGCGCCCGCCCGAAATACCTGCGTCGAGCCCGGCGAGCCGTCCGGCACGTCCGGTTCCTTCGGAACGCGCATGGCGCGCAGCACAATCGACCGGATCCAATCAGACATGGCCATTGCCCAGAATCTGCCTGATCTGCCGGAGTTCCGATGCGACTTCAAGCAGAACCCCAGCCAGTGGGTCGGCTGGCGACAAGGCGGCCGGCGCAGTCCTTGCGCCGCGCATGCGGGAGTAAAGGAAGTCCCGCATGCCAGTGGGGTCGGACAATCCCTCCAGCACCAGATTCTCGCTGGCGTTGCCGCTGGCCGTCTGTACTTCGATCCGTGCCAATCCCAGCCAGCGCTCAAAAACATTCGATTTCAGGTGAATGTCTTGAATGCGGGAGTAGTTCAGCATGATTTCGTGGCGGAAGATGATCCCCCACTTCATGTGGATGCCCTCTTCGTCAAACCGGTACCGCATCGTGTGGTAACGGAAGTAGAGCAGGACCATCGTGACCGGAAAAGCCAAAGTGGTCGCAACAGCCTTCCACACGTAGTAGTTCAGGAGATGTTCGACGGGCCGTTCAATGGCGGCGATGTGAGGAGGAATGTTCATGTTTGAGCGCCCCGATAGAGCGAGTATACACGCCCATCGGCGGGATGGCGCGGTGCGGCGTCTGCGCGAATCGGCCCCAGGCCACCGCCGCCATCGGCTTCGTCAATGTCCGGCTCATCGTCGCAGCCACTTGCTGGCCGCGGTGCCCGGCTCCCGGCAAGTGTACGTCACCTTTTCCACACCCGGCCCCGCTCTGTCGTGGAAGAAGTCCGATAGCCGGCTCGCGTTTGCCGCGCTCCCGCAGTGGACGTAGTAGTAGAGCGCCGCCGTAGCACTCCCCTTCCCCGCCGCCTCGCCAGGCAAGGCTACGGCGCGATACAGCAGATGGTATCCGCGTTCGCTCAGTCTCCCGGCTCGCGCCGCCCATAGGCCGATTCCCGCAAAGATCAGAAGCGCGCCGAACGCCCGCCAGCCCCACCAACGCAGTGGCGTGCCGTTGACTCTCGCTTTCATGACGTCACTATTGTGAAGGATACCGAAAAGTGGGCGCCAATCAATTCAACAACATCCGACCCTCTGCCGCGGAAATGCGCGTAGGTGTATGTACCCACACGCTCTGAAGACCAACTCGCCGTCATCACAACCGGGAACCCGCCAATTCCGCCCTCCCTTCGGACCCCGTTCACACGCCCGCATCTCCCTGCAAACACAAGAAAACACCCCTCCACCCCGCCATTTTCCTTGACACCCCGTAGTAGTCGCCATACAGGAGCTCGAACCATGGCCTTACTCCGCATGACCGACAAAAAACTCGCCGCCAACCGCGCCAACGCCAAAAAATCCAAAGGCCCCGTCACGCCCGCCGGCAAGGAAAAGGTCTCCCGCAACGCCTGCAAGCACCACATCTTCGGCCGCAAGTTCAACCTCCACCCCGTGTGGGCAGACCGCATCCGCGACCGCGTCCTCCCGCTCACCGCCGATGTCGAAGATCCCGAAGAACACCTCCACCTCCATAATTACCTCGTCTTCAGTTTCTGGCTCCTCGAAGTGGATGCCCTCTTCGTACACCTCCTCAATCACCATATCCGCCTCCGCCATGGCAGCCTCGATCGCGGCCTCCAAAACTTCTACACCACCCAGCCCACCCTCTTCAACGCCATCCAGGTGCGCCTCCACCAGCTCCACGTCCGCGCCGAACGCGCCGAAAAGGCTTGGAAACGGGCCAAAGCCAGAGCCGCCCAGAATCGAGCAGTCCCACAAATCGTTGAAAACGAACTCCTTACACCCGCTCCAAAAAAGCTGACCCTTGCCGCCGCGGCCGGCGCAGGCGCCTCCGCCACTACCACCTGCACCCCGCCAACCGGTTCCACCCCCTGCCGCCCCTGGGTCAACGTCCAACCAACCCCTGAAACTCACCGGAGGCCCGCCTCTTTTCTCCACGCGGGCTATTCCCACTGGCGCGGACCGCCTACTATCATCAGAAACATTTCCCACGCCGGAAAACCACCTGGGACCACCGGACTGCAGCGCAAATACACCCTGATTGACGTACTGGAAGGGATGCCGAGTGCCGCCACACAAAATCCTGGTCGTGGATGATGAACCCGACCTCGAACTGCTCATCAGCCAGCGATTTCGCAAGCGGATCCGCGCCAACGAACTCGACTTCATCTTCGCCGCCAACGGGGCCGAAGCGCTGGAAAAACTCAGCAATGACGGCCACACCGAGGTCGTCCTCACCGATATCAACATGCCCGTCATGGACGGCCTCACGCTGCTTTCGCGCCTCCATGAACAGCACCCGATGCTCCGCAGCGTCATCGTCAGCGCCTACGGCGATATGGCCAACATCCGCACCGCGCTCAACCGCGGCGCCTACCATCGCGCCTTTCACCTATTGCGGGGCCTGGCCC
>CAYVDY010000533.1:0-5021 GCA_964450255.1 uncultured Candidatus Solibacter sp. | reverse complement strand
CCGGTACCGGTTCGTGGTCTCGGCGCGAATGCCGGCCGGAGAATGGACCGCCACGCCCGCCGCCATCAACGTCCATCAGGAGCCCCGCTTCCACCAGACAGGACTGTTCCTCCTCCTCCTGGGGATGTTCGCCGTGGCGGGAGCGATGGCGCTGTTCCGATGGCGCGAGTTCATCGTGCGAAGCCGGTACGCAGCCGTACTGGCCGAGCGCAACCGCATCGCCCGAGAGTGGCACGATACTCTGCTCGCCGGCTTCTCCGCCATCTCCTGGCAGCTCGAGGAAACCCTGTCCCGCCTGCGGGAGATTCCGGACAAAGCATCCGAAACGGTCGAAACCGCGCTGAAAATGGTGCAGCATTACCGAACGGAGGCGCGCCAGGTGATTTGGGACCTCCGCGAGAATCGCCCGGAAACGGAGACGCTAGCCGACACCATCACCGCCGCCTTGCGCCAGGCGCTGCCCGCCAAAGGCGTCGAAGGCGGCGTGAAGATCTCCGGGCATCCCGTCAAACTGCCAGAGGACATTGAGCGCAACGTCCTGCGCATCTGCCAGGAGGCAACGGCCAACGCTCTACGCCACGCCAAAGCCGGCCGCATCGACCTCCAACTCGACTACGCCAGGGACTTTCTGATCGTCCGTGCGCGGGATGACGGCCGGGGCTTCGCGCCGCAGGACTTCGTCGGAATCGCCTCAGGTCACTTTGGCTTGGCCGTCATGAAAGAACGCGCCGAACGCTGCGGCGGGCGATTCCGTTTGGAGAGCGAACCCGGCAAGGGTACCATCGTAGAGGCAACCATCCCGATCGCGCCGCCTCCATCCCGATGAGTGAAGTTATCCAGATCCTGCTGGTCGAAGATCAGTCCATCGCGCGACTGGCCCTGCACACCATCATTGACGCTCGCCCCGACATGCAGATCGTCGCCGAGACTGGCACAGGCGTGGAGGCCGTCGAGTTGCATCACCGCCACCAGCCCGATGTCACCATTATGGATCTGCGGTTGCCGGGCATGTCGGGCTTCGAGGCAATCGCCGCCATTCGCCGGCAGGCGCCTGCCGCCCGCATCCTTGTGCTCAGCAACTACGAGGGCAGCGCCGACGTGCACCGCGCTCTGCAGGCCGGCGCCATGGCCTACCTCACCAAGGACACCGGCAAGGAAGAGCTGATTCTGGCAATTCTCAGCGTCTACAAAGGCAAACGTTACCTGCCGTCGGCCATCGGCACGATGCTGGCCGAGCAGATGCCGGGCTCCGAGCTCACCGATCGCGAAATGGATGTGCTGCGCCTGCTGGCCCAGGGCTACAGCAACCGCAGCATTTCAGACGCGCTGAACATTGCCGAGAATACGGCACGAATCCACGTCGGACGAATTCTCGACAAGCTCGGAGTGGAAGACCGCACTCAGGCCGTGATTCTGGCCATTCAGCGCGGTCTGGTCCACGTTGACTAACCATCACGAACTAGTCCATTTGGACTACGAACTTGTACTCCATTCCGATGACGCACTAAAGCACGACTTGGATGAAGACTAAGAGTGCTGCTTCAGTTCAACAACTTCGAGGTTGTCTACCATGTTGAGATTCGCGTTCTTCGTTCTTGTTTCTGCCGCCGCTTCGCTGTTCGCACAGCAGGGCAGCGGCACCATCACCGGCACCATCACTGACCAACAGGGCGCGTCGATAGTCGGCGCCAAAATCCAGATCACGCACGTCGACACCACTTCGGTGTTCCGGACCGTAACGAACGATTCGGGCAACTACACCGCACCCGGCCTGTCCGTTGGCAGGTATGAGGTCCAGGTGGAAGCTACCGGCTTCAAAAAGGCCCTGCGCTCCGGCCTGGTGCTGCAGGTGAACCAGAATGCCAAGCTGGACGTCACGCTCGACATCGGCCAACTCACGGAGGCTGTCAGCGTCACCGCGGAAGCGTCCCTCGTGGACACCGGCAGCGCCACACTTGGCCAGGTGGTGGAAAACCGCCGCGTCCAGGAACTGCCCCTGAACGGCCGCAACGCGCTGGCGCTGACCATGATGACTGCCGGCGTCACCTCCAACTCCGGCTCCACTCAGTCCGGCTTCGGCGACCGCGGCATCGGTCTCTCTTCCATCAGCATCAACGGCGGCCCCAACTCCATGAACGCGCAGATGCTGGACGGCAACAACAACACGCTCGTCTACATCGGCGAGGCCGGCGTGCCCCCCGCAGTCGACGCCGTAGAGGAGTTCAAGGTCCAGAGCGGAACCATGTCCTCGGAATACGGCTTCACGGCCGGCGGCAGCATCAACCTGGTGACCAAGTCCGGCACGAACCAGTTTCACGGCACGGTCTACGAGTTCCTGCGCAACGAAAAGCTCGATGCCCGCAACACGTTCGCGGCCAAGAAACTCCCGCTCCGCTACAACCAGTTCGGCGGCTCCTTCGGCGGCCCCATCATCAAGAACAAGACCTTCGGGTTTTTCAACTACGAGAAATACCTCCTTCGCAAGAGCACGCCCCGCATCAGCACCGTACCCATCTCCACATGGCGCGACGGCAACTTCAGCAATCTCTACACCAGTGCCGGCGTTTTGATTCCCATCTACGATCCAGCCACGCTCCGCGCCAACCCCAACGGCGGCGGCCAGATCCGCGATCAGTTCGCGGGCAACGTGATCCCCAAGAACCGCTTCGACCCCGTCGCCGCCAAGATCCTCAGCTACTGGCCGAACCCGAACTCCGTCCCGATCAACGCCTTCACGCAGAGCAACAACTTCATCGATTCCTCCGCCAACAACGTGGATTGGAATCAGATCCACGCCAAGGTGGACCACCGCTTCAACGACAGCAACTCCATGTTCGTGCGCTACACCCACGCGCAGCACGTGCCCACCGCAAACGCCATCTTCACGGATGCCACCATCGGGCCGAACCGCATGGACGACCAGCTCAATCGCAACGCCATCGTATCTGACACCCACGTCTTTTCGCCGACCACCATCAACAACCTGCGTGTCGGCATCAGCCGCCAGTCGTTCGTTTTCGCCGCGGTCAACGCCGGCAAGGACTGGCCGTCCAAACTCGGCTTTGCCTCCATCGTGCCCCAGGATCAGATGCCCGACATCAACTTCGGCTATGGCACTATCGGCGGCGGCGCCGACGGCACCCGCGCATCGCTGGGCTGGGACATCCAGAACATGCTCACCAAGATCGCCGGCAATCACACGCTGAAGGCCGGCTTCAATCTCCGCATGATGCAGGGCGGCAACATGCAGGGCAACGGGCTTTCCGGCGTGTATCGCTTCGGAGGCCTCACGCAGAATCCCCAGGCGACGGCCGGCACCGGCTCCGACATGGCTGCCTTCATGCTCGGCACGGTCAGCAGCGTCTACATCGATAGCATCCTGGGCAACATGTTCGAGGGCAACTCCTACAGCCTCTTCTTCCAGGATGATTGGAAGATCAGCCGCCGGCTCACCCTCAACCTGGGCCTTCGCTATGACCTCCAGCCCAAGGCCACTGAACGTCACAACGGCCAGATCAACTTCGACCCCAACGGAGTCGACCCCAAGTCCGGTCTAAAGGGCACCACCGTCTATGCAGGCTCCGGTGGCCAACCGCGCGAGTTCATGGGCTACGATAAGAACGACTTCGGCCCGCGCTTCGGCTTTGCGTACGACGTCTTCGGTTCCGGCTCCACGGTGATCCGCGGCGGCTACGGCGTCTTCTACCCGCAGGTCGCCTATCGCGATTTCTTCGGCAACACGCAGTTGTTCTCCACCTCCACCACGAATTATGCGGCGCCCGGCCCCGGCCTGCCCATCGTGCAACTCCAGGCTGGCTTCCCCTACGCCCCTCTGAAATCCCCCGGCGCTGCCGCCGGCCCCGGCGCTCTTCTCGGCCTGGGCGTCAACCTCGTCGAAAACGACCCCACCACGCCGATTACTCAGCAGTGGAACATCGCCATCCAGCACCAGTTGAAGTCCTGGATGATCGATGCCACCTACGCCGGCAACAAGGGCAACCACTTCATCGCTTCGTCCTACAACCTGAATCAGGTGGACCCCAAGGTCCGCTTCGAGCTCGGCCAGAAGCTGAATGATGCGGTTCCCAATCCGTATGCCGGCAAGGTGCCCGGCGGCCTCGGCGCAGCTACCATCAGCCGCGAGCGCTCGTTGATGGCCTATCCCTACTACAGCGGCGTCAACGTCTTCAATCCCCGCAACGGCAACTATGTCTCTCACCAGTTGCAGCTCAACGTGCGCCGCAGTTTCACCAATGGCCTGCTGGTCACCTTCGCCTACACCAAGGGCAAGGTGATGAGCGACAGCCTGCAGACGCCGGTCAACTGGAACCTCGAACAGAACGACATCGGCTACCAGGACGGCCTCTACAATCGCAAAGAGAATAAGTCCATCGACCCGCTCGACGTCGCGCAGCGCGGCGTGGTCAGCCTGGTCTACGAACTGCCTTTCGGCAGAGGCAAGATGTGGAATCCCTCCAACTCCTTCGCTCAGAAGCTCGTCGGCGGATGGCAGGTCTCCAGCATCGGACAGATGCAGACCGGCCAGCCCCTGATGATCCGCGGCGCCAACAACCAGATGGCGAACCGTCCCAACTCCACCGGCAAAAGCGCCAAGATCGACAATCCCTCCGTTCAGCAGTGGTTCGACACCACCGCCTTCTTCAATCCGCCCGATTTCACGTTCGGCAACATCGGTCGCACGCTGCCCGACGTTCGCGCCCCCGGCACGTTCAACTGGGACCTCTCAATGATCAAGAACACCGCCATCACAGAGCGCGTCAACCTGCAGTTCCGGGCTGAGGCATTCAACTTCCTCAACTCGGTCAACCTCCTGCCGCCCAACCAGTCGTTCTCTCCTGGAGCCGACGGCAAGAACCGCAGCGCCACCTTCGGCACCATCATGGGCGCCCGTGATGCCCGCAGCATCCAGTTCGGCATGAAGCTCAGTTTCTAGCAATCGACCCGGCGTGCCTGCGAGCAATCGCGGGCACGCCGGGATCACAAATGGGGACCTCATGAAG
>CAYVDY010000532.1:0-5027 GCA_964450255.1 uncultured Candidatus Solibacter sp. | reverse complement strand
GGCCTGGTTGAGTGACTTCGCCGAGAGATAGCGCTGGACCTGGCTCTGGTCGCACCCGAAGTACGACAGGTGCAGGAACAAGCCGCCGATCAGGCCCGACCAGAACGTGTAGGTCTGCTTCGGATCGAAATGGAAGTCGATCGTGTTCATGCGCCCGGCCGCACCCGCGACGTGCAGCGCCTGCCCGATACTGACGTCGTGCGGAAGGCCGAGAATGTCGTCGACCGAGAGGCCATCAAAAGGATTCGCCTGCTGGGCCCGATTCGGATCGCTCAGTCGCTGGAGAGGATGAGTAACAATTGTTTTGGAATGGTGAGCGCGGAAGGAATCGAACCTTCAACCTACTGATTAAGAGTCAGTTGCTCTGCCAGTTGAGCTACGCGCCCATTACAAAGTGCGGCACTCACAAGTATAGCGGAGCGCTTAGGAAGGCCGCAACTTTCGGCACTGGGATCGTGCGATGATATCGAACCAGATGACCAAAACACTCACCGTCTCCTGCGTTCAGATGCACTGGGCGCGCGATCTGCAGTACAACCTGGCGACGACGAAGAAGTACATCGAACTGGCGGCGGCGGCCGGCAGCCGCGTGGTGCTTTTTCCGGAAACCAGCCTCACCGGATACTACCTGCCTTACGCCGTAGCACTCGACAGCGGCGACGTGGAGCAGGCTCTGCGGGAGACCGCCGAGGAAGCGCGGCGCCACAACCTCTGGGTGATCGCCGGCACTATCCGGCGCACCGCGGACCGCTGCCTGAATGTGGCACACGTGATCTCGCCGGCAGGGGAGATCGTGCACGAGTATGCCAAGGTGCAAATGGCCGGGCGGGACGAGAAGAGATACTGCCGCGGCGGTGACAAGCTCTCGCTGTTTGAGATCGACGGAGTGCTGTGCACGCTGGTGATCTGCCGGGATGGGCGCCACCCGGAGTTGTACCGGCTGCCGGCCATGGCCGGCGCGCAGATTCTCTTCCATCCTTCGTGCAGTTCCGATGAGATTGAGGCGGTGGCGTGGAAGCGGCTCTCGGGCCGGGCGCAACAGCCTGTGGGGCCGAACTCAAAGATGTTCCACTGCGTGGCGAACACGATCGGGCAGTCACCGGACGGCAAGCAGACTTCCAGCGGGTGGTCCTTCATCCGGGAGCCCAATGGGATCCCATTGGCCGAGGCCGGCTACTACCAGGAGGAGATGATCACGGCAGTGCTGGATCTCGAGCGCGCGGATCGATCCTACATCCTGGATTCCTTGGAGAATCCGCCATTCCTGCGGGCGCACTGGCAAGCCATGATTGCCGAGATGAAGGCGCGGGCGGACCGCAGGCCAGAGTAGCCGGAGTTCAATCCCGCACGACGAGCTTGAAGACACGGTGATGAATCTCGTACTGCGATTCGTGGACGAGTTCGAGAATTTCCAGGAAGTCCTCGAAGGTCGCCTCATCGTTTTGCCGGAGGGCCTCAGGGCTGTGGAACATCACAACCCAGCCACGCGAAGTCTGATGCGGAAGCTTCAATAGACAGTCCTTCAAGGAAGTGAGGGTTTGAAGGAAATCGACGGCCAGGGGCGCGACTTGAGAGAACCGTTCCAACAGCGAATCGTGGTCGACAATTGGCAGCCCGCCGTCCAGATTCAGCACCGCCAAGCCGCGGGCGGCCAGAGCGTCCGGCAGATTGTTCCAGAACTCCTCGGGTGTCGCCGGGTCGAGCCAGACCACGGGAGTCTCCGGGGCTTCCAGCCTTGCAACAATTTGATCCAGGGTCAGACTCATAGCGGGGGGCAGTGTCTACTAGAATATGCGATAGACTCTGGTTTCTGCCATGACTAGACGACAAATGCTTGCCACCACCGTAACTACCACTTCGGCGTCTGCCGTGTTCGCGGCGCCGCGAACGAAGATGACCATCCAACTCGACTGCGGATCGATCGGCGTGAAAGCGTCGGTGCCCGAGGCTCTGGGCCATGCGCAGCGCCTCGGCTTCGATTCCATCACAGCCGATTCCGGCTGGCTCGCCGGCCTGAGCGAAAGCGACTTGAAGCGCTTCCTGGACGATATGAAGGCCAAGAGAGTGGTGTGGGCGAACTCCGGGCTCTCCGTCGAATTCCGCAAGACTGATGAGGAGTTCCAGACAGGGATGAAGGCACTGCCCGCGCGCGCGGCAGCGCTGCAGCGCGCCGGCGTGTCGAGGGTGGGCACATGGATCTCGCCGGCCAGTGACACGATGACGTTTCTGGAAAACCTGAAGCAACACGGACGCCGCCTGCGCGAAGTGGCGGCGGTGCTGGGCGATCACGGCTGCCGGCTGGGTCTGGAATATGTCGGGCCGCGGACCAGTTGGAGCACGCGCCGGTTTGTGTTCGTGCACAACATGCGCGAGATGCGCGAGTTGATTGCCGAGATCAACAAGCCGAATGTCGGGTTGCTGTTGGATAGCTGGCACTGGTTCACGGCGCAGGAGACGGTGGCCGACCTGATGACGTGCAGCGCGAAAGAGATCATCTGCGTGGATCTCAACGACGCGCCGGCGGGACTGCCCGTGGAACAGCAGAAGGACAACATGCGGGAGCTGCCGTGCGCCACGGGTGTGATCCCGGTGGCGGACTTCCTGAACGCACTGAACAAGATCGGCTGCGACGCGCCGGTGCGCTGCGAGCCCTTCAATGCGCCGCTGCGGGCGATGGCGCCGGAGGAGGCGTTGAAGACCACGGCGGCGGCCATGAAGAAGGCATTCGCGCTGATCGTATGAGCGGCGTCAGCGGGTTGATCGAGTACGACGACGCCTTGCCTGAAGTGCGCGCCGTCTACGACGACATCATGGCCACGCGGAAGGTGGACCGCGTGAACAACTTCTGGAAGGTGCTCGCCAATCACCCGCCCACGCTGCAGCAGGTGTGGACGGAGGTGAAAGCCGTGATGGCGCCGGGCGCTCTGGATCCACTGATGAAGGAGATGATCTACGTCGCCGTCAGCGCTACCAACGGCTGCGAGTACTGCACCCACTCTCACACCGCAGGCGCACGCGCCAAAGGCATGACGGAGGAGATGCTGGGCGAAGTGCTGGCCGTGACGGCGCTGGCCAACAAGACGAACCGGCTGGCGAATGGCTACCGCGTGCCGGTGGACGAGATGTTCCTGAGCAAGTAATCGGCGGCCGTGACGCCGCGCGACTGTGCCTCTTCGAAGAGCGACAACGCGCTGAGATCGCAGTTGGCATAGACCAGAGACCCCTGCGGGCGGGCGCGGCGCAGACGCTCGGGATGGAAGATCGCGCCGGGCACGGGACGCGGCATGGCGTGGCCGATGCGGAAGATATCGAGGCGGCTGACGCACTGGCGGATGTCGGGATGGGCACGCTCGAGATCGGCGAGGATCTTTTCTTTCCACCACGGCCAGTCACCGCCCAGCAGGATGCGGCGCTGATCGGTAGGCGAGCCATCGGCCAGCGCCCAGTAGTAGGTCCACACGGTGCGCTCCTGGTGCACGGCCACGTTCTGGTGAGTGGCAATCACATAGCCAAGAGACGGCGAATTGTAGATCACGTTGTCCCACGAGTATTCGACTCCGTGGTTGGCGGGCCAGCGATCCAGCGTGAGATTCGCGGTTATCCAGGGTGCGGAATCGATGGGCCAGCGGGGCGGCGCGGGATCGACGAGCCACGATGCGAAGTGGGTGGGCGCGGCGAAGATGACGTGCTCTGCCTCGTAGAGAGTTTTCTCAGTGAGAATCTGCCAGCGACGGCCCTGCTGCTGTATCCGATAGACCATGGACTGCGTGCGGACATAGCGGCCGAGTTTGGCGAGCAGACGTTTGACGATCCAGCCGTTGCCGTCTGGCCAGGTGAGCGGTCCTTTGTCCTCGGGCGCGCGGGCAGCGAAGTAGTGGAGGCCGGCCCAGGCGGAAATGTCCTCCATGTGCGTGCCATAGTCGTCGCGGGTGGAGTAGTCGATGAACCACTTCAGGTAGCGGCTGTGGAGCCCCTCTCGCCGCATCCACTCGCCCATGGTGATCTGATCCAGCGCGCGGGCTTTTGGAGCAGCCTGTTCCAATCCCAGGTCCATCGGAATGCGGAAGGCGCCGCTGGCGTGCCATTCGGCGATGCTCGCCTCGAATTGCCTGTACTGCGCGACGTCGGTTTTGGTGAGGCCGATAGAGGGCTCGATACCGTCCTGCCAGCGGCCGTGGAGGAAAAGCCGTTCCTGGGGACTGTGGCAGAGCCAGCGTTCGTTCCAGGAGCCATCAGGGAGCAGCAGACCCAGCTCCTGGCACAGCTCGCGGACGAGAATCTCCCGCTGGTCGGGAACCGGCAGGTAGTGAGCCGCCCACGGGTAGGGCGAGACGTCGTTCTGACCGCTGCGCGAGTTGCCGCCGGCGGCGTCTTCCATTTCGAGGATGACGAAATCGTGGAAGCCGCGCTTATCGAATCGCCATGCGGCGGAAAGGCCGGCCACGCCGGCTCCGACGATCACGACCGGGATCTTGACGCGCTCCGCCGGGGCGGCGAAGCGGACTTTGTCGCGCAGGAGATGGCCGCGCTCCTGCGAT
Source organism: uncultured Candidatus Solibacter sp. (assembly GCA_964450255.1). Lineage (GTDB taxonomy): Bacteria > Acidobacteriota > Terriglobia > Bryobacterales > Bryobacteraceae > Paludibaculum. Next base: position 489 of record CAYVDY010000532.1, on the reverse strand, counting down.
TCAAATACGAAGCCGCCCTCGACCTTACGATCCGTCTTTGCGCCAAGGCCGACCAGCGCAGCCGCGCCGAACTCACGCCGGGTGGGCCTCATCGCACGATTTCGCGCCACTCTTGCTCGTAGTAGCGGACGAGTGTCTGGTCGTTGAGCCGGTTGGCTTCGACCGCCACGGGCGCCAGATCAGGCGGGAACTCAAATAGTGACGCCAGATTGGCAAGAGTGATAAACTTCAGCCCCGCGGGGAGTTTCGTGGGAGGGCGCCACTCTTCCAGTGCGCCGAGCACGTAACCCCACTCGCCGAAGGATGGCACGTAGGCGTGGAAGGGGTAGGTCTTGAAGCCGGCCTGCTTCATGGTTTCGTTGATGCACCAGAACGATTTGCGGGCGAACATCGGCGACGTGGACTGCACAACCACCACGCCATTCTGCGCGACGTGATGGCGCAACAGGCGGTAGAAGGCTGTGGTGTAGAGCTTGCCGAGGGAGTAGG
>CAYVDY010000531.1:0-5027 GCA_964450255.1 uncultured Candidatus Solibacter sp. | reverse complement strand
CCTGGCTCTGGACCGCAAGACCGGCCGTCCCCGCTGGAACACTCCACGCCCCGGCGCCAACATCGGCTGGGCGACGCCCACGGTCTTTCGTCCCTCCACCGGACCCGCCCAGCTCATCGTTCTGGGTTCCACCCAGTTAGACTCCTACTACCTGGAGACAGGCGAGCCGCGCTGGTGGACTCCCATCGGTTCCGGCGGCTCTCTCGGTACGCCGGTCTCCAGCGGCGACACGCTGCTGGTGTCCACCCTGGGCAACGCGGAGCCCTTCATGGAGACCTTTGAAACGGCCCTGGAGAAATATGACAAGGACAAGGATGGCCGCCTGACCCCGGCCGAGTTCAGCGCCGACAAGGATCTCGGCGACCAATTTGGCTGGATCGACTCCAACTCCGACAATTTCATCTACGCTCCAGAATGGAAGGCCGCCCGCGAGATGGGTCTTGGTGAATTCGGCGCAATCGCCATTCAGCCCGGCGGGGCCCAGGGCAACTTGGAATCCTCCGCCATCCGGTGGCGCGTCAAGAAGAACCTGCCCTACATCCCGGCGCCGCTGATCTACCGCGGCGTCTACTACATGGTGCGCAGCGGGGGCATCATCTCTTCCATCGATCCGGCGACCGGCCAGGTGCTGAAGGTAGGTCGCACCACCGAGGCATTGGGAGACTACTACGCCTCGCCCGTCGCCGCCGACAACAAGATTTTCCTCTCCAGCAGCGAGGGGAAAGTGACTGTGCTCGCGGCCGGCGCCGAGTGGAAGGTCCTCAGCGTGAATGACCTCGGGGACGAGATCCACGCCACACCCGCACTTAGCGGCGGCCTGCTCTATGTCCGCACTCGCGGCACTCTGTACTGCTTCGGGGCTCCTGCTATGGCTCTGCGACAGGGATCGACGTCAGCGCCCCCCCGTTGAACCGCAGACCTAGCACGGCCACTCCGGGCTGCGTGCTGGTGACTTCGATCGTTCCCTGCCGGCCCTGCATCGTCGTCAGCTCCGGCAGATCCCGCAACCGCATCGCCGTCTTGGCGTTGGCCTTCAGGCTGACGACGGCGGATCCCAGCAACTGGCCGGTGTGATCCCTGGCAGTCAATGTGATTGTGGCCGCTCCGTCGAATGGGTTCAGTATCGCCGCCGCCGTGTCGAACGTCCGTTCGTCGAACAGAAACCTCAGCGTCGGCGTCCCGGTGTTCGAAAGCGGAACCACCGCTTCCTGCGCCTGTGCGCCCGGAACCGACTGGCGGAAAACCGCATAGCCGGAGACCGAGGACGGGAAGGTCACTCGCGCCCACCCGGAGGTCAGCGGGCCAAGATCCTGGGCGTCGATCATCGCCGAACCCCGCGCCGGAATGCCAGTTGTCACGGTCGAGCCCTGGCCAGGGACGTTCAGCACCGCGCCTTCGTCCGTATAGAACTGTGTCGTCACCCTCGCCGTGTCCGTCCCGCTATTACCCAGATACAGCGCCGAGTACCACCCCCCGCCAAACACAAACTGCGGCAGAAGCTTTGTCACCGTGGCTGCCCCGGGAATGATGGAGCCTCGAACCACCGTCAGCGTGACGGGAATGTTCACAATCGGATTCCCTGTGCCCTGCGTGGTCACTGTAATACGGCCGCTATAGATCGCCGGCGCCAGAGTTTTTGACGTCAGTAACGCAAAAAAGTAGCCCGGAGCCTGTCCACCCTCATAGCCGTTTGGCAGAAGTTTGTCCCCAATCACATCCAGCCAACTGGGCGAACTCGTGGTGGTGAGGGAATACTCAATCGGAACTCCAGAACTGCTGACGTTGATCCGCTGCGGAAGAAGTGCGTCCCCTTCGGCGATCATCAGGTTCAGCGATGCCGGGGAGACTGTGATGACCGGAGCCGCCGTGCCACCGGCCGTCACGTTGAGTCTGATGCTGTAAGCCAGCGTGTTCACCGGGCCCGCTGACAGGTTAATAAAGCCCTGATGCGTGCCAATCGGCAGGCCCTCTGGCTTGATGGCGATTGTGAGCTCTGCCGGGGTGACCGTGGCGCTGAGGCTCGCTTGCAGCCATGCTCCGCCACCGGCGGTCATGGAAATGCTCAATGGCGCGCCCGTCGAAACGATCTTTCGAGTTTCTGGCGCCGGTACCGTTCCACCAACTGAATAGTTAAAGGTAACGATCTCGTCCGCGTGGGCGGCCGAAACTGAGAAGAGAAGAATACTCGCGAATACGCGAAACAAAGAGCGCATTGATGAAAAGGACACGAATATCTCATATCACAGCCAGGACAGGAAGGGCAACCGGGAATCCACGAAGTGCCTGTGAATCACCACAAGAGATGCCACGGAACCAACACTCAATGCCAACAGCAGGGAGTTAGACCCAAGCATAGTCCTCAGAAGCGAACAGTTCGCCCACCACTAGTTCCGCCGGTCCTCCTACCTAGTACTTCCTCCTGCCACCATCTGGTCGATTCTAGGTGTCTTTTGTCGCAAGCTGAACGCCGCAAAACCGACAATAGACTGGTATAATCCGCTTGTCTGAGCCGATTCCGGCTCGCGTGGGGGTGCGGGAGAGTGTCAACTCCGAGGCGAAACCACCGGTTGCAGTCAGAGCGCATGGCGTGGCCGCTGCTGCTGGCCGCCCTGCTGCCCATCCCAGGAGCGTCGCAGCAGCTGTTCCCCGACCTCGGCTCAACTCAGCTGCAAGCCCTCGTCCGCAGCAACCCCGGGCAGGCCCTCAGCCAGATTCGGCGTAGTGGCCATATGCCCCAAGCCTTCCAGGGCGATCTCCTCACCGTGGTTGCCGATGACTTCGAGAATGGACTCTCCGCCAGTCGCCACTACCTCTCCATCGCAGGCCAACGTCGCCGCCTCTACACCGTGCAGAACCTGCCGGCGCAAACCTGCCCCACCCCCATCGCAGTCCGCGGCTTCCTCGTCGGCGGCGATGTGCTCGCTGAATCCTTCCAGGCCCAGGAGAAGCCGCCGAATTCGCCCGCCTGCTCGACAACCGGCGTCCAGAGCACCGTGGTCATCCTGGCCAGGTTTCCAAATACCGCTCTTCCGGCCAACATCACCCCCGCCTTCGCACAGGCCGCTTTTTCTGGACCCGCCCGGTCGGTAGACGGATACTACCGCGATGCATCCTATGCCAAGACGTCTGTCAGCGCCACAGTTGTCGGCCCCTATACGCTCGACTCAGACTACAGCTGCACCAGTTCCGACACCGTAGTCGAGGCCGCCATGCGCGCTGCCGATGGCGCCGTCAACTTCCAGAACTACAACCGCATCGTCGTCATCGCTCCGCGAAATGTTGCCGGCTGTCCGGTCGGCATCGCCGGCCTCGGCTGCTGGTCGTTGAACACCCCCGGCGATGGCGACTTTCAAGCCTCCTGGATTCTCCTGGGCGCCGATTACTTCACCGCCAACGATGCCCTCGTCAGCGTGGCCTCACACGAACTGGGGCATAGCCTCGGTCTCGGCCACGCTAACTCGCGCGATTACGGAAACCAGCCGCTGGGCGCTGTGGGCGCATCGCCAGTCGACAATGAGTATTGGGACATCTTCTCCGCAATGGGCCTGAGCTACCGAGTGAACGACAGTCACATCATTGGTCACTTCGCCGCTCAGCAGAAGGTGTTCCTGGGCTGGCTCAGTGGCGGATCCGGCTATCTGGACGTGCAGAGCACCGCCACGCACACGCTGAATTCCTACTCCTCCCAAACCAACAATCTGAAGGCGCTCCGCGTTCGCCGCGGCACCGGTGTCAACGAGTGGCTTTGGCTCGAATATCGCCAGCCCACCGGTAGCTACGACTCCACGTTGAGCACGTACAGTTCAGCTGCCTATTCCGGAGCACTCGTCCATCATGAGCGCCCATCCAATCCCTCATCCGAGACGTACCTGCTGGACTTCAACCCATCAACCACTCCCAATAGCTTCACCGATGCTCCGTTCACAGCCGGCTCCACCTGGGACGACCCCTATACGGATTTGACGCTAAAGAGCATCGCCGTCAATGGAACTCTGAAAGTCGAAGTCAGCTACCGTACCGGCGGCTGCACCTACTCCGTCCTGCCGTCCACCATCAATGTTCCGGCGGCAGGCGGCGCCTTCTATTTCGACGTCACCACCGGAGTTGCATGCACCTACCAGGCTGCGACCTCCGACGCCTTCATCACTCTAGGCATCGGGGCGTCCGGCACAGGCCCTGGGCGCGTGAACTTCGTCGTAGCTGCCAATGGTGCGGCCTCTTCGCGCGACGGATCCATTACCGTGAACGGCCAGACCGTCAGAGTCGCGCAGACCGGCGCTGTCTTTCCCCCTGTGTTGAGCATCAACAAGACTCACGTGGGCAGCTTTACGCGAGGCCAGATCGGTGCGTCATACTTCCTGACCGTCAGCAATGCCCCATCGGCGGGTCCGACCAGTGGGATTGTGACGGTGACGGAGAACCCTCCCGCCGGCCTCACCCTGGTTTCGATGAGCGGCTCTGGATGGACCTGCGTTTCCAGCACATGTACCCGCAGCGGAGTCCTCACTGCCGGTGCCAGCTATCCAACCATCACCGCCACGGTGAACGTATCGGCTGCCGCCACTTCGCCCCAGATCAACTCGGTTACTGTCTCCGGAGGAGGCTCCGGCAGCGCCACCGCCACGGACTCGACGACTATCATCGCCCCTCCACCCGCTCTCACCATCACCAAGACCCACAGCGGCAGCTTCACGCAGGGGCAAAGTGGCGCGGCGTACTCAGTGGTTGTCAGCAACGCCGCCTCCGGCGGCCCGACCTCCGGCACCGTTACTGTCACCGAAGCCCCGCCGTCGGGTCTCACCCTCGCGTCAATGAGCGGCACCGGCTGGACCTGCGCGTCGAATACCTGCACCCGCAGCAACGCCCTGAGCCCCGGCAGCAGTTACCCGGCCATCACTGTAACGGTCAACGTCTCCGCCTCAGCCACCTCGCCTCAGGTCAACTCAGTGAGCGTATCGGGTGGAGGATCGGGCAGCGCCAGCATTACGGATTCAACGATCATTCTCGCGAAGCCCCCGGTGCTGAGC
>CAYVDY010000530.1:0-5039 GCA_964450255.1 uncultured Candidatus Solibacter sp. | reverse complement strand
TATTCGAATCCGATTTTGACACACCCTATGCGCCGGGCACTGATCTGCCTCATCGCCATCACGACATTGGTTCCTGCTCAGACACCGCCGCCGGTCCCCGCGAACAAGGAGGAATTGCTGCAACGGCTCCACCGGGGCGAGTGGTGGATCTCGCACGCCATTGGCGACCTGATGCCGTTCTGGATCCATCCCGATGCGCTGGGCACGCCGATCGGGGCATTCCCGACCACGCGCTGCGATGACGGCACGCTGCCGACGTATGAGAGGAACCTGTGCCCGGAGATTCGCAACAACGGCTGGTTGTTTTCAGACCGGCAGCGATACCTGGTGGCGCTATCGCGGCAGATATACGGCTACGGCGTGCTGTTTCACCTGACAGGCGATCCGGCATTCATGGACTACATGAAGGCCGGTGTGAAGTACCTGCGGGAGAACGCCTATGACCGGAAGGGGGGCGGCATCGCCCAGACTCAAAACGCCACGACTGGTGTCTGGGGTCCACAGCGCGAGTTTCGCGATCCGCAGCAACTCGCCTACGGTCTGCTGGGAATCTCGTTCTACTACTATTTAACGCGCGATCCAGAGGTTCTGCCCGACATCCTAGACGTCAAGAACTACATCTTCGACAACTACTACAACCCCAAGCTGAGCGCCTTGAACTGGATGCTGGCGGACAACGGAACCGCGCGTGCGGACCAAAGAAAGCTGACGGCGCAGCTCGATCAGATGAACGCGTACCTGATCATGCTGGCTCCGGCGCTTCCGGCGGATCAGCAGGAAGAGCTCAAATGGGCTTGTGTTTCACTCTCCTACATCATGATCGGCCAGCTTTACTCGCCCAAGGAGAATGTCTTCTTTCTGCAAGTGGACAAGCCATCCGATCTCGATCTGGAGCAGACCGGCACCACTGATTTCGGCCACTCCATCAAAGCCATGTGGATGATCCGCAACACGGGACTGATGACCGGAGATCAGAGCCTTGTTGATTTCGCGGAGACGAACGGCCGCCGCATTCTCGACCGGGCGTATCTGGCCGACAATGGCACGTGGGCCAGCGCGCCGCAAAAAGGCGGGAAGGTGGACATCAACAAGAGCTGGTGGATCTATGCCGAACTTGACCAGTTCGCCGGATCGCTGGGGATGACCGATCCCTTGGCCGCCAAGTACCTGCCGAACACCCACAACTACTCCCTGACCTATTTCCCCGACAAGCGCTATGGCGAGATCTGGACCACAATCGACGGCAAAACGAATCTACCGTTGAATGACCAGCCCAAAGCCTGGCCCTGGAAGAACGCTTACCATTCGCTGGAACACGCCATGGTGGGCTACATTACGAGCCAGCAGATCTTCGGGGAGCCGGTGACGCTTTATTACAACTTCAGGTCGAAGCCGGATGACGCCTCGATTCGACCCTACTACTATTCGGCCCGGATCGATTCGCTGACGTCCACTCCGGATGAGCGCGGCAGCGAGATTCAGAAGGTAGTTTTCAGGGACGTGCGCTAGGTCCGCTGAGGCGGCGGTAGACTGTCTCGAAGTCCGGCTTGGAGCCGCGCGTTATCGATGTGGAAGTGGAAGTGGAAGTGGATGGGCCATCCGGCCCTTTGACGCTGGAGGGCGGCGCGGCCACCTTGCCATCGGGCGGGCCTGCTGTGGTCTTCGTTTCCTTGGTGGTCCGTCCGCCGGCCTGGGCGGGCCGCGCATCGACACGGTCGATCTGATCGCGGGGGATAGCCACCTGTTCGTTCTTGATGACGACCACCAGGTTCTCGTCGCTTGCCTCGTCCATTTTTGCCACGATCGGCTGAGGCGAGCCCTTCTTAATGATGCGGATTTCTGTTCCGCCGCGGAGCGCGCGCACAGTGGCCCAGTCGTTGTCGGCGCCCCACGCGAGCACGGCCGTCAGTAAGGCAAACATGATTTTCTGCACAGAAGCAAGCCTCCTGAGTGGTGAGCACAAATGAAAACCGGCCGGGGAGAGTATCCCCGGCCGGTTCGATTCGAACTAAAAACTACCAGCGGTTGCGACCACCGCCGCCGCCGCCGCCGTAACCGCCGCCGCCGCCCGAACGGCCACCGCCGCCGCCGCCGCTGCGCTCAGTCTTGGGACGAGCTTCGTTCACGTTCATGGTACGGCCGTCGAGGTCCTTACCGTTTACTGCCGCGATGGCGCGGTCGCCTTCTTCGTCGTTGCTCATCTCAACGAAGCCAAAGCCGCGCGAGCGGCCGGTTTCACGGTCGGTCACGATGCTAACACGGTCAACGGTGCCATACGCTTCGAACAGCGAACGCAGGGAATCTTCGGTTGCGCCGAAACTGAGGTTGCCAACAAAAATATTTTTCACGCTAAATCCTTTACTGGTCGGAAGGCGGGCTAACTTCAAGGAAAAGAAGGACGAGCGGAAAACGCCGTTGGATCTTACCTGAGATTGGCTGGACGATCAAACCTACTTGACAGTATACATGAAACAGGTTCAATGTAAACCCCCGGTTTCTTCGTGGAACAAACCGCGTTCCAGCGGGCGGGTGAAAGGGAGACTGACGCGCGATTGTGGATTGAGGGAGACTGGGAGTCATGACTCGCCTTACCCGCCGGAGCATCTTGTGGACTACATGTGGGCTGCTGGCTGCCAGAGCGAAGATCCGTGTCCTGGTGATCGACGGCATCAACAACCACGATTGGGAGGCCGGCACTCGTGCGATTGCAGGGATTCTGCGGGCCGCCGGCATCTTCGACGTGGAGATCTCGACGACGCCCAAGACCGGAGCGACGGCGGCCGAGTGGGCCGCATGGCGGCCGGAGTTCTCGAAGTACGACGTGGTGGTGAACAACTTCAATGGCGGGCATACGGCGGCAGGCGTGCGGTGGCCTGAGCCTGTGGAGCGCGCGCTGATGCAGTATGTCGAAGGCGGCGGCGGCTTCGTGATCTTCCATGCGGCGAACAACGCGTTCCTGCAGTGGACGGAGTACAACGAGATGATCGGGTTGGGGTGGCGCGACAAGTCGTTTGGTCCAGGGTTGATATTGGATGAACAGGAGCGAGTGGTGGTGATCCCGGCGGGTGAGGGTCTGAATCCGGGGCACGGTCCCCGGCACGACTTCCAGATGACAACGCGCGATTCGAGGCATCCGATCACGCGCGGCCTGCCGAAGCTGTGGATGCATCCGGCGGAGCAGTTGACGCACGGGCAGCACGGACCATCGCGGACGGTACGCGGGGCACTGGAGAAAGAGCTGACGATCCTGACGTATGCATGGTCCAAAGATTCGAAGCAGCGGGAGCCGATGGACTGGGTGCGGCGGTGGGGCAGGGGGCGGATCTACACGACGATGCTGGGGCACACGTGGAAAAACGAGGAGAATCCGAACGTGCGCTGCGTGGGGTTCCGCACGATGCTGGCGCGCGGGGTGGAGTGGGCGGCGACGGGCCGTGTGAGCCTGCCTTTGCCGGCCGCGATGCCTACGGCCGAGCGGTTGCTGCTGGACTCTACCGCGGCGGAATGATGGGCAGCCTGCCCGCGCAGGCGGAGAACTGGTTCAGTTGTGAAAGATCGAGGGGCGTTTGCGGTCAGGCTGCGGCGAATCGTGCGGTTTCTGAAGATTCCGGCGGCGACCGACCAGCGATGGAGGATGCTCCTGGTCTGGAAGTGATTTGTGCGGCTGGTGCGGAAGAATTCTGAGGGGCGGCGAATGCCGTTCTGGCTCCGGCTCCGGCCGCCAAGCTAAGCTTTTTTGGGGCGGGTGTAAGAGTCTCGTTTTCAACAATTTGTGGGACTGTTCGTTTTCTGGCGGTGTTGGCTGCTGCCAGTTTCCATGCCTTTTCGGCGCGTTCGGCATCGACGCGGAGCTGGTGCAGGCGGGAGTGAATGGCGAGGAAGAGACTGGTTTGGGTGGTGCAAAAGTGGTGGACTCCGCGGGCCTCGCTGCCGTGTTGGAGGCGAATGTGGGCATCGAGGACGCGGGCGTAGTAGCCGTTGAGTTCGAGGATCCAGAAATTGAACACGAGGTAATGGAGGAGGGCGGCGTGTTCGGCCGGATCTTCGACATCGGCGAGGAGCGGGAGGGCGCGGTCGCGGATGCGGGCCTCCCAGGCGGGGTGGAGCTTGAACTTGCGGGCGAAGAGGTGATGCTTGCAGGCGTTGGCGGAGACCTTTTCCTTGCCGGCGGGCGTGACGGGACCTTTGGAATTTTTTGCATTGGCGCGATTGGCGGCGAGTTTTTTGTCGGACATGCGGAGTAAGGCCATGGTTCGAGCTCCCGGAAGGAGTGTACTACGGGGAGTCAAGGAAACTTGGGCGGCGGGTGGGGTGGTTTCGTGTGTTTTCAGCCGATTGCCGGGAATTTCGGGTCTGTGACCGGCTCGGCTGAAAGTGGCGGAATCAGGCAAGTGGTCCGAACGCAGCTTAGAATGCCATGGTAGGACTCCTGCTCTTGCGAGCTGCGAAGACGTTGGAATGCCTGCGCTGAAGCGCCCTGCGTTTCCTGCTGGGAGTTCCCAAATAGAGCTAGCGTTGATTCATGCGGGTACTGGATACTTGATTGCCCCACCGCGAGGAGAGCCGACCCCAAATGAGTAACGCCATGACAGGCATGCTATTGGCCGTGGTTGGGATGCCGGGCGGATGTTCGCTTTGCGGCAACCGAATGCTGCAGCGGCAGGAGTCGCCGACTCGCGCATGGACAGCGGTCGTTTACGAACGGGATTGCGGTGCAACCACCTCCGTACAGACGGTTGTTGAGTTGCTGCCACGCGGCTCGGATCGCCCGGACGAAGACGATCCAAGCGGAGTTGTAATCAGCATTCGCAACCCGCAACATCTGACCGTACAGTGGATGGACGACTCTCATTTGCGGGTTCTCTGGTCAGGCTGCATCAAAGTGAATTTCCCAGAAGAGAGGAAATATGTGAAGTCGGTCTCAATTGAGTACGTTCGGACCGGGGGGTAAGAAGCGTTCTACACCAGAGCGCAAAACGCGGAATGGACTTGTCCCCAATTTTGAGACACGGGTTTAGACTCAGAGAATCCATGAAGGA
>CAYVDY010000529.1:0-5041 GCA_964450255.1 uncultured Candidatus Solibacter sp. | reverse complement strand
CCCCGCCCGGGGGGGGGGGAAGCGGCGGGGCAAGTGCCAACAACTGAGCCGGCAGCAGGAACCCCCCCTGCACCGCGGGTTGGGACGCCTTTTCCAGAACCTGCAACGATCCCTATAGCGGTGCAGGCAACCACGTGGTGCTCGCCCATCTGGACGGCAGCTATTCACTCTACGCTCACCTCAAATCGGGGAGCATTCAGGTGAAGCCGGGCCAGACCGTCAGCCGGGGTGCGTACCTGGGCGATCAGGGCCATAGCAGCAGCGCGTTCACACCCAACAATTACAGATCCTGCGGTGACCACCTCCACTTCCAACGGCAGACCGGGCCTGCTGTCTGGTCGCAGGCAATCCCGACTGATTTCGAAGACACGCCTTGCCTGATGGCCTGCACTTCTATCTATCCATCGAACAATGTTGAGCTCGCTCCGCCGCCGGCCGTGACGGCGATGCAGCCGCTCAGCGGCGTGGCCGGCAGCAACATCAGTGTGACCCTCACTGGATCTGATTTTCTCTATGGGACCACGCTGGCAATCGGCGGAACAGGCGTCACGGCCGGAACCCTGATGGTCAACAGCGCCACGCAGGCGACCGCGACTCTGGCCATCGCGCCCGGAGCCGCACTCGGCCCGCGCGACGTGACTGTGACCACGGCCCGGGGCGTCAGCGTGCCCTACCAGTTCCAGGTGAGCGTGCCGGTGGCCGTGACGCTCGCAACCCAGCCATCGGCGCTGACCATCACGGTAGACGGCGCGGCCTGCGTGACGCCGTGCACGCTGCAGTGGCACTCTGGGACGGTTCATACTATCGCCGCACCCGCGATAGTGCCGGGAGCGACGGGCACGCGCCTGAGTTGGACGGCATGGAGTGACGGAGGAGCCGCGGCTCATTCGGTGACCGCGCCGGTCTCCGCTGTCACCTACACGGCCACCTTCGTCCCGCAGTACCTACTGACGACCTCGGCGGGTCCGGCGGGTGCCGGCACGATCACGCCAGCCACCGGATGGTTCGACAGCGGAACAGCCATTCCCGTGAGCGCCGCGGCCGGCGCCGGTTTTGCCTTCACCGCATTTTCGGGCGCGTTGACAGGCGCCATATCGCCCCGAACACTTACCTTGGCCGGACCGTCCAGCGTGACGGCGAGTTTCACCTCGCTGCACTCGCTCAGCCGCCGGACTCTCATCTTTGGAGCTATTCCGGGCGGCGCCGTGACCACCGCGCCCCAGGAGATTACCGTGTTCGGTCCCGCCGGGATTAACACCTGGACCGCCACCTCGGACAGCCCGTGGCTCAGCGCCGTTCCCATCGCCGGCCAGCGGAACGGCAGGTTCACGATTTCTGTCGTCCGTTCCTCGGTGCCGCCGGTCGGTACCTACACTGGCAAGGTCACAATCGCCGCCGGCAGCGCCTATTCCGGAAGCCTTGTCGTAACCTGCACGTTGAGCGTCAAGGTCTTCACGGCGCTGCCCTTTGGCTCGCTGGATACTCCCGCCGATGGCGCCGCCGGGCTCGCCGGCGGCATCCCCGTCACCGGTTGGGCGCTGGATGACATTGGAGTCAACAAGGTCACTATCTGGCGCGATCCGCTCGGCGCGGAGCCCACCCATTCCAATGGGCTCGTCTACATCGGAGACGCCATCTTCGTGGCCGGCTCACGCCCCGATGTCGAGTCCATCCACTCCGGCTTCCCGGCCGCCTACCGCGCCGGCTGGGGCTATTTGCTCCTCTCCAACGCGCTGCGCAGCGTCAGCGGGCCCAACGGCAACGGCGTCTACACGTTTCACGCCATCGCCGTGGACGCGGAAGGCAACCAGACCAGGCTCGGCGCGAAAACAGTCACTGTCGCCAACAAAACCTCCGCGAAACCCTTCGGCGCATTGGATTCGCCCGCGCCAGGAGAGACAATCTCCGGCTCCTCCTATGGCAGCAACGGCTGGGCGCTCACCCCGCTGCCCTCCATGATTCCGAATGATGGCTCCGGCATCTGGGTGAATATCGATGGGGTTAGCTTCGCGCATCCAACTTACGCTCAGCCGCGGGGAGACGTCGCCTCCATCTTCCCCGGCTACGCCAATAGTGCCGCCAGCGGCGGATCCTATCAGCTCGACTCCACGAAGTTCGCAAACGGCATGCACACCATCGCGTGGATCGTCTACGACAACATGAACAACGCGGATGGCGTGGGGAGCCGCTTCTTCGAAATCCAGAACGTGCTCCCGGCGGTCGCGCAAGACCAACCCTCTCTCCTGCGCGCTACGAGAGCCCGCCGTCCGTCCGCGCCCGCGGCTGGCCATCCGGCCTTCCGCACCGGCTACGATCCTGCCCGTGCGCTCTCACCGATCCGCCAGGCCGGCGATGGCCTCTGCGAAGCAGTTCAGCTCAGCGAGTTGGAGCTTCTCGAGATCCACCTGCCCGCAGGCCAGTCCTGGACGGCCGCATTGCGCTTCGAGGGCGAACGCCGCCCGATTCCCATCGGCTCCACCTTCGATGCCGGCAGCGGCATCTTCTACTGGCAGTTGGGCCCCAGCTTCCTCGGCCGTTTCGAGCTCGAATTCACCGCCGCCGGCGCGGGGTCGTTGGTAATCCCGGTCGACGTGGCTACCCGGCGCTAAACCTCCAGCTTCCACGGGCTGCGGTACTTCGCCTTGAGCATCGGGCGGGCGGCTTCCTGTTTCACGGTCCACGCGTTTTCGTCCCAATCCAGCCGCAGTTTGGTGCGCAGGGAGATGTTGGCCAGAATGCACGCAGTCGAAGAACGCACGCAGGTCTCGATGTCGCTCTGCGGTTTGGCGCGCGACTTGATGCACTCCAGCCAGTTGTTCCAGTGCTTCACGTTCATCTCACTCATCTCAGGGTTCTTCTCGAACGTCTGCGGCTCCACCGTTGATTTCGGGTTCGGGATCAGCCAGCAGCCGCGGCGGTAGACAATCAGCGACGCCTCGGTGCCGTGAATCACGGTAGCGGCGCCGTGATCGCCGAACATCGGCAGCGGATTGCAGGTCCGGCTCTCGTACGTGGTCAGGAATTTCGGATACTCGTATGTCGCCATCATCGTATCCGGCGTGTCGCGATTGTCGGTGACGTAGAGCTTGCTGCCCATGGCCGAAATCGACAGCGGCATGGCCTCGTCGAAGCACTGATGGAGGGGGTCGATCAGGTGCACGCCCCAGTCCGTCATTGCGCCGCCCGCGTAATCCCAGAAGTAGCGGAACGTCGGGAAGGTCGTTTTGGTGACGCCCCAGCGATTCTCGTTGAACGGGACTTTTGGTGCGGGGCCCAGCCACATGTCCCAATCCAGGCCGGCCGGGACCGGGCCGTCCTCGGGATTCCCCCAGCCCGCTTTCGGGGTCATGCCGCTTTGGTACGCATGGCAGAAGGTGACCTCGCCCAACACGCCGCTCTTAACGAGTTCGGCGGCCTTCTTGAAGTACCCTCCCGAACGCTGCATTGTGCCGGCCTGCACTACGCGGTCGTACTTCCGCGCGGCCTGCACCATCTTCCGGCCCTCTTCCACGTAGACGCATGCGGGCTTTTCGACGTAGACATCCTTGCCCGCTTTGCAGGCTTCAATGGCCATGTAGGCGTGCCAGTGGTCCGGAGTGGAGATGCACACTGCATCGATCGACTTGTCGGCCAGGATCTCGCGGAAGTCCTTCACGATTTTTGGCTCAAAGCCGCCGCGCCTCGCCGCCGCCTGATTCTTTTCCAGCGCCGGCTGGTAGACATCGCACAGCGCCGCCGGTACCATCCCGGGCACCTTCATGGAATAGCCCAGGTTGCCCGAGCCCATCGCGCCAAGGCCGATGAAGGCCACCGCTACCTTGTCGTTGGCGCCGCGCACATTGCCGGTAAACAGCGACGAGGTCAGGGCTGCCCCGGCTCCGCTGACGAAATCTCTACGATCCATGGCTGATCTCCTTGCTTGTCGAAACGCAACACTCTCCGCATAGTCCGCGACGGCACCTGATGGTTGGCCGCGAGTATGCCGAAATGGAATTATACGCCTGCGGCGCTCAAGCTCTGAATCCGACGCGCGTCAGTAGTTGTTGCAGGCCCTCTTTACCGCCCGCGCCGGGCTGCTCCCCCACCATTTTCCCCTCCGCGTCGAGCAGCGCGTAATACGGGAATCCCTGCGGTTCGAAGACCGCAACCAGGTTGGTGTCCTGAGTCAGCACGATCCGTGTCTTCCGCGGCGAACGCTCCAGGTAACGTTGAACAGTTGCCTTGTCCTCGCGGACGCTCACGGCCAGCACCGCCAGTTTGTCACGGTATTGCTGTGCGATCTCCTCCACCGCCGGCTGGTCCCGGCGGCAGTAGCCGCACCATGTCGCCCAGAACTGAATCAGGACCGGCTTGCCCTTCAGTGATGCCTTCGTGAAGACCGTGCCGTCCAGGGCCTTGCCGCGGAAGTCCGGCACGCCCACTCCGGGCAGTGCGAGGGCCAGGGGGCCCATGGCCAGCAGAAACGAACGCCGGTAGATCATGCTGATTGCAGTTTATCTCGCGAGCCGGGCGGCTGGGTTTGTTCGCTGACGCTGCGGCGAATGGGACTGAGCAGCAGCAGGGCTGCGATCATCAGGATGGAGCCGCTCCAGCGAAATGCGCCGTCGAGTCCAATGCTCGATTTCAACATGCCTGCGCCCAGAGACGTGATGCCCCCGCTGAAGGTGCCAGCGAAGTTGAACACGCCATAGCCGGGGGCGCGCTGCTCCGGTTGGGCTGTCAAACACAGCAGCGGCATGATGTTCGCGTCGTACAGGCCGCGTCCCAGTCCATAGGCTGCCATCGCAGCCAGGGCCACACTCGCCTGTGTGGCCACTCCGCTCAGAAACAGGAAGATCGCGGAAACCACGAACCCGGCGGCGGGGAGGTAAACGCGGGCCAGTGGATTGCGCGCGCTCCAGCGGTCGCCCAGCCAACCGCCTGCGAAAATACCGGCGAAGCTACCCGCCTGCAGGAAGAACGTGGACGCGAAGCCGGCCTGTGCCAGGCTCATGCCGAAGCGCTCGTACAAATAGAGTGACGTCCAGGTGATCACCACTCA
>CAYVDY010000528.1:0-5043 GCA_964450255.1 uncultured Candidatus Solibacter sp. | reverse complement strand
CGCAGCGCATCCTGTGCCACCAGCGGCGGTGAAGGGGCCGCGTTGTCGCTGGAGCGCGACGAGTTTCTGAAGCGGTTGGGGCCTGAGCCCCTGGAGTAGCGATGTCAATCGACTCTCTCGCCGAAATCCCCACCATGCCCGAACCTCTCACCCAAACCGGAACGTTCCACCACGTTTCCGGGCTATCAACCCTGGATTGCGTCACGACGCTATCCCAACCAGCCCGAGGCCGGGCAGGGAGTACCATCGCATGATAAAGCTCGCCTATTGGGGCTTCGTTGCCCTGGACGTTGCTATACTGCTGTTCATTTTCGTGCTTGGATTGGCTGCGGCCGGGAGTTCCAGGACGAGTCCACTGGCGGCAGCCCTGTACCTCCTGGTTCTTCCGGGGCTGCCGCTTCTCGTCTCGATTCTGGTCTTCACGCAGGCCAGTTCTCCCGGGTGGCGCGGGCTGGCGTTTGCGCTCGCCGCGGCCCCGCTGCTGATCGCAGGGTCCATGCAGTGGTACTCGCAGGCGCAGTTCCGCGCGAACTCCAACTCGGCTGGCGAACTGACGTTCTTCAGGGCAGGCCCGATGCGCGAGATGGTGGAGGCAATCCGCCGGAACGACGCCGCCGCCGTGGCAGCGCTCGCGCCGAAGGTGGATGTCAACGGTTCGGGTATGGCGGACATGACACCATTAATCAGCGCGTTGCGGCAAGCGCGCCTCACCCCGGACCAGCAGGAAGTGTTGAAGGTGCTGATCCAGGCGGGCGCAGATCCCAACAAAGCCACGGAATATGAACTCCCGCTGGAGATGGCAATGCAATTGGAGGCTAAGACCGGGCCAGAGCCGGTAAGGCTTTTGCTTGCGGCCGGCGCGAATCCGAACCAGAAGAACTCGTCGGGCCGCCCTATCTTCTTTACCGGCACCGGTCTCGGCTCCAGTACCGCCGTGCTGACTATGCTGTTGGACCATGGCGCCTCTGTCAACGCGACGGGGCCTAATGGCGAGACGGCCTTGCTCTACGCGGCCGCCATTCCGAATTGGCCGGCCGTGCTGCTGTTGCTGGAGAGGGGAGCAGACTTGAGGCAGGGCCGCTCGCCCAAGGGTTTGACATTTGAGCAACTGGTCGAAGATCAGGTGCGGCGGGAGAAAGACCGGGCGGCGTACGGCGCACGCGCCGATGACGGAGCTCAGGCGGTGCTTGCATTCCTACGGCGGAAAGGCTGAAATGAACATCCTCGGCGAGTCCTACTACCGTGCAAAGCCCGGTGATCCTCACCGAGTTCGATCACCGGAAGCCCGCCAATCTGCGCCATCTCGCCGCCACCAGCACTACCAGAAGCCTCGGCACCCACCCTCTCACTGAGCCCGGCGCGCCTGCTCCAATCGTTTTCTGCCCAATTCGAGATTGTCGGCCATGCTCGACGGACTACGGTTCTCGGCGATCTTGCGCAGAATCGCCCCGCGGAATCCCGTCATGCCGTCCACGTACGACCGCTGGCAGGCCATCAGCCAGATCGCAGGCTGGCCCGAAGCGGTCCGCACCGGATACACGTACTTGAACTCGAACGCCGCCCGGAAATAGTGCGTCGCAAACAGCATTTTGGAGACGATGGCGTAGTGCGCGTCCCCCGGGTTGGGCAACTTCTGGATGATGACATGCTGAGACCGCAAAACCTTCTTCAGGCCGAACGCCGCCTCCTGCCAGTAGAAGAACTCCTCCACGCTGGCCGGCTTGCTTCGCGGAAAGCACTCCAAGTAGTTCGCCATGTCCGGCAACTGGCTCCATAACCCCTTCGCGGAAGTGATAACGGAGCGCAACCCATCGGCCAGCGAGTACGGCGTCGGGGTGTCGTAGTAAACCGCCAGCGCGGAATCGCCCTGCTGCTGATAGCGCCGCAGGTAGGCGATCCAGTGCTGCCGCAGCAGCGCCTTGGCGCGTATCTCCGCGTCCGGAGCAGACCAATTGATCTTGGCGTGCATGTCCTCCATCAACCACGCGGGCAGCTTGTACGAGCAACTCCCGGGACGGCAGTCCTTAAGCTCAGACTTCGTGAAGTCGGAGAATTGGTACCCGGCAATGTCCGCCTCGACCGGCGGCGAACTGAACCGCCCGGTCTGGAGCACCTCTTTGCTCACCTCGAACTTTTCAATCTGGCGGTAGGCCCGCAGGAACTCGTCGGAGGATACCTGAATGCGAATTACGCCTGCCATGCGAACGTCGTCGGGACTCTGCGTAGGGACCATCCTGGCCACCGCCCGGCCAGACTCCGCCTTGTCCAGTTCCGCCGCCGGGAACTGATACTCGCGCGCCAGCACCGCTCTCATCTGCGCTGGCATGGGCTGCGCGCGCAGTGAGCCCGGCAGGAGCCCGCCGAGGAGGAGAATCGCGAGCAACGCGCCGGATGGTCGGTTAGCTGCAAACATCTAATTTGATTTGGAGCGGGGTACGGGAGTCGAACCCGTCTAAATCAGCTTGGAAGGCTGACGCCCGACCGCTAGGCCAACCCCGCTCAAGGGGTGCATTCCTATTCTAGTTTACTGCGAGCCCTTTCGCATCAACATCACCTTGACGGTGTGGAAGGCAATGTACATGTCCAGCGAGAAGCTCAGGTGCTTCAGATAGTACAAGTCGAACTCAAGCTTCGTGATGGTGTCCTCCATCGTATCGCCGTACTTGTGATTGATCTGCGCCCAACCCGTTATGCCAGGCAGCACCGAGTGGCGCTCACCATAAAACGGGATCTGCTCGCTCAGAACCTTCACGAACTCCGGACGCTCCGGCCTCGGTCCAACAATCGCCATCTCGCCCTTCAAAACGTTGAAGAACTGAGGGAGTTCATCCAGCCTCAGCTTGCGCAGCCACAGCCCCAGCGGCGTGATGCGCGGGTCGTTCTTCTGCGCCCAAACCGCCCCAGTCCGCGCCTCGGCATCGATGTACATGGAGCGAAACTTGAGGACGTTGAACACCCTCCCCTGCAGTCCCACTCGCGGCTGCCTGTAAACCGCCGGCCCCGGCGACGTCACGCGGACCGCCAGCCAGACCAGCAGCATCAACGGCGCCGTGATCGCCGCACCCACCAGCGCGATGACGAACGAGTAGAACCGCTGGATCATGAGATTCGTCGTGTTTGGACCGAAGGGGTGATCGAAGAGAAGCTCTGACGGCCGCAGCGCTTCAACCGAAACCCTCCACCTCACTACTTCATACAGCGAGGAGACCTCTTCGACCCGCATTCCGCTCAGTCTCTGCTGAAGCAACGCCTTGACCGGGAGCTGTCCGCGCCGTTCCGAGAGGCCCACGACGATCCGCGTCGGCCGGTCCTCTCCACACACTTTCTGGAGATCTTCAATCCGCCCCAGCCTCGGCCCCACCGCGAAGGTATTCTGCTCGTCCTCCGAATCGGAGAGATAGCCCATGCTGACGATCCCAAATTGCGGTTTGCCCTGAATCTCCTCCATCACTTGGTGGACCAGACGGTTGGCGCCGACGAAGAGAATCCTGTCCTTGTTGAACACCCGCATTACCGCGTGATCAAACAACATGCGCCACAGCGGCAGCACCACCAGCGCAATGCCGCTTCCCAGCATCAGGTGGCGGCGGCCAAGTATCAGGTCGTTGGAGATGTACCCCGCCAGCGCCTGTCCGAGAAAAGCAAGGCCCAGTACCAGGCACATCTGCTGCACCAGACGCAGCCGCGAAACCACCCTCAGTTCGGTATAGAGGTCATTGAAGTAGATGCCTAGAATCAGGGTCGCCACCACGAGCGCCGTTCGCTCAAAGCCGCCCTCAAATACGTAATAGATGACGAAATCGTCTTCGCCCAGCAGATAGAACGCCGAGGCGTAGCAGCAATAGGCGAGGATAATCTCCGAAACGAGAAGTCCGACAACGGACGCGGGGATGAAAACTCGAAACAGCTGGATCATCTTCTAAAGCGGCAGCCCTTCGAAAAGCACGCTCCAGTCTATCATGCAAACCACCCAAATCGGCGGTTCATCCCGCCTGGAAACCGGATAGCCGACAAATTTTGTCTGAGTTTAACGTCATGCAAACATAGTGAGTTGACCCCTTGACCCGTTTCTTGCGGGATGCTAATCTAAATCTGGGACTGGAATAGTCCGAGATCAGAGGAGACGGATGCTGAAGCTCACCAAGAAGGCCGATTACGGTCTCATCAGCCTGAAGCACCTCGCCCTTCGTGGACGCGAGCGAACTGCAAGCGCCAAGGAGATGGCGGAGACCTACCGTATCCCCCTGCCCGTTCTCTCCAAGGTCCTGCAAAAACTGGTGCGCGATGGTTTCCTGGTTTCTGAACAAGGCACTAATGGCGGATACCGTCTTTCCCGCGACCCCGCGACGATCACAACTCTCGAGGTGATCCGGGCCATCGACGGCCCCATCATTCTCACCACCTGCTTCACCGCCAGCGGCGAGTGTGAGCTCTCCAACCAGTGCACTGTCCGGGAGCCGCTGCGCAAGGTGCATGAAGGAATCCTGAACCTGCTACACAGCATCACCATAAGTGATCTGTCCGCCGACGACAAGCCCAGCCAGGTGCTACGAGCCATCGAAGGCGATCTCGCGTCGCTGCACGTGCTCACCAGTTGAACGGAATCGATCGACCAAGGAACTGCCAAGATAATGCTTAACTTTCCGATCTACCTCGACAATCACGCCACGACGCCGATGGACCCCCGAGTCCTGGACGCCATGTTGCCCTATTTCAAAGAGAGCTTCGGCAACGCCGCCAGCCGCAACCACTCCTTCGGTTGGGTGGCTGAAGAGGCTGTGGAGAAGGCTCGTAAACAGCTCGCCGATCTGATTGGCGCCACGTCGAAGGAGATCGTCTTCACCAGCGGCGCCACCGAATCCAATAACCTCGCGCTGAAGGGAGTGGCTGAGATGTACGCCCAGAAGGGCAAGCACATCATCACCGCCCCCACCGAGCACAAGGCGATCCTGGATACCCGCAAGCGGCTTGATAACCACGGCCCCCGCGTTACTTACCTTCCGGTGCCGGCCGACGGCCAGGTGGTGCTCCACATGCTGCGCG
>CAYVDY010000527.1:0-5050 GCA_964450255.1 uncultured Candidatus Solibacter sp. | reverse complement strand
CCGTCGATTCGGGAGGCTGGCCAGATCGGACGAGGTCCCCGCGGTGACCTGGGCCGGGAGTGTCGCACCGGCGGCAGGGACGGTCTGGGTGGTGGGGTTGATGGAGTAGGTGCAGACGGTTGCAGCAGCGGCCTGAGTGATTGTCAGGGTTTGACCAGCGACGGTCAGAGTTCCGGTGCGCGCGGGGCCGGTGTTGGCGGTGACCGAATAGGCCAGGGCGCCCGCGCCGGTGCCGGTCGAGCCAGACGTGACAGTGATCCACGCGGCGTTGCTTACAGCTGTCCAAACGCAGCCGGCGGTTGTGGTGACCGACACGCTGCCGGCGCCTGCCTGTGCCGGCATTGAACGCGCGGTTTCGCTGAGGGCGTACGTGCAGGAGGGTGGCGGAGCCGTACCAGCCCTGATGTTCAGCGTGGCCGTGTAGGAGTCGCTCGCCTCCCAGTAGAATCCGGGATCGCCCGCAAACAGGCGGCCCATGGCGAAGCCGAGATAGAGCCGCGTCGCGGCCGCCGGAATGGAATACTCGTGAGGCACTCCTCTTGTCGTGACCCCGTCGCCGATGAGGAACACCTGCCGGAGCTGTGGCTCCAACGAGGGGAAGTCGAACGGCTCCTTGAATATCAGCTTCTCGGGAGGCGCCCCGTCCGGAACAGTGTCGTCCAGAAAGACGCCGGCCAGGAAATATCCGCGCCACTGCACCTGAATTCCCGACAGGCCAAGGTAGGGGTTCAGATTGGTGTGGTAACTCGCCCCGTCCGCCGTTACATATCCGCCCCCGCAGCAACGTACCTTTCCGGTCACTTGCGGTACCGTAAGAACCTTGCCCGGCCCCGGCGTCAGGCGCACCATCGGCGGAAGATAACCGTCGAAGGCGGTTTCGCGTCCCGCTGCGTACAAGTTCGACTTTGCATCCACCTGCATGGGGGAAACACCCGTGTTGGCTCCCGCCGTGATGTCGATGGTCGCCGTGAGCGACCCGCCGCCCTGATAGTACCAGCCGGGATTGCCGATCATCTGATCGCTGCGCGCGTAGCCCAGAAACACCCGCGTCGCATTGTGCGGAACTACAAACCGCTTGCCCACACCATTGCCGATATAGAAGGTCTGTCCGATCAGCGGCTCCAGTATCGTGAAACCGTCATCGGTGAAGTCCAGCGCGGTCGGCGGCCACCCGCCCGGTTTCAGATCATTCAGAAATACGCCCACCAGGAACATCGAGCGCGATGGATGCTTGATGCCCGATATCGAGCCGTAGGGGTCAAGGTCGGTTTTAGGCCCGCATGAGGCCGTCCCTTCCGGCGGCGCAATGATCCCTGGCTTGCACGTTACCGAACCAGACGCCCGAACCGTCATTACCCGCCCGGGCGCCGCCGTGAATTTCCAACCCGGTGACATTTCGGTCGGCCACCTCGCATCCCCCCCCGACCAGTAAATACTCGACTTTCCGTTTACCGTCATGGTCGTGCCCGTTGCGACCGGACCTGGGACGAACGGCGTAAGCCCCGCCACCGTCACCTGCAGCGAACCGTTGTTGTCGTTGTAAGCCTCCGGCGCGCCGCTGAAGCTCAGCGCGTCCGCGAATCCAAGGTACAGCCGCGTCGCAGCCGCCGGCGCCGTCAATTGGTGAAGTGCTCCGCCCGCCGACCGGCCGTCCCCGATGAAAAACACCTGCCCGATCGACGGCGATAGCGTTCCGTAATTCTCGCTGGTCGAGAAATCCAGTCGCTCGGGGGCCGGGTCCGCAGGTTCGCGTTCATCCAGAAACACTCCCACCAGAAACATCGCGCGCGTCTTGTGCACGATCCCCGATATGCCCGCCCACGAAGAGATGTTGGTCCCCTTGCTTCCGCACCCGCTCAACGTGCCGTCCGGACCATGCAGCGGTTCGTAGGCGATTCCATTACACGCGATCTGTCCCGCGACGGCCGGGAACGTAACCACGTGGCCCGTTCCCGCCGCGAACCGCACCGCCGGCGGCACCACTCCGTCGAACGCCACACCGCGCCCCGCTGCAAAGATGTTCGCTTTCCCGCTCACCGTCACGCTGCTGGTCTGAGCATGCGCCGGAAGCAACATCGGCAGCGTCATCGCACAAATAGCGTAGAACCTAACCAGGGGTTTCATGGTCAGCTCCAGGGTCGTTCACCGGACTTCGCCTTCAGAGCGCGTCGCCCCACGGCAGGTACGTCCCTTGCGTCACATAAAGCTCTAAAACGGTTCGTTTATCCGCTATCGAGGACGCAGCCCTTTGGTGGGGACTATAGGGAATCCGGCAGGTGGTGTCAAGCGTGGAAAATCCGCATGCTTCAGAAGCAAGCCTGCGCGGTCGATCTCGACTGAGTCTGTTCCGGCAGGCATTCTGGCTTCTCGCTTCACCCGGCGCAGCCCGGAGCGCGGATCCGCTCCTGTTTCGTTAGCCTCACGAAGAAAGTACTCGGCGACTTTCACACATCCCCCCTGCCCGTCGTCAAAAGTGCATGATCCCCAGGCATTCACTCCATCTGACGGCTGCCGGCCTCACCGCGGCCGTGCTACTCCCCCTCGCCTGTGCCGGCCAGACCTTCGCACTCGACTCGAAAGAAGGCCTCCAGCCCAGCGGCGTCAGCCTGGAGGCGGTCAACTATCAGGGCCGCAAAGCGGTCCGGGCGATGCCAACGCCTGCCTCGGACGCAGCGTTCGCAGCAGGCACGACAGCTGCGGGCGGTGGGATCGTTGTGCTTCCGGATACACAATTCCACAACGGCGTGATCGAGCTGGAACTCAGTGGGAAACCACGTGCCGGCGGTGCTTTCGCCGATGCCCGTGGCTTTGTCGGCGTGGCCTTCCGCGTGGCCTCCGGCGCTTCGCAGTACGAGTGTTTTTACCTCCGACCCACCAATGGCCGGGCCGACGATCAGTTGAGACGGAATCATTCGGCGCAATACATCGCCCATCCCGAATTTGAGTGGAACCGTCTGCGGAAGGAATCGCCCGGAAAGTACGAATCGTATGTGGACCTGGTTCCGGGCGAGTGGACGAAGATCAAGGTGGAGGTAAGCGGCAGCAAGGCGCGGCTCTATGTGCATGGCGCCTCGCAGCCTGTCCTTGTCGTTAATGACCTTAAACTGGGAGACAGTCAGGGCGCCGTGGCACTGTGGATCGGCGTCGGAACTGAAGCGCACTTCTCGAACTTGCGGGTGTCACGGTGACTCCGGCCGTCCGGCATCCGGCCGATGGGACAAAGAAAGGAAAGACCTGAAATGAGAAAGACAGCCTTGATGATCGCCGCCCTGGCGCTTTGCGCGAATGCGCTGAGCGCTCAAACGCCAGCCGCCGCGCAGAACCCGGTCTCCGGGGGGCAGAAGTTCCTCCACAACATGGCCAAGAACAACATCATCCGCTCCGCTGAAAGGATGCCCGAGGAGAACTACTCCTTTAAGCCCTCCCCCGACGTGCGCAGTTTCGGCCAGTTGATCGGACACGTCGCCGATGCCCAGTACCTGTTCTGCTCGGCCGTCCTGGGCAAGCCCAATCCTGCGCCCGGCATCGAGAAGTCCAAGACGGCCAAGGCGGACCTGGTTCAAGCGTTGAAGGACGGCTTTGCCTATTGCGACCAGGCCTATGAGGGAATGACCGACGCCCAGGCCGGTGCATTGGTGAAGTTCTTCGGTGCCGACCAGGCGAAGGTGACCGTGCTGTCGTTCAATACCGCCCACAACAACGAGCACTACGGCAACATCGTGACCTACCTGCGCATGAAGGGCTTGGTGCCCCCTTCGAGCGAAAGACGTTAGCAGTTCGCTGATCTCGGCGGTCCGGGAGGAGGGTGCTCACCCTGTCCTCCTCCCGCGGCCCGTTGCGGGTGCCGCCTTGAAACTGGCGCGCTATGCTGGACGTATTATCGGGCTCTGGGATGGCTCCATATGAGGGAAGAACGAAGCGAATCAACACCGGTAGTGCTCGAAGACGAAGCCCGGCGCGCGATCGACGGAGACCGCGACGCGCTCGATAGGCTCGTCAGAGCCATTCAGGGTGATATCTACGGGCTTGCCCTGCACATGTTGTGCAACCGGGAAGACGCGGAGGATGCCACCCAGGAGATTCTCGTCCGGATCGTCACCCATCTCTCCCAGTTCGATTTTCGCAGCAAGCTGAAGACGTGGGCGTACCGGATCGCGGTGAACTACGTGCTGGATGTGAAGAAGAGCGCCGTGGAACGGATGCACCTGAGCTTCGAACGGTTCGCCGAAGACCTCACGAGTGGACTGACACTCGAGGCGCCGGAAGAAACAGAGCGGTCGCTGCTCATCGAAGAGGTCAAAGTCGGCTGCACTTTGGCCATGCTGCAGTGTGTCGACCGGCCGCACCGGTTGGCATATGTGCTCGGCGAGATTATGGAACTGCCGGGGCCTGAGGCGGCGGATGCTCTGGAGATCTCACCAAGCCTCTTCCGGAAACGCCTGCAACACGCGCGTTCCGCCATCCTCACGTTCACCCGCAGCTATTGTGGTCTCGCGTCCGATACCGCCGCCTGCCGGTGCAACAGGCAACTTCCCTCGGCGTTGCAGGCCGGCAAAGTGCGCATCGATTCCCCCTCCTTCGCCGCTGCGCCCTCGTCATTCCAGGAAACGCGGGCAATGGTCCGCCAGGTCGAGGAGGCGCGCTGGGCGCTCCAGGTGCATCGCACCAACCATCCGAGAGCCTCATCCATCGACTTCGCGCGGCGTCTGGCCGCCATACTCGACGTGTACCCCGATCCCTCTCCCGAATCCTGATTGCGCCGCCCACGAGATCCTGCTGCCGTTTTCACACTGCGCCTCTCCCCTTCGTCCAAAGGAGGACAGGAGCGATTCGAAGCATGATGAACAGACGACAGGCCCTCCAGGCAGCGATGGCAGCGGGCATCCTTCGCGCCGGCCAGCTACCCGCGCAACCGGCCGCGCCCGGTGAAATCTGGGTCAATCCAGCCATCGGCGCGGATACGAATTCCGGCTTGAATGCCACCCCCCTGCGCACCCTGGCCGAGGCGGCTCGGCGCGTCAACCAGAGCACCGGCGACGGCGCGGTGACC
>CAYVDY010000526.1:0-5070 GCA_964450255.1 uncultured Candidatus Solibacter sp. | reverse complement strand
ATCGCCGCCAGTGGCAGGTTCGCTTGCTGAAAGACGCCGAGCTGAACTATCACGTGCAAACCGGTGAGAAGCTCGCCCACTGGCAGCGGCGCATGATGGCGCGGTTCACACGCAACCTCGCCGCCCTGGAGAGCCAGCTCATCGCCGGGCTGTTCGATTTGGCAGTCGCCGCGCGCTCGATCGTGGACGACAACTTCGCCTGGGAGGTTTGGCACGCCGCCAACTCCTACGCCTGGCAACAGAATCACTCTGAACTCGAGACCGCCAATCTTTCCGCCAATGAGATCTTCCTGCAAAGCCGCAGAATTCGCCTGCGCCGGCGCCTGCCAAGGAAAAAACAGCGACTGATGCCTCGCGGGCTCAAGGAACGGCCCAAGGAGGCCTTGCCGGGCGAGTGGGCCGAGCAGGTGGACGGCACCTCCATCTGCAGCTATCCGCCCGAGGACTTGGTAATTGAAGACTACGGCCGCTTCCTGAAGAACCGAGCCAAGAGTCTGCTGAGCGAGGACCGGGTCCGCGTGGAGCCCTTCACCACTTCCATGCACGACGGCGTGGATATCCGCGAAACCATCCGCAACTGGCACCAGGGCAAGATTTACGTCCGCAAGCTGGACCGCGTTACCGGCGATGTCGGTGCAGTTGTAGTCATCTTCGACGAGGATCGCCTGGACCGTTACACCTACCAGACCACCTGGTTGGGAGAGCACCAGAACGAGAGCGACATGTCGTTCTACGCCACACAACCGTTCGACCACATGGTGGGACCGGGCATCGGACGGGCCGAGTATGGTGGATTCGCTATGGTACTCCCGCCGAGGCGCATGTTCGACGTGTGGCGCGACCCGGATTACGATTTCGCCGAGACCAAAGCCGAGCGTCTTCTGCTGGCGGCACTGGACTACTGCGTCGAAAGACACGTCGTTTATGTTGCCGCGCACCCCCCGAGAAGTGTTTTCCGATCCATCGCCGCGCATCTGAGCCGCCAGATCATCTATCTGCCGATCGGGCAGCTCTCGCCCTCCAAGTTGAAGAAAATACGAGTGGTTCACGTCCTGGACGGCCACGAACGCCGCAAGATCGCCAAGGACTACCTTTGGTGAAACCCGAATCGGGTGCCGGCGCGTCATCACTACAGAGCGTTCTCCAGTGATCCACCCCCTAACCCTTGATATACTGATAGTTTGCATACCTTGAGATATCCAATGAAGTGGACTGTTCTACTGTTCGCGGCCTCCGCCCTGTGCCAGGCCCAGCAATTCTCGACGGGCCAGGCAGCCCGGGCGGTTATCGGCCAGAAGCCCTTTACCCAACAGGATCCCGGAGCCAGCGATAAGCTGCTGGGTTCGCTGGGTGGAGTGGCCTACGCCAATGACACGCTCGTTGTGGCCGACTCCAATGGCATCGGAGGCACGCCGTTGAACCAGCGCGTCCTGGTGTACAGAAATGTCAGCTCATTCGTGCCGGACCGGCGCGCCCCTGTCCCTCAAACGGACGCCCGTTGCCCATCTTGCGTGGGATCGGCTACCAATGTGCTGGGGCAGCCTGATTTTTACACGACAGAGCTGAAGGCGGCCGGGCAGAGTACGTTTCGGACGCCCACCGGCGTGGCTTACAACGGCCGCTACCTCGCCGTGGCTGACAGCGATAACAACCGTGTGCTGATCTGGAAGACCCTGCCCAGCACAAACGAGGCCCCTGCGGATCTCGTGGTCGGCCAACCGGACTTCAAGACCGCGCTGCCTGGTTTGAGCGACAAGGGTCTGCGCGGTCCCAACTGCGCATGGCTTGATGCCGCCAACGGGCTGTGGGTGGCCGATACGGGCAACGCTCGCGTCCTCTACTATGGCGAGATTACGCAAAACGGGCAAGCCGCCAAGTTCGCCCTTGGGCAGAAGGACTTGGGCTCTAATCAGCAGAAGGACAAGTTCCCGAACTGGATTGCCTCCGCCAGTTCCTTGCTCGGACCGACATCGGTAACTTCTGACGGCACTAGGCTCTATGTCAGCGACCTGGGCCTGAACCGGGTTCTCATCTGGAACTCCATCCCCACACAGAACGGCCAACCGGCCGACGTGGTGGTCGGGCAGCCTGACATGACCTCGTCGGTGTTTAACAACTCGTCCAAACTGTGCCAGACAACTGGCAACGACGCCAACGGAGTGGCCCAGTATCCAGCCCGCTGCGCTGCAACCCTGAACTTTCCCCGGTACGCGCTCAGCGACGGCGCCCGCCTGTTCGTTGCCGACGCTGGTAACGACCGGGTCCTGGTTTGGAATCAAGTTCCGCGGACTGACGGCGCATCGGCGGATCTGGTACTGGGTCAACCGTCCATGGAATTGAATCAGGCATCGGACTCTGCCAATCCGGAAGGTGTAGCCGCCACAGACTCGTTCCGGACACCCACTTCGCTGGCTTGGGACGGCCAGAACCTGTACGTTGCCGACACCTACAATCGCCGAGTGGTGCTTTATTCGCCCGGCGACTTCGCCCTGCCGCTGACCGCCGTACGAAACGCCCCTAGCCCGGAAGTCTACGCCATCGCAAACGTCACTTTCTCCGGCAGCATCGTCAAAGATGTCACCGTTTCGATTAAAATCGGCAACTCGGCGGACCTCAACGAAGACGGTACGGTCAAAGACCCTCGCGAGTATAAGTACAAGACGGTGAGTGCCGATACCTATAGCAACATCATCGATGACTTCGTCGCTCAATTTAACGACCCGGCAACGGGTGACCAATGGGTCCGCGCGATTCCGAATAAGGCCTTCGGCACCCTCATCCTGACGGCCCGCCAAAGTGGACTCCTTGGCAACAACGTGACGCTGGCAACCGCCGTGGATCCCGTAGACGCGACACTCCTCGTTAGCACTAGTGGCGCCAACCTTCGGGGCGGCCAGAATGCGGCGCGTATCGCGCCCTACGCGCTGGTCACCGTGTTCGGCGAGGATATGACCGACATAACGGTGCCGGCTCAGGATCTCACCAAGCCGCTCCCCCGGGAGCTCGGCGGCGTTGAGTTTTTTGTGGATGGTGTTCAGGCGCCGCTCGTCGCCGTTTCTCCCACCCGCATCATCGCTCAGATTCCTGTGGAGGCCAGTGATGGCACGAGTTCCACGGGTGTAGTGAGAGCGCGCCGCAGCGACGGCAGGGTGACTGTATCGACGGCAGTTGGAATCCCAATCATCCCTCAGAACCCTGCGGTCTTCAGTGATCCCAACCTGCAGCCGCAAGCGGGTTTGGCATACCACTCCAGCAGTTCAGCCACCGGAACGGTATCGGTCGATGGCGGCGTAAAGGGTGGCGACACTGCCACCGTCA
The DNA here is from genome assembly GCA_964450255.1 of uncultured Candidatus Solibacter sp. Taxonomy (GTDB): domain Bacteria; phylum Acidobacteriota; class Terriglobia; order Bryobacterales; family Bryobacteraceae; genus Paludibaculum. The sequence continues at coordinate 1,752 of CAYVDY010000526.1, read as the reverse complement.
CCATCCGGGGCCGCTCGTACTCATACACGGTTCAAACCACGGATACGCTCACGATCGTACGAGACAATCTAATCGCCATCATCAATGCCAACGATCCGGAAGTAGAGGCTTCGGCCTCCGGCACGTTCCAGCGCATCCGGCTGAAGGCAAGGGTGCCCGGCATCGAGGGCAACGGGATTCCATTCGCGGCCAGCGCCAACAGTGACGCTCAGGTGATCATGTCAGCCTTCAACTCCGCTCTTTGCTGCGCCAACCAGGCGGGGGCCATAGTCACTGAAGACAACCCGGCGATCCCCGGCGAGACCATCGTAGTGCTTGCCAGCGGACTTGGACTCGTCAGCCCGCAGGAAGCGCGTGACGCGATGTCCACCGGGCAGCCGTATTACGGCCCGGCGCTAAACGATGCCACGGAGTTCGTCTCCGCCCTGATCGGCGGCAAGACAGCCAACGTTCTGTTCGCCGGCCTGAGGGTCGGCGCGGTCGGCATCTACGAGGTGCATCTGGAGCTCAACCCGGATCTGCCGACTAACCCGAAAACCGAAGCCACCATCGCACAGAGCTTTGAAGTATCCAATATCTTCACTCTGCCCGTGATCACAAAGCAGCAGTAGGGGAAACATAAATGCGATTGCACGAAAGGTCCGAATTCATGTTTTCCAGGACTAGGTCCAGCCTGCTCAGCGCCGCGTTGCTGCTTCTGCCGGCTCTCTCCTTCGGGCAGGCCCCGCCACGGTACACCATTAACACGGTAGCGGGCAACGGTTCAGCCGGTTTCACGGGCGACGCCGCCGCCGCCACCAGCGCACAGATCAACAACCCGATCAGCGTCGTGCTGGACAGTTCCGGCAACCTGTATATCGCCGACCAGGTCAACCACAGAATTCGCAAAGTCGGGACGGACGGTAATATCACCAGTATCGCCGGGAAGGAATTCTCTGGCTACGACTCCGCGGCGACGGTCGCTTCCACGTCGGCTCTGAACTACCCGTGCGGCGTCGCAGTGGATAGGTCGGGTAACATCTTCGTCGCCGATTCGGTGAACAACGTTATTCGCAAGATTGTAGGCACTGCGATTTCAACTGTCGTCGGCACGGGCGTCGCCGGCAATACCCAGGATCCCGATCTCACAGACACCGTCTTTGCCGTTGCGAAGGACGCAGAGATCAACCTGCCGACCGGCATCGTGGTCGATTCCGCCGGAGTCATCTACTTCTCCGACTCCAACAACCACTGCATCCGCAAGGTTACTACTGACGGCAAACTCATCACTGTCGCCGGCACGGGGGCTGCGGGGATCTTCGGCGATGGCGGCCCGGCCACGGCAGCCAAGCTCAATCATCCAATCGGCCTGGCTCTCGATTCGGCCGGAAATCTTTACGTCGCCGATCAGATGAACAACCGTGTTCGCAAGATCAGTTCCACCGGCATCATTACGACGGTCGCCGGCACCGGCCTGCCCGGCTATTCCGGCAATGGCGGCCCAGCCACCAGCGCCCAGCTACGCTATCCCAGCGGTGTGGCCGTGGATGCTTCAGGCAACATCTTTATCGCCGACACCTCCAACAGCCGCATCCGGGTTGTCGTGGAGAACCGCACAATTCACAATGTGGCTGGCAACGGCAGATTCGGTGACTGGGGAGACCAAGGGCCGGCCCTGAGCGCCGAGTTGCGCTTTCCAGTCGGAGTTGCGGTCGGGACTGCCGGCAAGCTCTACGTTGTCGACACCCAGAACCGCCGGATTCGGCTGCTAAC
>CAYVDY010000525.1:0-5081 GCA_964450255.1 uncultured Candidatus Solibacter sp. | reverse complement strand
CCGCGGCGGGCGTTGGCCTGCTCGATGGCGAGTTGCGCGCCCTGAAGCATCTTCTTGCCGAGCACTTCTTCGTGGCTCTTGCCGCCAGTGGCGATGGAGACTGTGGCCATGATGGGGCCGATGAAACCGATGCGGACGCTCTTCAGCTCCGGGCCGGGTTCGGGCTCGGCGCGGCCGGGTCCGGTGTACTCCATCTGCAAGAGGAAGTGCTCCTTGTAGGGCTTGACGCCGCCGAAGGGCTCGACGTCACTGGAGGTTTTGGCGTAGTTCTGTTCGCGCTTGAGACGGAGGTCGGGAACCTCGCTGGGACCGAGGTTGTTGATGCGGCGCAGGACCTCCTGTGTCTCCGGCGAGTTGTCGGGACCGATGGGCGGATACTGCTGGGCGGTTAGGACGAGCGTGATGAGCGCGAGGAGGGTGACGAGTTTCATTTGACTCCTCCGCGGAGCTCGGCGACCTGCTTTGGCCGGTCTTTCACGCCGCCGTAGTAGCCATCGCCGATGCCCCAGGCGAGGCCCTTGGAGGTGCCGATGAAGACGTCGTTGCCCTCCACATCCATCGAAACGATGTAGTTATGGGGCAGATTGAGCCCCATTTCGATGGTTTCCAGTACGACCTTGTCGCGACTCACAACAGCCTTGCCGGCGTTGGATTTCGGGTCGCGGGTGTAGGTGACCCAGGTGTTGGAGGCAGCGTCCATGATGGCGCCGACGCCCTTGTCGGTGGCGAACCAGGCCTCATTGCCGGAGCGGGCGGCGAGGTTATTGTTGAAGTCCGAAGGGAGGCCGGAATCCATGTTGTAATAGGCGCGCCAGTTGCGGCCGTCGTAGCGGCAGACTCCAAAGTAAGAGGAGACCCAGAGCGCTTTGTCGATGTATTTGGCGCCGGTGGTGATGACGTGGACGATACCGTCGTCGCGGTAGAGATCGATCTCCATCTCGCCGTCGGGATCGAGGTAGTCTTTCCAGCGGGAAGTAGCGACATCGAATTCCAGAACGCCGCTGCCCCAGACGGCGAGGTGGACTTTGCCGTCGCGGTAATCGACGCCATAGTTCCAGATCTCTTCCATGGGCGCGTTCTTCTCGGTGTAGATGGTCCACTCGCCGCTGACGGTGTTCAGCCGCGAGGCGCCGGCGGTGGTGGCGACCCAGATATTCTCATTCTCCACCGCGACGCCGTATGCCACATCGTTGACGATGCCGGAGTTCATCTGGTGCCAGTGATCGAAGCGGCCGCCGCTGAAGCGGGCCAGGCCGCCGCCGAAGAGGGCCAGCCACACTTCACCGGTCTTGTGATTGATGTCGATGCCGCTGATGGCACGCCAGGGAAGGCCATCAGCTTCGGTCCAGACTTTGGTGACTTTACCGGACTTCTTATCGATCAACGCCAGGCCGCCCTCGGTACCGACCCAGAGGCGCGGGCCGTCCGACTTCACGGCGAAAACGTGCTCGTTCGGCAGGCCATCGGCCTTGGTAAACTGTTTCCACTTTGTGTAGACGAAGGGGAGTTTCGGGCTGGCGGCCGGTGTTTGGGCGAGGCCCAGCGCGGCGGTCAGCAAAAACGCGGCGATGTAATTCTGTTTCATAGCGTTTTTATGTACTCGATCAGGTCGTTGAGCTGGTCCTTGGTGAGGTCGTTGGTGAAGCCGTGCTTGTCGTACGGGTTGAAGTCGGTCCAGATCTGTTCCAGTGTGTCGGCCATGCCGTTGTGGAGGAACGGGGCGGAATCGTAGATGTTGTTGAGGTGCGGCGTGTCGAACTTGCCGGTACGATCGAGCGCCTGCTTCGTGCCCACGTCGAAGATCTGGCGGGTGGTGAAGTAGGGCGGCATGTGGCAGGTGATGCAGCGGCCCTCGGGCGGGATGACGCTGCCGTCGGCGGTCATGGTGCGCTCGAAGATTGCCTTTCCGCGGCGCTGGGCGGGCGTATATTTTTCGCCAGGCGTGTGATAGCGGTTTGGCGGGCGTGGGATGGCGGTGATGTAGTAATCGATGGCGGAGAGTTCTTCTGGTGTGAAGGGCTGGTTGCGCGTGAAGAAAACTGATAGGCGGGCGCCGCATTGGCGAGCCAGGGACGGGTTGGTACCCTCCCACTTGAACGGGGCAGTATCTAGAATGCCGCGCAGGGTACGATTCTCGACGGGGCTGACTCCGATGCCGTCAGCCTCGATGTCGTAGGTGAGGCCGTCAACATGGCCGTCAGGGTGGCAACTGTGGCAACTGAACTGTTTGCGGAAAGCGATACTGGCGTTGTGGAACGCCCTCTCGCCGAAGCGCTGTTTGGTGATCACTTTGGCGCCGCCGAGGTCGATGCGGGCGGAAGGTTGGAGGGTCTTGAGGTTGATGACGGTCAGGGAGTCGTCGATGGCGTTGGCGACATAGGCAGCCAGGCCATCGGGCGCAACGCTAATGCCGCGCGGGCTGGCCTTCACCGGCAGGTACTTCACGATGAAGTCGGCGGACTTGCCGAGGTGGTTCGGGAGAACTGATTTCCGATCCTCCTTTGACGTGGCCTTCACGAGCTGTGTGAGCCTGGCGCAATCGATGACGGCGACGCGGTCCGTGCCGGAACTGGTGGCCAGGGCGTAGCGGCCATCGGGCGTGAAGGCGACGTCGGTGGCATCGGCGAAGCCCATGCCGGGCGTGTCGAGCAGCACCTGATCGACCGTGCCGTCGGCCCAGAGAACAGCGAGGCCGTTGGTGATGGTCCAGCCCTGCATGAGGCGGGTCATGGGAACCATATTCTTGGTGCGGTTGAGCGTAGCGAGCGCGAACTGTCCGGTGGGATGCCAGGCCACGCCCATCATCAGATTCGCGCCGTGGACCATCCAACGGTCAGTGACGATGGCGCGTTCGGTTTCGATTACGGTGACCTCGGACTTCAAGGGCTTGCGGAAGCCGGTGATGTGCGAGAGCGTATTCGTGACGAGAATGGACGCGCCATCGGGGGACAGGCTGAGCGACCACGGGGAGCGGCCGGCAGAGAGCTTCTTGATCCACTTCAGGGTGACGGCGTCGTAGATGTAGATGTCGTCGGAGGCGGAGTTCAAGACGTAGAGCAGCTTGCCCTGAGCGTCGGTGAGGAGGCCGTGAGGCTCATCGCCCACCTTGAGAGTTTGCGTGACCTTGCGGGTGGCGGCGTCGATCACGGAAACAGTGTCGTCCTGGCGGTTGGAGACAAAAGCGCGGCGGCCGTCTGGCGTGAAGGCGACCTCGGTGGCTGCGCCGCCGGTTGGGATTTCGGCGATCTTGCGCAGCGTCCTGGTGTCCACGATGCCAACCGCACCGGCGGCTTCAAAGGCGATCCAAAGTTCGTTGGACTTGGGCCGGAAGGACATGTTGAGCGGCGTTTTGTACTGCGGTTCAGGTGCAGGGGGCGGGATCTTCGAGGGGTGCGCGTTGGCGGCCCAGGCTGATTCGAGATTGAAAGGCTTGCCGTGAGTTTCGCGGTGGCAGTGGTTGCAGCCCTGTTTTGTAGGGATGCGCAGGCCGGCCTTTTTGGCGGCTTCGGGATTGCGCATGATGGCATCGGTGGCATACGACTTGCCGGCGCCATGGCAGGCTTCGCAACCCACGCCCTCTTCGACTTCGGCACCGGCGGCGTGGCAGCCAAGGCACTGTGAGGCGGAACGAGGTTCGGAGGTGACCCTCATCTGCGCAGCGATTTCTGCGGCGCGCGGCGTGGAAAGAACCGCCCAGGCGCGGGCGTGTTTCCCCATACGCCACACGTCGTACTGGTGGCCGTGTTCCGGGCCCTTGTGGCAGGCTCCACAGGCGCGCGAGCCGATGAAGTTGCCGCCTCGGCCTTCGGGCAAAGTGACAATGGCGGAGGGCTTTGGCAGCGGATGCTGGATTTGTGAGAAGACCTTGTCGATGTTGACGGTCGAGTTCCTGAGGACGTTGACGTGGGTGCCCTTCTCGATGTGGCAGCCGAGGCAGTGCTCCTTGGTGGGGAGCTTCAGGCCGTTTCTAATTGCCTCCGCGCGATTGCGCATCACCTCTTCGGCCATGTACTCGCTACCGGGGCCGTGGCAGGCTTCACACTGCAAGCCGTCCTCGGGTTTAAAGGTGTCGTCCTTCTCCCACTCCTCGGCGGTGGATGCGGTGGAGTGGCAGCCGAGGCAAACGGGCTCTTTCCAAGGGTCGCCGCGCAGGCCGCTGATCTTGGTGATCTCGCGGGATTCCGGCTTCATCAGGGCGGAGTAGCCTTGCGCGTGCTTGGAGAGCAGCCACTTGCTGTACTGCTGGCCCATGGAGGCGCCGTCGTGACAAGCGCCGCAGGCTTTCACGCCGACGTAGACGGGTCGCTTGGGGGCGGCTGCCGCCACGAGGGCGATGAGGATGAGGCTGAGACGGAGGAGGATCATCGAGCCACCTTCGCCACAGCCGGGTGCTCGAGCTTGAGGACCTGGTTGGCCTTGACGTTCTCGTGGCGCTCGATCTTGCCGTCGGGCCAGCGGATCTCAACCGTGGCCTGGGTGGCGCCGCCGAGTCCGAAATGGAGGCGCGGGTCGCCTTGCGAGAGATAGCCGCGAACTGGGTTGACGTCGTCGATCTGTTTCAGCGCACCGGTGGAAACGGTGACGCGGGCGCCGACGGCCGTGCGCGAGCCGGTGGGGAACTTCAAACGGGCATCCACCATGAGCCAGGGCTGGCGATTGCCGCCGTCGTTGCGGAGGAGCTTGGCGGCATCGTTGAGATTGACCACCAGGAGGTCGATGTCGCCGTCGTTATCGATATCCGCCCACGAGGCGCCACGTCCGACGTACTTCTCGCCGAAGTACGCGCCGGACTTCTGTGAGACGTCCTGGAACTTGCCGTTGCTCAGGTTGCGGAGGAGCGAGTCCTCCTGGACGTATTCGTGATGGGCGTTGCCGTGGACGACGAAGATATCAGACCAGCCGTCGTGATCGTAGTCGAATAGGACCGAGCCCCAGCCGGCGTACTGCCCCATGGTGGCGGCGATGCCGGACGAGTCGTTCACGTTATCGAATGCCTTGCGCTTGGGGTTGAAGACGAAGAGGCTGTTGTAGTTGAGGTTGGGGACGAAGATATCGAGGAAGCCGTCACGATTCACATCGGC
>CAYVDY010000524.1:0-5107 GCA_964450255.1 uncultured Candidatus Solibacter sp. | reverse complement strand
CCTCTGGCGTGGAGAAGCCCAGACGATCGCGCGAAGCGAGCCTGGGCCAACCGCGATGACACGACGCGCGATGGCGCCTATTCGGTATCGCTCGCAGCATTGGAGCTGGAACTTGGGCTGTTTGCTGTGGCGCGGGCCGAAATCAAATCCGGTGCGGACTACTTCGTTGCACCTCCTGGAGCGATGGACCTTGAAGAAGCAGAACGGCTTGAGGTCTCCGGTACAAGCGAAGGAGCGGAGCCGGCAATCCAAGCGCGAGTAGTCCAGAAACTCGCGCAGGCCGCCGCTGGCCAGTCGGATCGCAGGGCTATCGTCTCGGTCGTGGGATTCAAGGAGCGCGTCGTCGTATTGGAGCGTTTAAAGGATACCAAAGCGTCTGCCAAGGTGAAGGACCTCTAATGACCATGGATGGACACCGCGAAGCACAGCTATTCGCGTCCAGGGCCACGTTGCGTGTCCACGAAGGTGACCACGGCGGCGCACAAGAACTGTTCTCGCAAGCCGCAGATTTGGAAATTCGTGCGCTCGAGGGGTTCTCGCTGGCCAAGCGCAGGACGTGGGGCATCCTAGCCGTAAGCGCTGCGGCCCTCCTCTACAAGGCGCGCAGGTACGCCGAAGCAGAGCGTCTCCTTGCCGGCGCCCTCTCTCACGACGAACTTGCACCTGATCTGTTGAACCAACTCAGGGAACTGCTCAGTACTGTTCGCCTGAACCTGGAGGCGCTCGTCATCGTCGACGGTCGCAGACACGACACGCGGTCGGCTTCGCGTACGGTCTCAGCTTTGCGGGTTGGGCACCAGGAACTTCCTCCATGGCTTTCAGTTCACACTCGCAGGGTTCTGCAGCCCTTCGTTAGGACTCTTGCGCGAGCTCACCGGTGGAGTGTTCTTTACATCGTGAGCCCCTGGATCTCTCGCTTCGACGAGGAAGCGGGGATGAGCTTTGAGCAGATGATCAAGAGGCTGACCGACGACAACGCGACCGCGTATATTGTAACACGAAGACCAGTAGACCATTGGCACGAGCAGGCGGTCGACGCGCTGGCGCAAAGTGGGCAGGCAAACATTCGATTCGTCGAAGGGCTGCACACAAAGCTCTACTGCGCACGGACTGCAAAGTCCGACTTCGCTTTACTTGGATCGGCCAACCTCACGCAACGGTCTCTAGAGAATCTAGAATTGGGAATGCTCGTTCAGTCCTACGGAGCGGGCGCACCAACGGTAAGAGCGCTAACGCTGGAAGCGGCCGCCATCTACCAAAGTTCGGAAGGCAAGCTGTTCTGCAAACGCCAACTTCGTCGGAGGGGAACATGAAGACCATGGCTGCTTGGTATGGGTTGCGAGATACGAGGCGAGATTTCACCGTCGAGAATGCCGGCGATGCGCAATTGCTGTTCGCGCGCGCCACGCTGGACGAAACGCTAAAGCAGATTCTCCGGAAATCGTTTAGAACCAGGAATCCGCCCAAATTCGTCCTTTACGGTGATTGGGGAGTAGGCAAGACTCATACGCTTCGGCATGTGGAATACGCGATAAGCACGGATCCGGACTACAAGGCTCAGTGCGTATTCGTGGAACTGCCGGATATCACCGCAAAGAGCTCCTTTCAGGTGGCGCACGCTGCACTCTTGGACGCTCTCGGCCTGGATCGAGCAAAAACCTGGATGGTTCAGTATCAAACCAAGTATCAATCAAAGGCTAAAGACCTCATCCAGAAGGAAACCCAGTCGGAAGATATCGCGCGGGCATTTCTGACGCTCATCGGCTTTGGGGATAGCGCAAGAACGTGCCGGGATTGGCTTCGCGGAGTCGAACTCAGCTCGGCCGAGGCTCGAGCCGTGGGGCTTCCCCCAGTCCTCCAGCAGTCGATTCAACTGGTCGGCGTCCTCAGGATGCTGGGAAAGCTGTCACTCGACATCGACGACAAGATCCTGGTGTTGATGATCGATGAAGCTGCCAAGCTAACCGACATCACGAATACAGATTGCATCGGACACTGGCGAAATGCCTTCTAGATCCTTGCCGAGAAGAGCACGAAGGAGGTCGGCTTCATCATCGCAGCATCGTGCCTCGACGTCGACGAGATGGCTCCGATGCTCAATGACCAGCAAATACGTAGCCGCTTTGGCCTCGACCACTACATTATCCTGAACAACTTTGGCCCCGAGGAAGCAGCGGAATTCTTGAATGGTTTGTTCTCAAACTGGGTCGACCCAGAGAAGCGAATCGAACTGGAAGCGAAATATGGTTCGGAGGCGAACGCCGAGCCCATCAGTGAGGGCACGTTCCCATTTACAGAGGCCGGCCTGCACCAGTTCGTAGCTTGGGCATGTCGGAACGGGAACATCACGAACCCGCGAGACTTGCAGTCCCAACTCGACACAGTCCTGAACCGTGCAATTGATGACGAGAGGCACATCCTCTCCGCGCAGTACATGGACGCCATCGCGAATGCGGGTTGAGAATGGCTGGACCACTCTGGAAGCTGAAACCAATCCTTGAGTTTTCAGGAAGCGTTGTGTGGACCGGGCCCTCTGCCGGTTCCAAGGGAGACGGCCTGTGGCTTGGCCAACTGGCGGAGCTTCGGCCTGGCGCCCCGCCGAGCGTGTGGCTGACGACCAGCAAGGAGCAGGTCGTCGCCATTGTGGGGAAGCGAGGTAGCGGCAAGTCCTTTACTCTCGGGGTCCTTTGCGAAGGCCTTACACTGAATGAGATGCCTGCAATTGTCGGAGTCCAAACCCGCAGGCGAGCTGTACTCCTCTTCGATCCCCTGGACATTTATTGGACCACCAGGCTCAGCGTAGGACCAAGCCAGAACTCTGAGGCAAACAAGCACTATCAACTTGCTGTGAGTGCGGGAATGCAGAACCTAAGCTGCAACGTTGAAGCTTGGGTCCCAGGTCAATTCAACCAAAGGGTGACGGATCCGAAGTGGTTCCGCACGCTGCAGGTTCCGGTTCCGGCCCTTGGGTTGGAGGAATGGGAACTCCTGCTAGGCATCAGCGTTCTCAGTGAACCGATGGGTCAGGCCCTTGCGGACTTGATTTCGCTCGTTTCAAGGACTGGATACAGCCGTTCCGGAACGTTCATCCCGGCGAGACACGTATTCGGAATTCCAAGCATCGTCGACGCGATCGATGCGGCGGAAATGGTCAGCTACCACGCCGAAACTCTTAGAGCACTGCGGCAGCGCCTAAATGCGCTGGAGGGCACCGGTCTCTTCTCCGACGTAGGTGTGAAGATTGAAGACTTCCTGGCGCCTGGTCGGCTAACCGTGGTTCTGCTGGGCAGGCTACCGCAGAGCTACAGAGCGGCCGTCATTGCGGTTCTAACGCGAATGGTTGTGGAAAGTCGCTCGGCCGCCGCATTCATAGACAAGAGACTCGCTCTGGATAGCTCACTCTCGCAGGAAGAGAGGCTCACGCTGGAGACGTTGGCAGGAGCGAGCATTCCTCACGTAACCATCGCGCTGGACGAGGCGCAGACCGTGTTGGCTCCGGGCGTGGGTGGCCCAGCGAAGGAAGTATTTGTGCGACTGGTAAAGGAAGGCAGAAACATGGGGCTTTCCGTCGCGCTTGCTACGCAGCAACCATCTGCTGTCGACCAAAAGGTCCTAAGTCAAGTTGAGACTTTTGTAGCGCACCAACTTGTGACGGAACCGGATATCCGAGCAGTCCGCGAAAACCTGAAGTCGTCAGTGCCGGACTCCATAGAATTTGGTAACGACCAGCTAGACTTCGCGAGCCTACTCCGTGCTCTCGGCCCTGGGCAGTGCGTGGTATCAGCAGCAGACTCCAACCTACGTCTCAAGCGTACGTTTGTAATGAACATCAGACCGCGAGCTACCGTTCATGGCGGCATCGAACTCTGATCCACTGCTTCCGTTCCGCACCTACCTCACCGTCTTCCAGTCGAGGGCGGCGTTGGCCAACATGGTGTTGCCCCTGACCGCGGGGCCGAACCTTTCGAAGGAGGCATTGGTACGCAAGCTGACAGAGGGCCTCAAGCGCCGCGTGGATGTCAGCCTTCTTGAAGCGCCGCACGTTGTGGCGTACCTCGTCGAGAAGAAGTTCATCGGAAGCGAGCCACGCGAAGGCGGGCGTTACCCGAAGTGGGTGCTCCGGCGAGAATCGGGTGCTCCAGTCGTTCTGGATGCCGCCGGATCGCCGGTGACACGAATGGCGGTTTACGAAGCGGACATGTGGATGGCTGATCCGCGTGTTCGCTCGACAGTTGGCGTGCCAACCCCCGAAAATGCCGCTGAAGTGGTTGAATTGTGCTACGCGTTTGGCCTCCTTACGCAAACGAACGCGTGGACCGGGCCAGGCCAAGTGGCGCACAGGCTTAGGACCCAGTCGCAGGGCATCGAATCCAATCCCTTCGTGTGGGGGTTGGAATTCCTAATTCTGATGCGCCAGGCGATGGAGCGCGACGCTCGAATGCTCGCTCCGATACTGGCTTCGGTATCCTCACGGTCGGGCTCAGTGACCCGAGAGGAGTGTGCCGCGCTGTTACCGGAGTGGGCAAAGGTGGCGCTCGCGCAGCTGAAGGACCGCAGGGCCAGACCAGAGCTGATTTCAAAGGCAAGAGACTTTCTGCGCCTTGTCGAGAATACAGGAAAGAAGCGTGCACAGCAGAGTACCGCGCCGGGCGTCTTAGAACATCGAACGACCCCGCGGTTGGAATGGCTAACCGACTTCGGAGCGCTCGCAAAGGAGGGCCTTGCGAGGAACGGATTCGAATACTTGGTCAAGCAAGACGCGGTCTTCTTGTCAGGACTAGTTGAGTCAGTGGTGGAAGGCAGAATGACGAGTGACGCTGCCGCGCTCGAATACTGGCGCAGAAGCGAACGATGCTCAGAGTGGCGGAGGACCTACGTTGCGGCCACGGCGGAGGACTCTCTAGTAAGAGCCTACATCATGCTAAAGCGGCCAATCGGGCCCGTTGCGATTAGAGATCTGTGTCTTGTGGCGGGCACGCTGATTGAAAGTGATGTAGCGCTAAGTGAGCTCGAGAAGGTACTCTCGGGCATGGCCGGGACCCCCAAAGTGGGCAAACCGTTCGGGGGGGGGGTTTGACGGCGACCCGGAAATTGTCCGATACAGGAA
>CAYVDY010000523.1:0-5125 GCA_964450255.1 uncultured Candidatus Solibacter sp. | reverse complement strand
CGCTCGGCATATCCGGGTGCGTCATGGAGCAGACCATGCCTGGTTCCGTGTTGAGCGCCAGGACGGTTGTCTTGAAGGCCACTTGGCGGGCCTTCTTCCACTCATCCGCACTGATCCCGCCCAACTCCTCGCGCAACCGCGCTGCCACAATCCGGCCGGCCTGCGACTTCGACGAACTCCCGGATAGATTGACGCTCGACTTCAGGAACAGAGGCCCGGCGCCGCCGCCGATCAGGTTCGCGTGGTCGATGTCGTAGACGGCGACCGAGTTTGCGACGAACTCGAAGTCCTCGTCCGCGAAGTTGGCGGTCAGGTGATTGAAGGATGGCTTGAGCGGCGCCAGTTGCAGGCTCCGAAACAAGATATTCCCTTCGGTGAATACCTCGGCCGCCGAGGAGTTTACGCGCACGCCGATCTTGAGCTTGCCGAAGGCGAACGTGTAGTAGCCCAGGCAGTTCATGAGCACTTCCTGGAGCCAGTCCCGGAGAGGCTTCTCTTCCTGGATCACGCCGCGGAACTTGAACTGCGTCTCCGTGCCCGAGCCGACCAGCCTCGAGACCTGCTCGTCGCAGATGGATGCGACCGCGATGGTGGCATTCATGTCGAAGAACGTCTCGGCCAGATCGAGCTGCTGCGTCGTGGCGGACTCGCCCAACCGGATGCCCCGCGCGCGGAGGAGCATGTTGATGGCGATCCAAATGGGGTTGGTGAGCGGCGGACCCCAGACCCGGACGCCGGGCGAGGTCCAAACCCAGCCCTTCATCCCCAGCGAGACAACGGCTTCCATCTGGTGCTCGCCAGGCCGGGAGAGTTGGAGGCCCTTGGCGTCGGAGCGCCGGATCACCAGGAACGCAGTGCCCGCGGCGAAGTTGTCCTTGTAGGTGGAATTGCCGGAGAAGACCTTGCGCCAATCGCCTCCGGCCTGATTGCCGGACAGGTCGAGCGAGAACCAGTCCTGCGCGCCGGCGGGATCGGAGCCGAGCACCTGGCGTAGTCCGAAGCTGCCGGGGTAGCCGTGATGGTACTGGCCGTCGAGCTTGTGGCCGGTGCCGAAGGCCACCAGCGGGCCCTCCCCGACGATGCCCAGCGCCTCGTAGAAATCGCTTTCGTCGCGACCGGCGGCGATCTTGCAGTTTACCGGCATGGCGGAGTCGGTGTAGATCTCCGGCAGGACCTGATCGTAGATGGAATCGGCCACGAGCGAAACGCTGGTGAGCGGCGAGCGCCCGAAGCCCCAGGTGCCGGTGGAGTTGTCCTTGATGCGGACGCTCTGGGGCTCGGCGAGGATGCCGCCGTAGTAGCGCTTCATGCCGTGTGCGAGGCAACCGTTCTCGGTCTCGTAGCCCTTGTCGCACTTCGACGCGTCGGCGTTCGGGAAGTGGACCAAGTCGAGAGCGCCGGCAGTCGAGTACGGACAAGCCTGGGAGTTGAAGGGCTTCCAGCAGGTGCGGGAGATCTTACGCGTGGGATACGGCAGATTCAGTTCGTAGAGGCCGTCCGCGGAGGTGACGCGGAACTCCGGACCGGCGTCGCAGGCCCAATTGACGATCTCGCCCTTCCAGAGATCGAGCTTGATGCCAGTGCCGACGTGGTAGAGGGAGAACTCGATCGCTGCTCGGTACAGGTCGACGTCGTTGGCCAGGTCGCGCATGACGCGGTCGGCGTTCCCGAATGAAAACTGCGCCTCGTCGGCCTCGTTGCCCATGCCCTGCGAGATGCCGTCGAATTCCAGCAGGCGTGCCTGGTAGAGTTGGCTGCCCACCGTACAGCGCCGGTCGGACAGATGGATTGCGGGATATCCGGGCTCAAGCGGCCGGATCTTGATGAGGGGGATTATCTGCTGGACCTGCGACAGCAGTGCGTCCTTGAGCGCCTGCGGTGGGAATCGCGTCACCGTTTGGCTCAACGAGTAGTTGGGCGAGGACGACGGGATCTCAATGAGGGTGACGCCGAGTGAGCACACGGCATCGGTCAGCATCTCCCAGGAGAGCGGCTCGTTGGCGAAGCGGCAAGTGTAGGCGGCCGTGCCGAGGCCGTCGTCGTTAGGTGCGTTATAGGTGAACGCCCCATACGGGCCGTATTTCGTCTCCCAGAAGTTGCGCAGGGCGATTCGGTCCGGATCGCGCAGCCAGGCTTTGCGAATGGTGAACCGCTTGGCGCCCGTGCCTAGCAAGAAGCGCTGTTCGATCTTCGCGTTGCCGGACCCGAACTGGTGCACGACGACTTCGCGTACTTGCGCGCGACCGTGCGGGTAGTCGGGCACGAGCGGAAACACTCCCGACGGCGCAATCTCTGGCACTGCGATGTTGCCGATGTAGTCAGACACGGGTCAGCGCTCCTCGACGCGGATAGTGAATGACCGGTCCTCGGTGCGGCCGCCGGTCGTCGTGATCCGGTTTGTCACGGAATAGCTCAGGCCTGCGGCTCCGCCCGAAAGCCACACCGTCGCCTTCGTAGGCGAGTTGGTTTCGCTGGCCTTGGTAAGGCCGGCCGTTACGATCCAGTCGCTGGTGGCAATCTCGTCGCCGGCGAGCCACCGGGTCCAGTCCACCGAGTAGTCGAGGACCGCATCAGGATCTTTGGCGAACGTCATGCGTCGGTACTCCTGGTCTCCAACTGCGCCGCCAGTGTTCGATCCTCCCCGCCGACGGCCAGGTCTCGCTGCTCGCGCCGGATGAAAACGCTGCGAACTTCGAAATCCACAACCAACGCTCGGGACTCTCGTCGGGCAGAGAACCTCCGGTGACCGGGCGTGAGGACGGCGGACAGTAAGGCAGCGAGGGCCTGCGCCCAACCGGAGGCGGCACCAGACAGGCCACGCACGCCGTTGAGCAGGCCCAGCAGGAACGACGTACCTGTCGCTTGGGCGGCCAGCGGTTGCACACGGGCCAACCGTGCGCCAAGGGTGGCCAACCCCACGGCGGCACCACAGAAAGTGCGAAGTGCCGTCAGGCGCCCGAAGGCCTGCGCAGTCGCCTCGGCGTGAGCTGTAATCGTCCGAACAGCCGAGAAGAAGCTGGCAGTGTTGCCCTGGCCATCCGCTGCCCCCGCCAATGCGAGGAGCCTCACCATCGTGCCGCTGGCTTCCGCCGACCCTGCTGCAGGTCCGGCCAGGCGCCGCAGAACCACGAAGCTGCCATTGGCGGCTGCCTGTGCAGATAGCACTCCGTCCAGTGCGTTGACCCTCGCACCGCGTCGGAACAGCAGAAGGAGTGACATCAAACCCTACTTCTGGACTGCCATCTCGAAGATCTCCGCGCCGCCCATGCGCTGCAGGAGGATGAACACGAGCTTCGTCGCTCCGTCCACGAACATAGCCGTCGCCATGCGCTGTCCCACCGCTGCCGTCCCCTGTGGGTAGCGCATGTAGAACGCCGGGCTGAGGACCCGGTTCTTCACATCGAACTTCAGACAGCGCTGGCCGCCGCTGTAGTTGATGAAGGCGAACCGCCCGTTCCCGGTGTACGGATCCGGGGTGATGGTGCTGCCGGTGGTGAACAGCACGCCACCGGAACCCCCATAGGCGATCGCGCCGGTCCACAGGCCGTTGGCTCCGCCCGCGATATCAAACAGATCCAGCGTCGCCACGTTGCCGCCGCGGAAGCTGAAGAGGTAGCTGTTGCGGGCTTGCTTCGCGGCATCGGGCCGCATGAAGAACGATGCGCACGATACGCAACCTGCACCCATGGCGGCGGGACGCACGCCAAACGTCGTGGTGTCCCACGCATTCGCGGTGATGTTGTAGGTGAACGTGCTGGTGCTCGCAGCGGACCAGAGCAGAATGCGATCGCCGTTGTTTTCGATCACGAAGACCGCGCTCGATGACGGTGTCACCGTCCAGTTGCTCGAAACCGTGTAGACCGTGGAAGGACCTGCCGTGTGAGAGGCGATGTTGCGTCGCTGGCCCACGGCTGTCGGGTTCACCGTGTCCTGTACGATCCGGAGCTGGAAGTTCCGATACTCGTTGGCGAGCACTGTAGCGTCACCGCTGGCCGCTTGGCCGGTGATCGTACTCGCCGTGGCCGCCGTCGCCGTCAACTGGCCAAAGTAGCCGTCACCCGGATTCGCATCGAACGGCACGTAGGACTCGTCCAGCCCGACGAAACTGGAGTCGGTGTTGATCGTGGCTGGCAGGTTCGTCGTCGCAAGGTTGCCGGAGAACGTGTTCGTGGCGAGGTCGTAGTATTTCCAGACGCCAGCCGCCAGTGTGCCAGCGCCCAGCAGGTACAGGCGTCCCGAGAGGATCTCGTAGCCATCGCCCGTGGCGGGTGTGAACGAGAGCGGCGAGTCCAGATAGAGCGTGGGCGCGGTCCCGCCCGTGTTGCCGACGATGTAGCGCTCCTCCGTCTTGCCCGACCCACCCGCGCTGTTGCCGATGATCCGGATCTTATGGCCGTTGCTGTTGCCCTTGTTCGCCAGTTGGTTCGGCGCAACAGCGGCGGGAAGCGCCGTGCTCAGGACAACGCTCGAAGTGGTGGCTCCAGCTGCGAAGGTTCCGCGCGGCCCATGCGACGGCATCATCACCGCCCCGGCACCCGCGCCGAACGTACCGGCCAGACCTGGCGAGCCGAGCGTGAACCAGTCGTCGTCTTCGACATCGTAGGCGTGGAGGCCGGTGTTGCTCGCCAGAAGGAAGACGTAGGCCCCGCGGTCGCTGTTGTTGCGGAGTCCCGCCACCAACTGAGTGCCCGCACCGGACGCCGCTGGTGCATTGGCGATGGGCCGCCATTCTGGAAGGTCGATGAGCGGCTTGAAAGCGAGAGTTGTCGGCATTATGAGATCCTCTGGCGCACGGAGTTGTTCCACAGATTGCGGTCTGTGGGCTTCAACAGCACGTCCAGGATGGGGAAGCCTCCCATCTGGGTTTGGTTCGTCACGGTGCTGACCGTTGTCACGGTGGAAACAGTGGCGAGGGTAAGGCTGGCCGTGATGGCGTCAAGCAGAACACGCTGGCGGCCGGATCCAGGGTCCTGCGACATTGGGCGCGTGATCGCTTCCAAAATCGTGTAGAGGGCGACGTTGAGGTCGGAGAGGCTGACCTCTTGTGTGCCGTCGGCGCGCACGCTTGCGTGGTTCTCCGATCCCTCCGCGCCGTCGGTCAGCTTCATTCGCTGATAGTGGCGCC
>CAYVDY010000522.1:0-5144 GCA_964450255.1 uncultured Candidatus Solibacter sp. | reverse complement strand
CGCCGTGCCCAGCCCTTGCCGGGCGAACTTCTGGAGGAAGTAATTCTCTTCGTTGGTCGTGCGGGTGGACCCGATAACGCCGAACTTGCCGCCCCGCGCCTTCACCTCGCCGAACTTCGCAGCCACCGCCGCCAGCGCCTCGCTCCAGGAGACCGGCTCCAGCTTGCCGCCCTTCCGCATCAGCGGCGATTGCAGCCGCTCGTCACTGTGCACGAAGTCGAAGCCAAAGCGGCCCTTCACGCAGAGGAACTCGCCGTTGACGCCCGAACGGTCGCGGTTATTGGCGCGGATCACTTCGCCGTTGCGCACGCTGAGAGTCGTCTTGCAGCCATTGGAGCAATGCGTGCAAATCGTGCCCGCGTAGTTCATCTCCCACGGTCGCGACTTATACCGGTACGTGCCGGAGGTCAGCGCGCCCACCGGGCAGACGTCAATGCACCAGCCGCACTCGTCACATTCCAGATGATCGCCGTGGCTAGGCGTGATCTCGGCATGCACGCCGCGATAGGTCAGCCCCAGCGCGCCCACGCCCAAACCCTCGTCGCAAACGCGCACGCAGCGGTAGCAGAGAATGCAGCGCGCCGGATCGTAATAGACCGCCGGGCTCCACTGCTTTTCGTTCTCGTGGTGCTTGATCTCCACGAAGCGGCTCTCGCCGGCCCCATAGCGGAAGACCATATCCTGCAACTCGCACTCGCCGCCCTTGTCGCACACCGGGCAATCCAGGGGGTGGTTGGTAAGCAGGAACTCCAGCATGCCCTTGCGCGCTTCCACCACCTTGGGAGACTCGGTCTGCACCACCATGCCCTCGGCCGCCGGTAGCGTGCAGGCGGGTTGGAGCTTGCCCATCTTCTCTACTTCCACCAGGCACATGCGGCACGCCGCCTGCAGCGTGAAGCCCTCGTAGTAACAGAATGCCGGGATCTCGATGCCGTGCTTTTTCGCGGCCTCGATCACCAAAGTGCCTGCCGGCACCTGCAGCGCCCGTCCGTTGATCGTCAGTGTAATTGGATCCGCCATCGAGTCTCCTACAGGACCACCAAAGGTTGCGTCTGGGGCGCCGGCACGTAGACCTTGGCGTTGGCGATCTTAGCCTCGAACTCGCCGCGGAATTTCTTCACGAAGCTCATCGCCGGCATCGCGGCGGCGTCGCCCAGCGCACAGAACGTGCGCCCGAACATCCCCTGCGCCAGCTCATCCACCATGTCGATGTCTTTCTTTGTGCCCGCGCCTTCGTCGAGCCGCGCCAGAATCTTGGCCAGCCACGCCGTACCCTCGCGGCACGGAATGCACCAGCCGCAGCTCTCATGCGCGTAGAACTTCATGATGCGCGCCATCAGCTTCACCATGTCCGTGGTCTCGTCCAGCACCATTGTGGCGCCTGAGCCGAGCATTGAACCGGCCTTGGCCAGCGAATCGTAATCCGCCGGAATGTCGCACTCTTCCGGCCGCAGCACCGGGCTGGAACTGCCGCCCGGGATCACCGCCTTCAGTTTCCGGCCCTTCCACACGCCGCCGCCGATCTCGTTGATGATCGTCATCATCGGCATGCCCAGCGGCACTTCATATACGCCCGGCCGCACCAGGTGGCCCGAGAGGCAAACCAGCCGCGTGCCACCGTTCTTCGGAGTGCCCAACGCGGCGTACCAGTCGCCGCCCTTGAGAATGATGTCCGGCACCGCGCTGAACGTCTCGACGTTGTTCACAATCGTCGGGCACTGGAATGCGCCCGAAGTGGCCGGAAATGGCGGCTTCAGCCTCGGATTGCCGCGCTTGCCTTCCAGCGATTCCAGCAGCGCCGATTCTTCGCCGCACTCATACGAGCCCGCGCCCGTGTGCGTCGTCAGATGAAACGCCCAGCCCGAGCCCATCACGTTGTCGCCCAGATAACCGCGCGCATACGCCTCGGCAATCGCGCGGTCCATCGCTTCAATCTGGGTCCGGTACTCGCCGCGGATGTAGATCCAGCCGCGGTTCGATCCGATGGCGCGGCCCGCTATCAGGCAGCCCTCGATCAACCGGTGACCCTCATGCTCCAGAATGATGCGGTCCTTGCAGGTACCCGGCTCGCCCTCGTCGGCGTTCACCACGATGTACTTTGGCTTCGGCGATTTCCGGTCCACGAAGCTCCACTTCAGCCCGGTGGGGAAGCCAGCACCGCCGCGGCCGCGCAACGACGACTTCTTCACCTCGTCGATGATCGCCTCGGGTGTCATGTCGAGCGCCTTCTTCAGCGCCTCGTAGCCTTCCTTGGCCACGTACTCGTCGACACCAATGGCGTTCTTCTGCGGATACTCATAACGCCGGGTCAGGACTTTTACTTCCAGCGGATGTGGTTCGTTCAGTAGCATGCTTGCCTTCAGTCCCTACTGCGTCTTCTTCAAACTATCGATCAAGTGATCCAGCTTCTCGGGAGTCGCAACGAAGTGGAAGTCATAGTTGATCAGCATCGCCGGCGCCCACGAGCACGCGCCCAGGCACTCTGTTTCTTCGAGTGAGAATTGTCCGTCGGCCGTCTTCTGCTTATTGCCGATACCCAGCTTCTTGCAGGCGTGCGCGAACAGCTCCTCCCCGCCCGTCAACATGCAGCTGATATTGGTGCAGATCTGGATGTGGTGCTTGCCGCGCGGCTCCCGCGTCAGCATGGTGTAATAGCCGATCACCTCTTCCACTTCCACCGGCTTCACACTCAACCGCTTCGCCACTTCGGCGATCACGTCCGGTGTCACCGCGCCCACTTCATCCTGCGCAAACAGCAGCATCGGAATTAGCGCGCCCTTCTGGCGCCCTTGGGGATACTGCTGAATCATCTTCGCGAACTTAGCTTCCAACTCGGGTGAAAAGGTCATGACGCTCTCTCTAGCGATCCACGTCGCCCAACACAAAGTCCATGCTGCCCAACCCGGCGATGCTGTCAGAGATCAGCCGTCCCACAAACAGGTCCTTCAGGGACTGCAGGTTGGCAAAGCTCGGGGTCCGCATGAACACGCGATAGGGCTTGGAAGTCCCGTCGCTCACCACGTGGAATCCGATCTCGCCGCGCGGGGACTCCACCGGCACGTACGCTTCGCCGGCCGGCACGCGGAAGCCCTCGGTCACGATTTTGAAGTGGTAGATCAACGCTTCCATCTGCGTCTTCATCTTTTCGCGATCCGGCAGAACCACCTTCGGGGCATCGGCCTTCCAGTCGCCTTCCGGCATTCCAGCCATGCACTGCTCAATGATGCGCGCGCTCTGCCGCATCTCTTCCATGCGCACCCGGTACCGCGCGTACACGTCGCCTTCGGGGTAGCACGGCACGTCGAAGTCGAACTTCTCATAACTGGAGTAGGGCTCGGATTTGCGGATGTCCCATGGCAGACCAGCGGCGCGAATCATCGGTCCACTGACACCCAGATCGAGCATTTTCTCCAGACTCACGTAGCCGACGTTCTTCGTCCGCTGCATGAAGATCGGATTCGTGTTCAACAGGTTCTCGTACTCGTCCACCTTCGCCGGGAACTCGCGGATGAACTTGCTCATCACCTTTTCCCAACCCCGCGGCGGCTCCAGCGCCACGCCGCCCACGCGAATGTAGCTCGTCATCAGCCGCTGCCCGGAGAACATCTCCAGTAGCCGCAGGATGTCTTCGCGCTCGCGGAAGCAGTAGAAGAACATCGTCATTGCGCCAAGATCGAGTCCATGAGTCCCCAGCCACACCACATGGCTGTTGATCCGCGATAGCTCCGTCAACATCACCCGCAGCCACTGGGCTTTAGGAGGGATTTCCATGCCCAGCAATTTCTCCACCGGCAGCACGTAGGCGAGGTTGTTGGCGAGGTTCGAAAGGTAGTCCATGCGGTCCGTCAGCGTGACTACCTGCTGCCAGCCCAGCGCCTCGGCCTGCTTCTCGATGCCCGTGTGGAGGAACCCGATATCGGGCTCCGCCTTCGTGATGATTTCGCCGTCCAGCTCCAACAGGATGCGCAGCACACCGTGCGTAGACGGGTGCTGAGGCCCCATATTGAGGGTCATGCGCCGGCGTCCGCCAGCCAGCTTTTCCTCGTGCTCTTTTTCCAGGACCGCCGAAAATGCCGTCTCGCCGTTCTCGCTCATGGCTCCCCTCGTTTTCCCGTTACCCGTCCCATCCCGCAGTCTGGATGCCTAGTCGTTCTGATAGCTGTACTTGTGGCCGTGAATCGGGAAGTCCTTGCGCAAAGGATGCCCCTCCCAGTCGTCGGGCATCATCAGCCGCCTCAGATCCGGATGCCCGGTGAAGTGCACGCCAAACAGGTCGAACGCCTCTCGCTCGTACCAGTCGGCGCCCACCCACACGGGGACAACGCTGTCCACGGTGGGGTTTTCACCCGGCAACGCCACCTTCAGCCGCAGCCGCTCATTCCGCTCGATGGAATGCAGCAGGTAGAAGACCTCGAAGCGCGGCTCCATCGGATATCGGTCTGTACAGCTCAGGCCCGTTAGCCGAACGAACTGCAGAGCCTCTTTCAAATGGCGGCAGACGGCCTGGATCTTCTCCGGCCGCACCCAGATGGTCGTTTCCCCGAACTCGTGGCTTCCACCCGTCAGGGCCTCGGCATCCCAGGATTCCAAGGCAGCGGGCACAAACATCTCTTTCAAATTGTCCGGCAACATTGGCTGCGCCCCTCTAGCGCTGGTTCTCCCCAGGCTGATCCTCGGCGGCCCAGTTCAGCACGCCCTTCTTCCAGATGTAGAAAAAGCCGGCGAGGACCAGAACGATGAACAGCAGCATCTCGAAAAACGCGAAGAGCTTCAATTCGCGATACACGACAGCCCAAGGGTATAGGAAGATTGCTTCGATGTCGAACAGAATGAATAACATCGCCACCAGGTAGAACTTCACGCTGAAGCGCTCCTTGGCGGTACCCGTGGGCACGATGCCGCATTCGTATGGCGTGTCCTTGACCTTGTTTTTCAGCCGTTTGCCGAGCAGGACGCCAAGGGCGACCAGGGCGGCTCCAACAGCCACGCCCAGGATGACCTGAACGAGAACCGGAAAGTAAGCTTCGATGTCCGTGGTGGGCATGATTGCAGTATGGTCCGTGCCCCAAGAGGGTCACTTTTTACGATACTGACCAGCAGAACAGCCCGACAAGCCACTGCACGCGCGCCCAGAAGATCGTCAG
>CAYVDY010000521.1:0-5151 GCA_964450255.1 uncultured Candidatus Solibacter sp. | reverse complement strand
GCGCCCGCTTCCCCGGTCGGGCCGTGACATCACCGGGGTCTTCGGGGTCGCCCCTGCCGGGATAGCAGGGAATCGAAAGCGCAGTCGGCGGCGTGCCGCCCATGGCGAAGACATCGCTGAGGGAGTTGGCTGCGGCGATGGCACCGAAGGTGTACGGATCGTCGACGATGGGGGTGAAGAAATCGACGGTCTGCACCAGGGCACACTCCGGGTTCAGACGGTAGACACCAGCGTCGTCGGAGGTGTCGAAACCGACCAGAACGTTCGAATTCGCCAAGCGCGGCACGCCGGGCAGCACGGAGTCCAAAACCTTTGGACTAAGCTTGGACGCTCAACCGGCTGCTTTGACGTGGGCCGTCAGTTTTTTCGTCATGAAAACGCTTTCAAAAAGGCAAAGCCCTCGATATAGTATCTAACATGCAACGCCGCCATTTCTTAGCCACCACCGCGGGCGCCCTGTTGGCACCCCGCGCCACGCAAGCCGCCGACGGGTCCATCACCGTATTGTTGAACGAACCGGTGGGCACCATTTCGCCCCTGATCCATGGGCATTTCGTGGAGCACCTGGGAGGCGTCGTGTATGACGGGATCTGGGTGGGCGAAGGGTCGAAGGTTCCGAATGTGGCGGGCCTGCGCAAGGCGTTGATCGATTCGTTGAAGAAGATCCAGGCGCCGCTATTCCGCTGGCCGGGCGGGTGCTTCGCGGACAGCTACAACTGGCGCGACGGGATCGGGCCGCGGGCACAGCGGCCGAAGCGGACGAACTTCTGGGCGAACTCCGGGATGCTGGCCAAGCAGAGCAGCGGGCCGGCGAAGTACGACCCGAACGAATTCGGCACCAACGAGTTCATGCGGTTCTGCCAGGAAGTGGGCGGCGAGCCCTACTTCGCGGCCAACGTGCGCAGCGGGACGGCGCGCGAGTATTACGAGTGGGTGGAATACTGCAACTCGCCGGTGGGATCAACAACGCTGGCGGCGCAGCGCGGCACCGATCCTTTCAACGTGCAGTACTGGGGCATCGGCAACGAAAGCTGGGGCTGCGGCGGCGATTTCTCGGCGGAAGAGTACTCGGTGGAGTTCCGCAAGTTCACGTCGTGGGTGCCGAACTTCGGCAAGCCGCTCAGGTTCCTTCCGGCGGGACCGAACGGCGGCGACCTGAAGTGGTCCCGAGGGTTCTTCGAGGCGATCACGCGCAAGAGCCCGGGGCTGATCAATCGCGTCTGGGGCTGGGCGCTGCATTATTACTGCGGCACGGCCGGCGGTCCGGTGGAGTTCAACGACGCCGAATACTACGAGCTGCTCACGAGGGCCGTGCGGATGGAGAACCTGATCCAGGACCACTGGACGGTGATGGGCGAGTACGACCGCAACCACCGCGTGAAGTTCGCCATCGACGAATGGGGCGCGTGGCACAAGGCGGGCAGCGAAGTGGCGCCGCATCACCTTTTCGGCCAGATCGGGACAATGCGCGACGCGATGATCGCCGCATTGACGCTCGACATCTTCCACCGGCATGCGGACAAGGTGGCGATGGCCAACGTGGCGCAGTTGGTGAACTGCATCCATAGCCTGTATATCGCGCATGAGGACAAGTTCCTGGAAACGCCGAACTACCACGTGTTCGACATGTACAAGGAGCACAAGGGCGGCCAGGCGGTGCGGGCGGTGTTCGCGGCTCCGTCGCAAGGCAAGCTGCCGGGGCTGGACGGATCGGCGTCGATCACTGGCAAGAAACTGGTGTTGACGTGCACGAATTCGAGCCTGACCGCGGGGATGCCGGTGGAGGTGAGACTCTCGGGCGGCACGGCGAAGACGGCTGCGGGCACGATATTGAGCGCGGCAAAGGCGCAGGCTCACAATTCGTTTGCCGAGCCGAATCTGATTACGCCGAAGCCGATGAAGGCGGAAGCGGCGGGGGCGACGATCCGTTTCGAGATGCCGCCATCTTCGGTGGCGCGGGTAATCTGCGAACTGGCATAGCGGCGCACCTGAGCGCAGGCGCACTACGGCCTCGCGAGAAGGCCCGGCCGGTTCCTTTCGGGGAGCGGACCGGGCCTATTCTTTGATTCCGAGGCGATAAATTCCTTGTTTCGCCCGGGGCCTTCGAAAAGGCCCCGTATTTTTCGAGCTGATCGGGACAAAACCGGTTTGTGCGCGCCGTACATTGACGGCGGCCCGCGTAGGAAGCGTTGAACCTTTCGGTTACCGCCGCTCTACTGATAGGCGAAGGGATCGAAGCCGGCCGGCGAGTCATCCCTAAGACCAGCTTAGCGCACGGTGTCAATAGCAGTTTCGCGTAAGTAGTTGAGAAATTAGGCGAAAATCGCGTGTGAATGGCTTCGGCTCAACACAGGCGATGAACAATTTTGGGCGTGGACGCGGGCGCGGCCAGAGAGTCGCGCCAGGCGTCGAAGGGCCGTCGTTCCAGCAGGGCTTCGAGCAGAGGGCGGCGGATGCGTGCCAAATCCTCGAGCGCAGCATCAAAGTGCTCGCGGGCGGCATTGACGACACCGGCGACGGTCAGGTTCTCCAGAATCAGCCGCAGCGCAGGAAGGGGCAAGTCCAATTCAGGCGCGCCGATCAGCAGGAACACGCCGTGCGGCGCGATCCAATTCAAGGCCGCCAGCGCGGCCTGAGATGCGCCGGACGCCTCCATGACGATGTCGGCAGGGGCTGGCGCCTGCGATCGCAGGTAGGGGATGCCAGCGCTGCGCAGCAGGGCAACACGGGGGTGATCCTCAGGCTCCAGCGAGACGACTGTGACGGCGACGCCGCGGACCTGGAGCGCAAGCGCGGCGAGCAGGCCAACCGGGCCGGCGCCGGTGACGATGGCCGTGCGTGGCGTGAGGGGGTGACAGCGGTAGGCGGTCTCGATGGCTTTCTCGACGACGCTGAGCGGCTCGGCCATCACGGCGACGTCGAGGAGCGAATCGGGCACGGCGAGGAGATCTGCGGCCGGGTCCACTGCATACTCTGTGAAGTAGCCGTGGGCGCGGTTGATGCCGCGTTCCAGGTAGAGTCCGGTGTCGCACAGGTCGCGGCGTCCACCGAGACAGGATGGACAGCGCGGGCCGCAGGTGCGGCGAATGAGGGGAGTGACCCAATCGGCGGGACGGAGTGTAGTCACGCCAGGGCCGACCGCTTCCACCTGCGCCAGAGCCTCATGGCCAAGAATGAGATGAGATTCGCCATCGGGCGGAACGCCGAAACGAAAGTGGGCCAACTCGCGATCCGTGGCGCAGACTCCGATCTCTTCCACACGGAGGAGGACCTCGTCAGTGGCGGGCGGGGGCGGAGGGAGCACGTCCCGTTCCACGAGTGTCCGCAGTTCGAAATCGAGGCAGAGTGCGCGCATGGTTTCCTTAGCGTGGCTTGCGGGCCACCACCAGCAGCGATAGACCCTTCCACGGCAGCACGTGATCGAGCAGACGCCATAACCAGAGAGTCTTGTCGAAAATCTTGAGCGTAACCTTGGAGAGGCTGCGGCGATGGAGGACTTTGCCGGCCAGCCACCAGAAGGGCCGGGAGGCGCGGTTCATGTCCTTCATGGACTCCACCTGGAAACCGGCGTTGCTGAGCAGCGTCTGCACGTCGGCACGGTCGAAGCGCCGGAGCTGCCCCATGGCCTCGTCGATGCTGCCGAAGCTGCCGCGGCCCTGCGGCGCGATCAGCAGGAGAGCGCCGCCCGGCTTGAGGGCGGTGTGCAACTGAGCGAGGACGGCCTCCGGTTGGGGCGCGCCTTCCAGCACGTTGATGGCGAGGGCGGAGTCGAACGCCGCCACTTCGTCGCATCGATCGGAGACGCTGACGTTGGGCGTACGCAGGAAGCGGTTGGTGAGGGCGTGGAGGTGGATGGGATCGGATTCCACGGCGAGGTAGCGCATGCGGCGGCCCATCAGGCGGCTGGAAAACGTCCCGATGCCCGCACCGACCTCGACAATGTGATCGCCCAGCAGCGGCCGCAGGAGAGCGCAGACCCAGTTGATGTAAGCCGGCGTGCGGGTCTGGTTGATGAGCGCGCCTCGGCTGTGATCGGCCACGTAGAGATCGTCGATCAGCCAGAACTTGAGAATGACGCCGAGCGCCTGCAAGCCGTCTTTCCAGCCGATCTTCTTGCCTTCCTCGAACGTGCGGCCGTGATAGCTGATGGGCACTTCGTAGATGCGGAAGCGGCGCTTGGCGCACTTCATGGTGATCTCGGGTTCGAAGCCGAAGCGGTCCGAGCGGATAGGGATCGATTTCAGGAGATCGGTGCGGAAGACCTTGTAGCAGGTCTCCATGTCGGTGACATGGATATTGGAAAAGACGTTGGACGTGTAGGTGAGGAACTGGTTGATGACGGTATGCCAGAAGGGCAGGACGCGGCGGGCCTCGCCGGCGAGATAGCGGGAGCCGAAGACGGCGTCGGCATGGCCGGTGAGCAGTGGCTTGAGGAGGATGGGGTATTCGTTGGGGTCGTATTCGAGGTCGGCGTCCTGGATGAGGCAGAAGTCGCCTACGGCATGGCTGATGGCGGTACGGACGGCGGCACCCTTGCCCTGGTTCACTTCGTGACGATGGAGGCGGATGCAGGGATGCTCCGCCGCCAGGCGCTGGAGGATCTCCCAGGTGCCGTCTTTCGAGCGGTCATCGACGATGACGAGTTCGCGTTCGAGGCCCTCGGGCAGAGGCGCCTGGAGAACCTGAGCGAGGCTGCGCTCGACGACAGCTCTCTCATTGTAGACAGGGATTAGGATGCTGACTTGCACGAACTACCAAGTATAAGTGGCGGGAGGCCGCTGCATCCACAATGCGACGCCGCCTCCCGACGAACTGCTAACGCGGATTCACACCGAGGAGACGGAATTTCCAGACGGTGGAGGACTGGTATTCCTCGCCCGGCTTGAGGACCGTGGTGGGGAAGGCGGGTTGATTGGGAGAATCAGGATAGTGTTGCGTCTCCAGGCAGAATCCGGAGCGCTGTCCGTACGGGCGATTGCTGGCGCCGATGATGGTCCCATCCAGGAAGTTTCCGGTGTAGAACTGGACGGCGGGCTCGGTGGTCCAGACTTCCAGCACGCGGCCGGTGGTGGATTCAGAGACGCGCGCGGCGCCTTCCAACCCGGAGCCCTTACGGTCCAGAACGTAATTGTGATCGTAACCCTTACCGAG